>JAFAEH010000069.1 GCA_023424135.1 Actinomycetes bacterium | reverse complement strand
TGCGCACCGACCTGCTCGGCCACGGCGTCGACGTCGAACTCACACCCGTGTCCTGGACCTACGACTTCGGCGACGGACACCACCTCACCACCGACCAACCCGGCCACCCCCACCCCGAGCACGACGTCTACCACCGCTACGAGAACACCACCACCGCCACCACCATCATCACCCTGACCGCCCACTGGACCGGCCGCTACCGCATCGACGGCTCACCGGCCTGGCGCGACATCCCCGGCCACGCCGAGACCACCACCACCTCCCACGAGTTCTCCGTCGTCGAACGCACCAGCCGCCTCGTCTCCCAACCCTGCACCGCCGTGCCCACACCACCCGACTGCTGACCGACGCACCACGCCGGACGCCGTACGGAGGTCACGTAGATGACACACACCACGGGCCGCCGTCCCGCCTGCCCCGCACCGACCGACGACGCACCAGCCGACGCCGCCCCGCGCGACCGCAGCCCGGCGCCGGCGCACCGCGTCGCGACGGCCGGGACGGTTGCGGTGGTGCTCCCCGCCGACTGGCACGTCGTCGACCTGCGCTCGGACGCTGCGCGGCACACGGGGGTGGTCGCGCTCGTCGACCGTCAGGTCCCGCGGCGCGACGACCTCGCGACCGTGCGGCGGACGGTGCGTCGCGACGTCGAGGACTCGTCCCGGCGCGCGGCGCAGGCCGGCGGGCTGTTCAGCGCGTACATGATGACCGCGATCGGGCCCGTGGCCCTGCCGGCGGTGCTCACGGCGTACCGGGTGCCCGGGTCGTTCGCGCAGCAGGACGACCTGGACGCGTTCGCCGCGACGCTCGCCCTGCGGGTCGCCGGACAGCCAGCCGAACCCGGCGCAGCAGGCGAGGGTACGGTCGGCAAGGGCCCGGTCGACGAGGGCACCGCCGACGAGGGCACCGTCCGCGAAGGCACCGTCGACGTCGGCGATGGCGCGCTCGGGCCGGTCCTCCGTGCGACGACGACCCGCGCTGCCCGAGCCGATGACGGCGCTGCCGACCTCGTGCGCTGCGACTACTGGACCGACCCTGCGGACGGCGACGGCCTGCTGCTGCTGTCCTTCAGCACCCCGGTCGTCACGCTGCGCGATGCGTTCCTCGACCTGTTCGACGCGGTCGCCGGATCGCTGCACCACGATGCCGGCGACCCCACGCCGGACCGCGGCGACGCCGACACGGCCACCGCACCCCTCACGCCCGCTCCAGGTCGAACGCCAGCGTGATCGCACGTGCGAGGGACGCCTCCTGGTCGGGCAGCAGGTGCCCGATGGCGCGTCCGAGGGCGGCGACGGGGATCGTCTGGACGTTGTCGCAGCTCACGACGCACTCGTGGTCGAGCCCGTTGGCGGGGCCGAGCCGCACCTCGGTCGACAGCCCCCGGACGGTGCTCGTGATCGGCGCGACGGTGACGTGCGCGAGGTGGGGGCGGACCAGCTCGCGGGTGAGCACGAGGACGGGGCGCGCCTCGTCGAGGTGCGCGACGTGGATGGGACGCATCAGTCGAGATGGTCGGTCGGCTGCCCCGCCGCCCACGCCGCGAGCGCGTCGAGGTCCCCGACGTTCTCGCCGCGCAGCAGTGCGACGTCACGCCGGGCGACCTCCCGGCGCAGGTGTCGTTCGAGCGCATCCTCGACGACCGACGCGCGGCTGCGGGCCTGCCCGGCGGCGACCAGTGCGTCGACAGCCCGGACCACGCCGTCGTCGAGCCGCACGGTGATCTGGGTGCTCATGACCGCACCCTACCGCTGGTGGGATTCGCGATGAATCCCACCAGCGCTACCGCTGCGGGCCGGGCTCGCGGCTCACGTCCGCAGGACCAGCGTCTGCGCCGGCTGCAGGGTGAGCGTCTCCCCCACCGCCACGACCCGCCCGGTGAGCAGGTCCTCCCCGGCGACCTGCGACGTCACGGTCAGCGGCGCCGACCCGTGGTGCAGCACGAGCTGGTAGGTCGTCCCGTCGGGGGCGACCCGCCGCGCGACCTCCACACCCTCGTCGTCGGCGTGCGGGCCGAGCAGGCCGTGCCCGGCGACGACGTGCCGCAGCACACGCGCGACCCCGTCGTCGTCGAGGCCCGTCGCGACGTGCCACGCGGCACCGTCACCGCGGCGTGCGCATGTGACGGCCGCCTGGCCCGCGTAGAAGTCGGCGCCGTACGTCCCGACCACCTGCGTGCCGTCGGACGGCACGAGCAGCTCGAACACGAGGGTCGCGTCGTGCGTCGTCGCGACGCCGTCGAGCGTGAGCGTCACGGGGTTGGCGGCCCCGGGCACGCCGGAGTCGGTCTCCTCGACGCGCGACCCGGCGAGCGCGTCGAGCGGGGGCGACCCGAGGAACGCGTTGTCGTCCTCGTCGACGCGCCCGCCGTAGAACGTCGTGACGAGCGACCCGCCGCGCTCGACGTGCGCGGTGAGCCGATCGACGACGTCGCCCTTGAGCATGTGCAGGACGGGAGCGACGACGACGTCGTACCCGTCGAAGGACGTCGTCACGGGGACCACGTCGACGTCGACGTTCGCGTGCCACAGCGCCCGGTGGTACTGCAGGAGCGTCTGCAGGTACGACACGTGGCGGTTGTAGCCGTCGGTCATCTCGACGGCCCACCACGAGTCCCAGTCCAGCAGCAGCGCGACGCGCGCGGGCGTGCGCGCACCCAGCAGGGCGGACCCGACGGACGCCAGCTCCTCCCCCAGGGCCGCGGCCTCCCGGAAGACGCGCGTGTCGGTGCGTCCCGAGTGGTCGATGAGCGCGCCGTGGTACTTCTCGCACGCCCCCTTGGACTGGCGCATCTGGAAGTACAGGGTCGCGTCGGCGCCGTGCGCGACGGACTGCCACGTCCACAGACCGAGCACGCCGGGCCGCTTGACCGGGTTGACGTCGCGCGAGGCCGTGATCGACGGCGTCTGCTCCATGACCCAGAACGGCTGACCGTCCTTCAGGCCCCGCATCGCGGCGTGCGTCGCGGCCATGCGCGCGGCGGTGCGCAGCGGGTCGTCGGGCAGCGGCGGGTAGTTGTCCCAGGACACGAAGTCGAGGTCGTCGGCCCAGCGGTGGTAGTCGAACGGCTGGAAGAACCCCATGAAGTTGGTGGTCACCGGCGTCGTCGGGACGTGCGCGCGGATCGCGGCCTTCTCCTCGACGTACCCCTCGCGCATGCGGTCGGTCATGTAGCGCCGGTAGTCGAGCGTGATGCCCTGGAAGGCGGTGTGGTTCGGCCCCCGCCAGTGCTCCGAGAGCGCGTTCGGCGGCACGATCTGGTCCCAGTCGCCGAAGACGTGCGACCAGAACAGGGTGTTCCACGCGTCGTTGAGCCGCTCGAGCGTGCCGTAGCGCGCCCGCAGCCAGTCCCGGAACCCAGCCGCGCACAGGTCGCAGTAGCAGGCGCCCCCGTACTCGTTGCCGACGTGCCAGGCGACGACCGCGGGGTGCTCGCCGTAGCGCTCCGCGAGGCGCGCGGCCATCGCGACGGACAGCCGGCGAAAGTCCGGGGAGGACGGGCAGTGGTTGTGCCGCTGCCCGTACACGTGCCGGCGGCCCTCGTAGTCGACGCGGCAGGCGTCCGGGTAGGCGAGCGCGAGCCAGGGCGGCATCGCCCCGGACGGCGTGGCGAGGACGACGTCGCGCCCCTGCGCGTGCGCGCGCTCGACGATCGCGTCGAGCCGCGAGAAGTCGTACCCGCCCTCGGTGGGCTCGGTGTGCGCCCACGCGAACACCCCGACGGTCAGGGTCGTGACGTGCGCGAGGTCGAACGCGGCGTCGTCCTCGTCCCACACGGACGCGGGCCACTGCTCGGGGTTGTAGTCGCCGCCGTAGCGGATGTGATCGCTCACAGGAAGGGACATCGGGAAGAACCTCGCAGCGGGGATGGACGGGGTCAGGCGGTGAAACGCGCGGTGGCGTCGGTGACGACCGGCTCGGTCGTCGTCGTGACGAGCAGCGCGAGCACCCCGGTCAGGGCGACGAGCACCCAGTCGGAGGCGAACACGACGACGCCCGCGCACAGCACGAGCAGCGAGAGCACCTTGAGGGTGACCAGCGGCTTCGCGCCCAGGTAGTAGGTGGACAGGCGGGCGACGTCGCGCGTGCGCAGGTTCAGCCGGGAGGTCAGCGCGAGGGCGTTCACGGCCCACAGGAGCAGGGCGACGCCGACGACGACGAGCACGGCGCCGTAGCCGCCGGGCACACCCGCCGCGTCGAGGTTGAGCAGCGTGAACACCAGGACGGCGAGCACCGCGAGCAGCGGCACCCACCAGCGCAGGACGTCGAGCGCGTTGAGCCGGTACCCGCGCAGGAAGTGCGCGGCGGGCCGCAGGTCGCGGTCCGCGAGGAACCGGCGCCACGCGAACACCGTGGCCGCCAGCGCGGGGCCCAGCGGCACGAACAGCACCGCCGCGAGCCACACGTTCGCGGTGTCGCCGGTCAGGAACGGGACCAGCGCGAGCGGCAGCCCGCCGGTCAGGACGACGAGCGCGCTGAGCACCAGCACCCACAGCACCACGGAGGCACCCCGCGACAGCGGGCCGGTGCCCACCTCGTCCAGGTCGTCGCGGCGCTGCGTCATCGTCGTCATGCTCGCACGCGCTCGTGCACCGCGACGAGCCGGTCGTCGTCCTCGCCGAGCAGCCGACGGTCGTCGAGGCCGTCGTGGTGCGTCGGGCTGACGGGTGTGAGCTCGACGAACGTCACCTCGTGGCGCCCTAGGACGAGGTCGAGGTCGACGCGCCCGCCGGCGGTCCGCACGACGTCGTGCGACACCGCGGGACGTGCGCACGCGTGCAGCAGGTCGAGCTCACGGGCCGTCGGCGACATCGGCCTGCCCAGCTCGCGCCACGCCGCGAACGCGTTGCCGTCGTGCTCGTTGACACGCTCGCGCAGGACGAAGGCGGCGTCCCCGCCGACGGGCAGCGACAGCTCGACCCGGTGCTCGTCGGGTGCGTCGCCCGCCCCGGTGCCACCGACCGGCTGCCAGGCGAGGACCGTCAGGCGACCGTCCGGGTCGACGCACACCAGGTGGTCGTCACCGCGGGCGAGCACGTCGCGGCCCATGCGGGCCATGAACGTGTACAGGTGGTAGGTGGGCTTGGCGACCTGCCGGTGCGTGAGCATGCCGAACCCGCCGTGGAAGATCGACGTGGGGACGTTCGTCTCCTCGAACACGTCGCAGAACGTCCAGTAGGAGAACGAGTCGGCCAGGCCCCCGCCGCCCGCGAGGACCGGCGCGAGGTACGCCGCGTTGTACGCGGTGTCGTGGATCGGGTTGTCCGGCCGGTAGGACGTGTTGAACTCCGTGATGTGCACCGGCAGACCCGCCAGCGCGGTCCCCTCGAGGTGACGACGCGGTGCGTCGAACTGCTCCAGGAGGTGCTGCGGGGGCATCAGGGTCTGGTACGTGCCGAACGGGACGTGCTGCGCCGGTCCGGACGTGTACGCGTGCCGGCTGACGAAGTCGACGGGCACGTCGCGGGAGGTCACGAAGTCCGCGAACGGCGCCCACCACTCGTCGGACCCCGGGGAGATCGCCGGACCCCCGACCTGCAGGTCGGCGTCGACGTCCTTGACCGCACGGGCGGTCGCCTCGTAGAGCCGGAAGTACGCGTCCTGGTCGGCGTCCTTCCAGAACACCGTGAGGTTCGGCTCGTTCCAGACCTCGACGGGCCAGCGGCGCACCTCGTCGATCCCGTAGCGGTCGATCTGGTGGCGCAGCACCGCCTGGACGAGGGCGACCCACGCGGACATGTCCCGCGGGGGCGTGATGTTGCCCTTCCACCAGAACACCGTGTCGTCGCCGGACGCGAGCTGCGAGGGCATGAACCCGAGCTCGAGGAACGGCCGGATCCCGACCGAGAGGAAGAAGTCGTGCACCTGGTCGACGTAGCTGAACGCGTACCGGGTACGGGTGCGCCCGTCGACCTCGTCGGTCCGCAGGACGCCCATGTCGTCCGAGAGCAGGCCGTGCCCGCGGATGTGCCGGAAGCCGATGTCACGCTGCACCTGCGCGAGCGAGTCGCGGTAGTCGGCACGCAGCGCGAGGTTCATGCGCCCCGTGCCCACGCATGCGCGCCACGCGTCGGGCAGGGGGCCGGTGGACTGGGCGGGGACGACGGTGCGCACGGCGGACGGCTCCGATCGTGGAGGGGTGGGTGGGAACGGCACGGGCCGGGTCGCCCTCCCCGCGGGAGGGCGACCCGGCCCGGGACCGTCAGCCGTTCTTCTCGGCGAACCGCTGCTGCGCGCCGTTGACGACGTCGAGGTACTGCTGCAGGTTCTTGCCCTCGAGCTCGGACACGTACGTGTCCCACTCGTCGAGCGAGCGCTGCCCCAGGATGAAGGCGGCCGTGTTCTGGTAGACGTGGTCCTTGAGGGCCGTCGTCCACAGCGAGACCTGCTCACGCTCGAGCTCGTTGAGCGGCGCGGGCGGCGCCACGGGTGCGAGCTCCTTGTCGCTCATCGACTGGACGAAGTCCACGACCTCCTCGCGGAGCATCGACTGGTCGAGGTCGTCGGACGAGCCGTGCTCGAGCATCCAGACGCCGTTGTGGTAGCCGAAGTCCACGTTGAGGAACTTCGGCGCGCCCGGGTTGAGGCCGTTCTGGTCGATGTCCGCGGCCAGCGTGCGCTTGCCGTCCGCGTCCTTGGTGTACGTCTCACCCTCGACGCCCCACTTCGCGAACTCGAGGCCCTCGTCGGAGTAGTACAGCCAGTCGAGGAACTGCAGCATCGCCAGGAAGTGGTCGGAGTCCTTGGCCTTCGACGACAGCATCAGGCCGCTGACCAGGCGCGAACCGGCCTGGTAGTCACCCGCCGGGCCGGCGGGGACGCGGATCATCGCGACCTCGCCGTCCGTGCCCAGCTCCTCGAACGCCGTGCGGATCTTGAGGATCTCCTGGTCGTTGGTCAGCTGCGCGAACGTCTGGCCGGACGCGATCTTCTGCTGCGCCTGGTCGTCGTCCTGCGTGAGGCTCTCGGGGTCCATGAGGCCGTCGGCGACCAGGTCGTGGTAGTACGAGACCAGGTCGCGGTACTCGTCCATGGCACCCGTGTAGACGAACTCCTCGGCGTCCGCGTCCCACCAGGTGCCCTCACCGAAGCCCCAGCCGGCGGCGGTGCCGAAGTTCGGCGCCGCGACGTTGAGCGTCGCCTCGAGCGGACCGTTGGCCGACCAGCGGTCGGACAGCGGGTACTGGTCCGGGTAGGCCTCCTTGACCTTGGCCAGGTCGGCCGCGAAGTCCTCGAACGTCGCGGGCTCCAGGCTCAGGCCGAGCTCCTCCCAGACGTCCGCACGCACCGCGTAGGAGTACATCGGACGCACCGACTCGCGCAGGCCCGGCAGCAGGTAGAACTTGCCGTCCTCCTGACGCAGCCGGTCGATGTCGCTCGCCAGGTCCCACTTCTCGATCTTGTCCTGCAGGTTGGGCATGTACTCGACGTAGTCGCTCACCGGCAGGATCGCGCCGCCGGCGACGAACGCGACCTCCTGGCCCGGGTACGTCACGGAGATGATCTCCGGTGCGTTGCCCGCGCCGATCGCGATGGACTGCGCCTGCTGCCAGTCGGACAGCGGTGCGCTCTGGATGTCGAAGGAGACGTTCTGGTTCTCGGTCAGCTTGGTGAGGATGTCCCAGTCGTCCTTGAGCGGGTAGTTCGGGTGGTCGCGGTACATCAGCCCGAAGCTCAGCGGCTCGGTGGCCTTGAACGTCGTGCCGACGCCGTAGTCCTCCATCGCACCGACCTGACCGAGCTCGCTCACGTCGGGGGTGTCCCCGTCACCGTCGTCCGAGCCTCCCGAGCACGCCGCCAGCGCCAGTGCGAGCGTCGCGGCGGTCGCGGCGTACGCCACGGACCGCTTCTTCGTCGTCCTCATCATTCTCCTTCCGGGTGGAACGTCGTCGTCCTGCATCCGTGGAAGTGCACCGCGGACCGGGTGGCCGCGGGGGTCGTGAAGGTCATGGGTCACTGCTTGACCGAGCCGAGCATCACGCCCGACACGAAGTACCGCTGGATGAACGGGTAGAGGCACACGATCGGCAGGACCGTGAGCAGCATCGTCACGGCCTTGACGTTGGCGGCGATCTGCGTCGACTCCGCCGACCCCGCCGCACCGTCGACGCTCGTGGCGCCCGCGATGAGGTTGCGCAGGTACACCGTCACCGGGTACAGCTCGCGGTGGTCCATGTAGAGGAACGCCGCGAACCACGAGTTCCAGAACGACACCGCGTAGAACAGGACCATCGTCGCGATGACGGCCTTGCTCAGGGGCAGCACGATCCGCCAGAGCTTGCCGTACGTGCTCAGGCCGTCGATCTCGGCAGCCTCCTCCAGCTCGGTGGAGAAGTTCTCGAAGAACGACTTCATGACGAGCAGGTTGAACACGCTGATCGCGTTCGGCAGCGCGATGGCCCACACCGAGTTGCGCAGCCCCAGCTCGTTGATGAGCACGTAGTTGGGGATCAGGCCACCGTTGAAGAACATCGTGAACACGGCGATGCCGATGAAGACCTTGCGGCCCTTGAGGTGGTACTTCGAGATCGCGTACGCGAACGTCGTGGTGAGCACCATCGCGACGAGGGTCGCGACGACCGTGTAGTACACGGTGTTCTGGTAGTTGCGCCAGAACATCGAGTCCGCCATGACGAGGTTGAACGTCGTGACGTTGAACCCGCGCGGCCACACGCTGACGCGGCCCGCGTTGATGTACGCCTCCGACGAGAACGCCTGGGCGACGAGGTTGATGAACGGGTACAGCGTCACGCCGGCGATGATCACCAGCAGCGTGCCGTTGATGACGCGGAACGCGGTGTAGGCGCGCGTGTCCTTCACGGCACGGACGGTCGACCTCGAGAGCCGCTCGTCGAGGCGGGTCAGCTTGTCGACGGTCACCACAGGGAGGCTCCCACCACTCGGCGCGAGATCGCGTTGGCGGACAGGACGAGGGTGAGGCCGATGATCGCCTCGAACAGACCGATCGCGGTCGCGTAGGAGAACTGCGCGGACCCGATGCCGACGCGGTACAGGTACGTCGCGATGACGTCGGCCGTCGGGTACAGCAAGGGGTTGTACAGCAGCAGGATCTTCTCGAACCCGACCGCCATGAAGCTGCCGATGTTGAGGATGAGCAGCACGATCATGGTGGGCCGGATGCCGGGCAGAGTGACGTGCCAGGTCTGGCGCCAGCGGTTGGCCCCGTCGATGCGGGCCGCCTCGTAGAGCTGCGGGTCGATCGTCGACAGCGCGGCGAGGTAGAGGATCGTGCCCCAGCCGACCGTCTGCCAGATCTCCGAGGAGATGTAGACCGTGCGGAACCACTCGGGCAGCTGCATGAACGGGATCGCGGCGCCGCCGAACGCGGTGATGAGCTGGTTGATCGTCCCGCGCATCGCCGTGAGCTGGAAGACCAGGCCGGCGACGATGACGATCGACATGAAGTGCGGCAGGTAGGAGATCGTCTGGACGATCCGCTTGAACCTGCGCGAGCGCAGCTCGTTGAGCATGAGCGCCAGCACGATCGGCAGCGGGAAGATGATGACGAGGCTGAGGACGCCGAGGATCAGGGTGTTCTGGAAGACGTTCCAGAACGTGGGGTCGTTGATGAACATCCGCACGTAGTGCAGACCGACCCACTCCTCGCCGAAGATCGACCCGCCGGGCCGGAACCGTCGGAACGCGATGACGTTCCCGAGCATCGGCATGTAGCGGAAGATCGCGAAGAACACGAGCGGCAGGACGAGCAGCGTGTACAGCTGCCAGTCGCGTCGCAGGGCCCGACGCCAGGTCACGTGACCCTGGCGCCGCTTGCGCGTCGCGCGGTCGACCGGACCGTCAGGTCCGCCGTCGGCGTTGCGCGCCACGACGGGCGCTGCGGGGTCCTGCGAGAGAGCCGCCTGCGCGGCTCCGCCGCCCGCGACGGTCACACCGTCGGTCGACATGGGGTCACCACCTCTTCGGGGCACCGGGCAGTGCGGTGGCACACCCGGGGACACGGCCGGAGGATGGCGTCGACGACCCGGTGGTCACCGGGCGAACGCCGTGCTGCTGCGCATGCATCGATCACGTCCTCGTGGCCGAAACGTGTCGGCGGACCATCCCGTCGACCTCACGGCGGACACGTTAGGCAAACGTTTGCGGTGCCGTCAACCGATGTGATCGAACCGAGACCCGGAAGGACCATCCGGACGCGTCCGGGCGGATGCCCGACATGCCGGACCACGCGGGTGCTAACCTCCCTTCGAAACTTGCGATGCTGCACGATCACGCACCGCCACCGCGGCCCCGCCGCGGCGGACCGCTCCGAGGAGGACCCGTGGCCACGTCCACCGACGGCCGACGCACCGTCACGATCGCCGAGATCGCTGCGCTCGCCGGCGTCTCCGTGCCCACCGTCTCCAAGGTGCTCAACGGACGTGCCGACGTCGCCGCCGGCACGCGGGCCCGCGTCGAGGCGATCCTCGAGGAGCACAGCTACCGGCGCCGTCGCGGGCGCGGCTCGGGCGACCCGAACCTCATCGACCTCGTGTTCCACCACATCGACAACGCGTGGGCGCAGGAGGTCATCAAGGGCGTCGAGGACGCCGCGGCGGCCCGTCGCGTCGGGGTCGTGCTCTCGGAGATCGGCGGTGCGCACCGCCCACCCCAGGAGCTGATCGACGACATCCTCGCGCGCCGGCCCCTGGGCGTGCTGCTGGTGCTGTCGAGCCTGGACGCGACGCAGCGCCACCAGCTCGAGTCGCGCTCGATCCCGTTCGTCGTCGTCGACACGTGGGGCGAGCCGCCGGCGGGCGTCCCGACCGTCGGCTCGAACAACTGGAACGGCGGCCTCATCGCGACCCGCCACCTGCTCTCGCTCGGCCACCGGCGGATCGCCGTCATCGCCGGCCCGTCCGACGTGCTGTGCTCACGGGCCCGCGTCGACGGGTACCGCAGCGCGCTCGACGAGGCCGGGATCCGGCCCGACCCCAGCCTCGTGCGATGGGGCGACTTCCACGTCGACGGCGGCTACCAGCACGGCCTGGACCTGCTCTCGCGCCCCGACCGCCCCACCGCGATCTTCGCCGGGTCGGACTACCAGAGCCTGGGCGTCATGCGCGCCGTGCGGGAGCTCGGGCTCTCCATCCCGGAGGACGTCTCCGTGGTCGGCTACGACGACATCCCGCTGGCGCAGTGGCTCGGTCCGTCGCTGACGACCGTGCGGCAGCCGCTGCGCGAGATGGCCGGCACGGCCACCCAGATGGTGCTGAGCCTCGCGGCCGGCGAGCACCCCACGAACCTGCGCATCGACCTCGCGACCGAGCTGGTCGTCCGCGAGTCGACCGCCCCCGCGCCGGCAGGCGGGTAGCGGCGGCTCACGGAAGGACGACGGTCGGCTCCCCCGGACGCACGACCACCTGCCGGCGTGCCTCGTCCTCGCGCTCGCGCACATCGACGACGACCGTGCGGTCGGCCTCGAGCACGGCCCGCACGACGCGCCCGTCCGCCCACCGCAGGTCCGCGAGCCGCAGACCCCCGCGCAGCCGCAGGCCCTGGACGCTCCCGGCGGACCAGGCCGCCGGCAGCGCCGGCAGCAGGTGCACCTCCCGCACGCCGTCGGCCGCGCGCCGGTGCGCCTGCACGAGCGCCTCGGCGACACCCGCCGTGAACCCCAGGTTGCCGTCGATCTGGAACGGCGGGTGCGCGCACAGCAGCGACGTGTAGACCCCGCCACGGTGGTGCGTCGGCGCGTCCCCCGCCGGCAGGTCGGCCGGATCCGCGTCGACGGGGTGCAGGAACGCCCCGACCAGCGCCGCGACCCCGTCGGCGTCCCGCAGCCGGGCACGCAGCGCGAGCCGCCACGCGAGCGACCAGCCCGTCGAGTCGGGGCCCCGTGCGTCGAGCGTGCGCCGCGCCGCGGCGGCGAGCGCCGGCGCGGTGTCCGGGTCGATCGACGTGCCGGGGAACACGCGGTACAGGTGCGACTGGTGGCGGTGGTGGGGCTCGGCGTCCGGGACGTCCTGCGCCCACTCCGCGAGCCGCCCGTCCGGACCCGTGCGCTCGGTCGGGAGCCGGTCCAGCGCACCGTCGACCGCCGCCCGCAGGTCCTCGTCGTGGTCGCCCGCGACGGGCGCGAGCCGGCGCACGTGCTCCAGCAGGTCACGCGCCATCGCGAGGTCCGACGTGGTCGAGACCCCGACCGCCGCCGGGCGACCGTCGGGCAGCAGGTAGTGGTTCTCGGGGCTCGTCGCGGGGGACGTGCCGAGCGACCCGTCGGGCAGCGTGACGAGCGTGTCGAGCACGAACAGCGCCGCACCCCGCACCACGGGCCAGTGCCGGCGCAGCGCGTCGTCGTCCCCCGTCCAGTCGTGGTGGTCGACCACGTGCCGGGCGAGCCACACCCCGCCGAACGGCCACGACGACCAGCTCGCCGAGTCGCGCCCCCGACCCGTCGGCCCGCTGAAGCACCACGGGTCGGCGTTGTGGTGCGCGACCCAGCCCCGCGCGCCGTACAGCTCGCGCGCCGTCGCCGTCCCCGCGGCGGCCAGCCGGTCGAGCCACGTCAGCAAGGGCTCGTGGCACTCCGCGAGGTCGCCGACGAGCGTCGGCCAGTAGTTCATCTCGGTGTTGATGTTGATCGTGTAGTTCGAGTTCCACGGCGGCTGCACACGGTCGTTCCAGATGCCCTGCAGGTTCATCGGCAGCGTGCCCGGCCGCGACCCCGCGACCGTCAGGTACCGCCCGTACTGGAACGCGAGCACCGCGAGGTGCGGGTCCGGCTCGCCGTGCGCGTGCCGCACGAGCCGCGCGTCGAGCGGCAGGTCGGGAGCCTCACCCAGGTCGAGCCGGACGCGCCCCAGCAGCGCGGCGTGGTCGGCGACGTGCCGCGACGCGATGCCCTCGACGTCCGCGAGCGCCCCGGTCAGCGTGTCGAGCGCCTCGGCCGCCACGCGTCCCCGGTCGCCGTGCAGCGTGCCGGTGACCGGGTCGTGGTCGCTCGCGGTCGTCAGGAC
>JAFAEH010000038.1 GCA_023424135.1 Actinomycetes bacterium | reverse complement strand
GCGACCATGAACTCCTGGATGTCGACGTTGGAGTCGGCGTGCGACCCACCGTTGAGGATGTTCATCATCGGCACGGGCAGGACGTGCGCGTTGGGGCCGCCGACGTAGCGGAACAGCGGCAGGTCGGCCGAGTCGGCCGCGGCCTTGGCGACCGCGAGCGACACGCCCAGGATCGCGTTGGCGCCGAGCTTGCCCTTGTTCGGGGTGCCGTCGAGCTCGATGAGCGCGGCGTCCACGAGCCGCTGCTCGGACGCCTCGAAGCCGATGAGCTCCGGCGCGATGTCGTCGATGACGGCGTTGACCGCGCCCTCGACGCCCTTCCCGCCGTACCGCGGGTTGTCGCCGTCACGGCGCTCGACCGCCTCGAACGCGCCCGTCGACGCGCCCGAGGGGACGGCCGCGCGGGCGATGGTGCCGTCGTCGAGGGCGACCTCGACCTCGACAGTGGGGTTGCCGCGCGAGTCAAGGATCTCGCGCGCGCCGACGGCCTCGATGCTGGCCATGGCTGCTCCATTCGACAGACGGTGGGTGTGCGCACCCAGCCTAGTGCGCCTGGTCAGCAGGCGCGGGGGGACCTTCGGCTGATGGACACCAGCCCCTGACCAGGCGCGATGCGGTGCGCGCCGACGCAGCGCGCCGGGCGGGGGTCGGTGCGACGGCACCGGCGGGGGTCGGTGCGACGGCACCGGCGAGGGTCGGTGCGACGACACCGCCGATCCCGCACCGACGCCCCCCCGTCGCCCGATCCCGGCCCACCTGCCCCGGCACCACCGGCCTCCCGGCAGCACACCGGTCCCTCCCGGACCACCGGCAGCACGCCGCCGGGCCCACCAGCCGGACGCCGACCGATCCCGCCGACCGCGCACGGCCCGCGGCGCGACTGCCCCGCGTGCGACGATGCGACGTGCCCACGCCCGCGTCCGGTCCTCCCCGCGACGTCGCTTCCACCCTCGTCGCGCGCCTGCGTGCCGCGGGCTGCGTGTTCGCCGAGGACGAGGCCGCCCTCCTGATGTCCGCCGCCGAGGCGCTCGCGTCACGGCCCCCGGGCCAGCACCCCGGGGCGTCCTCGGAGGGCACCCCCCGGAACTGGTCACATATGCCCCGACCTACCCCTGCCACTGGTCACATATGTGACCAGTGGCAGGGGGTGCGGGGGCCGGACGGTGAGGCAGACGTGCTCGAAGGGCTGGTGGTGCGGCGCGTGTCGGGCGAACCGCTGGAGACCGTGCTCGGGTGGGTGGAGTTCGCCGGGATGCGGCTCGCCGTCGGGCCGGGGGTCTTCGTGCCGCGGCGCCGGACCGAGCTGCTCGCGCACACGGCGGTGCGGCTCGCGCGCGCCACCACCGACCAGACCGACACCGCGGGCGGGACCCCACACACCGCCACCGAGCAGACCGGCACCACCGACCCCACCCCACCCACCACCGACCACACCGACACCACGGACCCCACCCGGCGCACCACGACCGGGCGCGCCCCACGCCCCACCACCGGCGCGGTCGTCGTCGAGGCGTGCTGCGGGGTCGGACCGGTCGCGGCGGTGGTCGCGCGCGACGTGCCCGGCGCCGACGTGCACGCGGTCGACGTCGACCCGGTGGCGACCGCGTGGGCGGCGCGCAACCTCGCCGGACGAGGGCGCGTGTGGAACGGGGACCTGCTCGACCCGTTGCCCGCCGCCCTGCGGGGACGCGTCGACGTGCTCGTCGCCAACGCGCCCTACGTGCCGAGCGCCGCCGTGGTGACCATGCCGACCGAAGCACGCCGGCACGAGCCGCTCGTCGCGCTCGACGGAGGGAGCGACGGTGCGGACGTGCAGCGTCGGCTGCTCGCGGCCGCGCCCGCCTGGGTGGCTCCGGGCGGTCACGTCCTGGTCGAGACCAGCCGGCGGCAGGTCCCGCTCACCCGCGCCGCGTGCCCGCCGGGCTGGGCCGTCGAGGTGCTGCACGACGAGGACGTCGACGCGACCGTCGTCGTCGCACGCCGCCCCGTCCGCCCCACCTGAGACGACGGGGACGCGGCCCGTCGGGGACGACGGGTGAGCTGCGGCCGACAGACCGCCGGCACCGGAAGGCCGGCGCAGGAAGGGCGTCGCCGCCGCACCCGGTCGTCGTCTCGCTGACGAGAGCGCCCCGTCGCCGACCCCGACCCGACCGGGACGGGACCTCCTCGAGCCGTGGGTGAGGACCGTCCGCCGGGTGCGACGGACGATCCTCACCCGGACCCGCACCGGTGACGTCCCGCGCCAGCGGCGCCGCGCAGCCGGACGGGTCGGGGGCACCGGCCCCGAGGGTCAGGCGGTCGTGCAGGGCACCCCGTCGAGCGCGAGCACCGCCGGGCGCGCGTTGCTACCCGTGTGGGAGCCGTTGAACCCGATGTCGACCGACGCGCCTGCGGCGAGCCCACCGTTCCAGGACGCGTTCGTCGCCGTCACGACGGCGCCGGACTGCGACCAGACCGCGCTCCAGCCCTGCGTGAGCCGCTGACCGTCGGGGAACGTGAACGTGAGCGTCCAGCCCGACAGCGGCACGGAGCCCGTGTTGGTCAGGCGCAGGCTCGCCGTGAACCCGGTGTTCCAGTCGTTCGTCGTGTAGGCGACGCGGCAGGCGCCGGCCGGTGCTGTCGGCGTCGGGGTCACGGTGGGCGTCGGCGTGACCGTCGGCGTCGGCGTCACGGTCGGCGTCGGGGTCGGCGTCACGGAGGGCGTCGGCGTCGGCGTCACGGAGGGCGTCGGGGTCGGGGTCACGCCGATCCTCGACGGGTCGACGATGCCCCAGTACGCGGGCTTGGCCTGCAGCGTCCCGTCGAACAGCAGCGGCGCGGCCCCGGCCCTGAGCCACGTGCGGGAGTCCTCCAGGCCCCACACCGTGACGGACGTGAACGACGACGCGTGCCGCCGGAGCATCTCGAACAGGTCGCGGTAGTAGTAGCCCTGCTCGAGCAGGCGGTCCGCGGGGGGCGCGGTCCAGGACTCGCCGCCGTGCCGGTAGGTCGAGACGTCGAGCTCGGTGACGGCCTGCGTCACGGGAAGCGCCTCGAAGGCGAGGATCGTGTCCTCCGCCATCGCGACGGACCGGCCGACCTCGACGTGCAGCTGGTGCCCCACGCCGTCGACCGGCACGCCCTGCGCGAGCAGGTCGGTGACGAGCCGCAGGTACGGGGCGCGCTTGTTCGGGTACTCGGAGTTGTAGTCGTTGATGAACAGCAGCACGTCGGGCCCGAACGCGTCCCGTGCGTACCGGAACGCGTCGGCGATGTACGACGGTCCGAGGATCCGGTACCACTCGCTGCGGCGCAGGCCGTCCGCCTGGTTCTCGTCGATCACCTCGTTGACCACGTCGAACGCGAAGATCGGGTTGCCCGGTGTCCCGTACTCGCCGTACGTCTCGCGGTAGTGGTCGGCGACCGCCTCGATGTGCGTGCGCAGCCGCTCGCGCAGCAGCGCCTGGTCGGCGGCCGAGGTCGTCAGCGCAGCACCGTCGGCGTCCTGGAAGAACCACGCGGGCGTCTGCTGGTGCCACAGCAGCGTGTGCCCGTAGACGCGCGCGTCGTGCTCGAGCGCCCAGTCGACGAGCGTGTCCGCCGGGCCGAACGTGAACGTCCCCTCGGTGCGCTGGACCGCGTCGGGCTTGAGCTGGTTGCCCGGGGTGATCTGGACGGCGTGGTGCGCCGCGAGCGCGCCACGGCCCCCGGTGATGTCGGCCGGCTCGAGCGCCAGGCCGAACGGGAACTCGTCGGCGACCGCGTCGGCGACCGACGGCAGCGTGAGGTCCGGGGTGTAGGCGACACCCGTGACCAGCACGTCGTCGACCATGAAGTCGGTCAGCGACGACGTCGACTCGACGTACAGCGACGCGGTGTCGAACGGCCCGGGCGTGTACGACGCGACGACCTGCTTCCACTCGCCGCCGACCCCGGTGACGGTCGTGACCGTGTCGTACGACGCGGCGCCGTCGAGGTCCCGCTGGACCGACAGGCGCAGGTCGGCGTACCCGAGCCCGCTGGCGGGCAGCTTGAGCCACAGGCCGATGGTGTAGGTCGTGCCCGGCTCGAAGGTGTCGGTGACGTCGACGAGCGCGCCGTTCCACGACGCGGTGCGGCCCTGCACGAGCAGGCTCCCGGCGCCGCGGGGTCCGTCCGACGTCGTGACGGCGACGGTCGCGGCCGTCCCGCGCGGCGCCCACCCGTCCAGGCCGGACTCGAAGTCGCTGGTCAGCACGACGGCCGGGGAGGCTGCGTGCGCCGGCGCCAGCAGCGGCGCGACCAGCACGGCGGATGCGGCGAGGACCGCGCACACGAGGGCGGCCAGGGCGGTCACGACGGGATGCGCACGGCGGTGCGTGACTGCGGGACGGGCGGACGGCATGGCGACGCTCCTTCGCGCGGGCGGGTGCCCTCACGAGGCGGTGGCGCCGGGCACGGACGATGCCAGACCTCGCGGGCGGGCCGCGACGGCGCGGCCCGCCGCGAGGCTAGGCCGCGCCGACCTGCGCGGTCACGCAGGTGAAGCGTTTCGACGACCTGCGGTCAGCCGACCGCCAGCGGTGCGACGATCTGCTCGACCTGGTCCTTCGCGTCGCCGAACAGCATCGCCGTGTTCTCCCGGAAGAACAGCGGGTTCTGCACCCCTGCGTAGCCCGTGGCCATGGACCGCTTGAAGACGATCACCTGCTTGGCCTTCCACACCTCGAGCACCGGCATGCCGGCGATGGGCGACGTCGGGTCGTCGAGCGCCGCCGGGTTGACGGTGTCGTTGGCGCCGATGACGAGCACGACGTCGGTGTCCGCGAACTCGTCGTTGATCTCGTCCATCTCGAGCACGATGTCGTAGGGCACCTTGGCCTCGGCGAGCAGCACGTTCATGTGGCCCGGCAGGCGGCCCGCGACGGGGTGCACGGCGAAGCGCACGTCGACGCCCTGCCCGCGCAGCTTGGCCACGAGGTCCGCGACGGGGTACTGCGCCTTGGCGACCGCCATGCCGTACCCCGGGGCGATGACGACGCGCCGGGCGTCGCGCAGCAGGTCCGCGACCTCGACCGCGCTGATCTCGCGGTGCTCTCCGTAGTCGTGGTCGCCGCTCGCGACCGTCCCGCCCTCCGCGCCGAACCCGCCCAGGATCACGGAGACGAACGAGCGGTTCATCGCCTTGCACATGATGTAGGACAGGATCGCGCCGGACGAGCCGACCAGGGCGCCGACGACGATGAGCAGGTCGTTGCTCAGCATGAAGCCCGCGGCGGCCGCGGCCCACCCGGAGTACGAGTTCAGCATCGACACCACGACGGGCATGTCGCCGCCGCCGATCGACGCGACCAGGTGCCAGCCGAGCGCGAGCGCGACGACGGTCATGAGTACGAGCGGCAGCAGCGTGTGCGAGGCGAGGAACCACGCCAGCAGCGCCGACGACGCGACGAGCGCACCGAGGTTGAGCCAGTTGCGTCCCGGGAGCATGAGCGGGGCGCTCCTGATGCGGGCCGACAGCTTGAGGAACGCGACGATCGACCCCGTGAACGTCACCGCGCCGATGAGGACGCCGAGGAACACCTCGACGAGGTGCAGCGCGTCCGGCTCCTCCGTGAGGAACGAGTTGAACCCGACGAGCACGGCCGCGAGCCCGACGAACGAGTGCAGGACCGCGATCATCTCCGGCATCTGCGTCATCTCGACACGCCGGGCCCGTGCCATGCCGATCACGGCCCCGAGGGCGAGCGCCATCGCGATGAGCAGGAGCGTCACGGCGACGGGGCGGGCGGACAGGTCTGCGGCGAGCGCGATCGTGGCGAGCAGCGCGAGCCCCATGCCGGCGATGCCGTAGAGGTTGCCGCGGCGTGCGGTCTCCTGCTTGCTGAGCCCCGCGAGGGACAGCACGAACAGGATCGCGGCGACGAGGTAGACGGCCTGGGCCATGGACGTGAGCACGACCGTCACGCCTCCTTCCGGAACATGTGGATCATGCGGAACGCGACGAGGAACCCGCCGAAGATGTTGATCGCGGCGACCGTCGCGGCGACGAACGCGAGGGTGCTGACCACCCAGGACTCGTGCCCGATCTGCAGCAGCGCGCCGACCAGGATGATCCCGCTGATGGCGTTGGTCGTGGCCATGAGCGGGGTGTGCAGCGAGTGGCTGACGTTCGAGATGACGTAGTACCCGACGACGACGGCGAGCGCGAACACCGTCGCGTGGCCGAGGAACGACGCCGGTGCGGCGGTGAGCGCGACGACGGTGAGCACGGCGCCCAGCGCGGCGAGCACGCCGTTGCGCTGCGTGCGGCGGGCCGCGGCGGCCTGCGCCTCGGCCTTCCTCGCGGCCAGCTCCTCGGGTGTCTCGACCGGGGCCGCCGGGGTGGCGGCGGGTGCGGCGGACACCGCGACGGGCGGCGGCGGCCACGTGACCTCGCCACCGGTGGTGACGGTCATGCCCCGCTGCACCGGGTCGTCGAGGTCGAGCACGAGCTCGCCGTCCTTGGCGGGCGTGAGCAGCGCGAGCAGGTGGACGACGTTGGTGCCGAACAGCTGCGAGGTGTGCTGCGGCATGCGGCTGGGCAGGTCGGTCCAGCCGAGGACGACGACGCCGTTGTCGGTGACGACGCGCTCGCCCGGGACGGTGAGCTCGCAGTTGCCACCGCCCGAGGCCGCGAGGTCGACGATCACCGAACCGGGTCGCATCGCCGCGACCATCTCCTTGGTGATGGTCTTCGGCGCCTTGCCCCGCACGAGCGCCGTGGTGATCACGACGTTGGCCCACGCGGTCTGCTCGGCGTACATCTGCGCGGTGAGCCGCTCCTGCTCGGCGGTGAGCTCCCGCGCGTACCCGTCGGACGAGACCTCCTGGCTGGCGCCCTCGGCCTGCACGAACGTCGCACCCATGGACTCGATCTGCTCGCCGACCTCGGGGCGGACGTCGAACGCGCGGACCTGCGCGCCGAGGCTGCTGGCCGTGCCGAGCGCCGCCAGGCCGGCGACGCCCGCGCCGATGACGAAGACGTTCGCGGGCGGCGTCTTGCCCGCGGCGGTGACCTGACCGGTGAACATGCCGCCGAACTCCTCGGCGGCCTCGATGACGGCGCGGTACCCGGCGACGTTGGACAGCGTCGAGAGCACGTCGAGGGCCTGGGCGCGCGAGATGCGCGGGACCGCGTCGAGCGCGAGCGCCGTGATGCCGTGGCCCGCGAGCCGCTCTGCCAGGTCCGGGTCGGCGAACGGCGCCATGGTCGCCACGAGCGTCGCACCGCGGCGCAGGGCTTCGACGTCGGCCGGCAGGTGGATGCCGACGACGACGTCGGAGCCGATGACGTCGGCGCGGTCGGCGACGCTCGCACCGGCGGCCGCGTACGCGTCGTCGGTGAACGTCGCGGCGGCGCCGGCGTCGTGCTCGACGACGACCTCGTGACCGAGGCCGAGGAGCTTGGCGACGGTCGCGGGCGTCGCGGCCACGAGCCGCTCCCCGGGGCGCTGCTCACGCAGGACGCCGATCCTCATGCGGGCTCTCCTTCGACGGTGGGGGTGAGCGGGACGTGGGTCCCGCGCACGTCGCCATCCTGGTCGGACGCGACGGGGACCGGCTCGGACCTTAGGCCCAGAAAGCGCTTTCCGCCAGTCTCTCCACCACGGAAGAGCGCCCGTCCTTCCCCCAGCGTCTCACCGTCCGAGACGCTGAGGTGGGGCGTGCGCCCGGACGAGCGAACGGTCAGCCGTGCTCGGCAGCGCGGGCGGCGCGTTCCCAGCCCGCTGTCGCCCCACGCAGGGCCGCCTCGGCATCGAGTCCCGCCGCATGCGCACCCGCGACCAGCGCGAGCAGCGCCTCCCCGAGCGCCGCCTGCGTCGTCGGCCCGTCCGGACCCGGCGCACCACGCAGCAGACCCGCCCGGTCCGCCTTCGCGAACAGCTTCTGCGCACGGGCCAGCGACCCCATCGACGCCGGGACCCCGTCGGGCGCCGACGTCCGCGCCGGCTTCTCCGCCCGCTTGATCCGCTCCCAGCGCGTGTGCACGTCGGCCGCGTCGAGCGCCTGCTGCGGGTCGTCGGCGAAGACGTGCGGGTGGCGGCGCACCAGCTTGTCGACGAGCCCGTCGGCGACGTCCGCGACGTCGAACGGGTCGTCGACGTCGTCCTGCGCCACCCGCGCGTGGAACAGGACCTGCAGCAGCACGTCACCGAGCTCCTCGCGCAGCCCCGCCCGGTCGCCCGTCTCGACGGCCTCGACCAGCTCGTGCGCCTCCTCCAGCGCGTACGGCAGCAGCGTCACGTGCGTCTGCTCCGCGTCCCACGGGCAGCCACCCGGTGACCGCAGACGATCCATCACCTCGACCGCGCGCACGAGCGCGGCGGCCTGCCGGTCCGTCGCCGGGTCGGGGGTCATGCGGTCAGGACGTCGGCGTCGGGTCCGGGACGTCGGCCTCGTCGTCCGTCGAGCCGTCGGCGGCCACCCGCCCGCCGTCGGGCACGATCCACGACGGCGTCGACGGCAGCGCCACGGCGAGCGTGTCGGCGTCGAAGCTGCCGAAGCGCGGGTTCACGTCGATGTCCGCCGCGCGCACGAGATCCTGGTACTCCGCCGCGGCCGCGTCGGCGTCGCTGAGGTCCCGCAGCGCGCTCGCCGCCAGCGAGTACCGCCCCACGGCGATCGCCCCGGGCCCGAACTCGAGCTCGGCACCCTTCTCCTCGCCCAGCGCCTGGGTCGCGACCTGCCGCAGCAGGTCGAGCGCCTGCTCGTCGTTGACGCCCACACCACGGTCGCTCGCGACCTGCGCGGCGAACGGCTCGGTGATGAGCACGCCCAGCACGTCCTGCGCCCCCGCGCCCGCGAAGATCGGCGCGAGCTGCTCGTACGCGGTGGCGAGCTCCGCGGTGCTGATCGAGCGGCCGTCGACGACCGCCGCCGCCCCCGGCTGCCCGGCGCACCCGGCCAGGACGGCCACCGCCGTCACCGCTGCAGCCACCAGCCGCACGCCTCGTCGCGCCCGCCGTCGCACCGCCACCAGGGCCTCCCGCTCACCGTCCGTTGGGGTCGCCCGCCATCGTAGGCCCTCCACGACGCACGCCCCGACGCCACCGTCCGGGTGGGCGACCGGGGGCGCGGGGTGCGGACGGTGCGGGGCTCGGACGGTGCGGGGCGCGGACGGTGCGGGGCGCGGACCCGGACGGCAGGGGGCGGGAGGCGTCAGCGGGTCGTCGTACCCGCGGCAGCCGCAGCGGCGACGTCCCCGCGCACGACCGCGTCGACGAACTGGCGCGCCCACACCAGGACCTCCCGGCCGTGCAGCGGCTTGCCGCCGATGCGCGCCGTCGTCGGGAACGGCACGAGCACCGTGCGCACGGCGGGCTTGACGACCGACCCGGGGTACAGCCGCTTGAGCCGCAGCTGCGCGGACTCCGCCAGCTCGACGGGCGCGAAGCGCACGAACCTGCCCTGCGCCGTGACGTCCGTGATGCCGGACGCCCGCACGTGCAGGCGGAACTGCGCGACCTCGAACAGGTTGTCCACCGCCGGCGGGACCGCCCCGTACCGGTCCGCGAGCTCGGCGCGGATCTCCCGCAGCGTGGCCTCGTCGAGCGCCGCGGCGATCTTGCGGTAGGCCTCCAGACGCAGCCGCTCGTGCGCGATGTAGTCGTGCGGGACGTGCGCGTCGACCGGCAGCTCGATCGTGACGTCCGCCTGCTCCTCGGTCTGCTCCCCGCGGAACGACGCGACGGCCTCACCGACCATGCGCACGTACAGGTCGAACCCGACGCCCTCGATGTGCCCCGACTGCTCACCACCGAGCAGGTTGCCCGCGCCGCGGATCTCGAGGTCCTTCATCGCGACCGCCATGCCCGCGCCCAGGTCGGTGTGCGCCGCGATGGTTTGCAACCGGTCGTGCGCGGTCTCCGTCAGCGGCACCTCGGGCGGGTACAGGAAGTACGCGTACGCACGCTCGCGCCCGCGACCCACGCGACCGCGCAGCTGGTGCAGCTGCGAGAGCCCGAGCCGGTCCGCCCGCTCCAGGATCAGCGTGTTCGCGTTCGAGATGTCCAGGCCCGTCTCGACGATCGTCGTGCAGACCAGGACGTCGAACCGCTTCTCCCAGAAGTCGACGATGACACGCTCGAGCTGGTGCTCGTTCATCTTCCCGTGCGCGACGGCGATCCGGGCCTCGGGGACGAGCTCGTTGAGCCGGGACGCGGTCCGCTCGATCGACTCGACCTTGTTGTGCACGTAGAAGACCTGCCCCTCGCGCAGCAGCTCACGACGGATCGCCGCGGTGATCTGCTTGTCGTCGTACGGGCCGACGAACGTCAGGACCGGGTGACGCTCCTCCGGCGGGGTCGCGAGCGTCGACATCTCCCGGATGCCCGTGACCGCCATCTCCAGCGTGCGCGGGATGGGCGTCGCGCTCATCGCGAGCACGTCGACGTTCGTCCGCAGGGCCTTGAGCGTCTCCTTGTGCTCGACGCCGAAGCGCTGCTCCTCGTCGATCACGACCAGGCCCAGGTCCTTGAACCGCACCTCACCCGTGATGAGCCGGTGCGTGCCGATGACGACGTCGACCGAGCCGTCCGCGAGCCCCTCGACGACCTCCTTGGACTCCGCGGCCGTCTGGAACCGCGACAGCGCCTTCACCGTCACCGGGTACGGCGCGTACCGCTCGGCGAACGTGTCGAGGTGCTGCTGGACCAGCAGCGTCGTCGGCACGAGCACCGCGACCTGCTTGCCGTCCTGCACGGCCTTGAACGCGGCACGCACCGCGATCTCCGTCTTGCCGTACCCGACGTCGCCGCAGATCAGGCGGTCCATCGGGACCGTCTTCTCCATGTCGCCCTTGACCTCGTCGATCGTCGCGAGCTGGTCCGGGGTCTCGACGTACGCGAACGCGTCCTCGAGCTCACGCTGCCACGGCGTGTCCGGGCCGAACGCGTGCCCCGGCGTCGCCATGCGCGCCGAGTACAGGCGGATCAGCTCGGCCGCGATCTCCTTGACGGCCCTGCGTGCGCGGCCCTTGGTCTTCTGCCAGTCCGCACCGCCCATGCGGTTCAGCGTGGGCGCCTCACCGCCCACGTACTTCGTCACCTGGTCGAGCTGGTCCGTCGGGACGAACAGCCGGTCCCCCGGCTGCCCGCGCTTGGACGACGCGTACTCGACGACCATGTACTCGCGCGTCGCCGCCGACGCCCCCGACCCGATGGTCCGCTGCACGAGCTCGACGAACCGCCCGACACCGTGCTGCTCGTGCACCACGAAGTCCCCCGGGCGCAGCTGCAGCGGATCGACCACGTTGCGCCGACGGCTCGGCATGCGACGCATGTCGCGCGTGCTCGACCCCGCACGCCCCGTGAGGTCGGACTCGCTGAACAGCGCGACGCGCAGGCCCTCGTGCACGAACCCCGGCCCGGCGGGAGCCGGCACCACGAGCACGACACCGCCCTCGGGCTCGTCGTCGATGCGCGCGACGAGCCGCGCCGGCACGTCCGCGGCCTTGAGCTGCTCGACCATGCGCTGCGCCGGACCGTGGCCCTCGGTCGTCAGGACCAGCCGCCACCCGTCCTGCTGCAGGCGGTGCACGTCCGCGACGGCGCGCGCGACCTCCCCGCGGTAGCGCTCGACCTCGCGCGCGGCGACGACGAGCGTGCGGGCGCCCACCGCCGCCGTCGGCGCGTCCGTTACCCCCCCGTCCGCGCCGCCCGTCGCCGCGTCCGCGTCGAGCGTGAACCCCGACAGGGTCCACCACCCGAGCCCCCGCACCGCCGACAGCGCCCTGACCTCGGCGAACGACGCGAACGACGCGGCCGACAGGTCGAGCGGCGTCGCGGCACCCGCCGCCGCCGAGGTCCACGCCGCCTCGAGGAACTCCTGCGTCGTCGCGACCAGGTCGTGCGCGCGCCGGCGCACCCGCTCGGGGTCGACGAGCACGAGCAGCGCGTCGTCCGGGACCAGGTCCAGCACGGGGACCATGCGGTCCACGAGCGCGGGCGCGAGCGACTCCATGCCCTCGACCGCGATGCCCTCGACCAGCCGGTCGAGCATGTCGAGCGCCCCCGGGAGCTGCTCGCGCAGCTCCGCCGCCCGCGCACGCACCGCGTCCGTCAGCAGCAGCTCGCGGCACGGCGGCGCCCACAGCCCGTGCTCGGCGACCTCGAGGCTGCGCTGGTCCGCCACCGAGAACCAGCGGATCTCCTCGACGTCCTCACCCCACAGCTCGACACGCAGCGGGTGGTCCTCCGTCGGCGGGAACACGTCGAGGATCCCGCCGCGCACCGCGAACTCCCCGCGCCGCTCGACCATGTCGACGCGCGTGTACGCCGCGTCGACCAGCCGCTGCGCCAGGTCCTCGAGGTCCACCGTGGCACCCGGGCGCACCTCCACCGGCACGAGCTCGCCCAACCCGTCGACGACCGGCTGCAGCAGCGCCCGCACCGGCATGACCAGCACGCGGATCGCACCCGTCGGCCCCGGCTCGGGGGCCGGGTGCGCGAGCCGACGGAACACCGCGAGGCGACGGGCGACCGTGTCGCTGCGCGGGCTCAGCCGCTCGTGCGGCAGCGTCTCCCAGCTCGGCAGCACCGCGACGTCGTCGTCCGGCAGGTAGCAGCGCAGCGCGGCCGCCAGCTCGTCCGCGTCGCGGCCCGTCGCCGTGACCACGACGAGCGGCCGGCCCGACGCACCAGCCCCCGGCACATCCGTCCCCGCCGTCGCGCCCGCACCCGCGAGCGCCGCGAGCAGCGGCGGGCGCACGCCCGCCGGGCCGACGACGTCCAGCTCGCCGCGCGCACGCACGGACGCGAGCGCCTCCACGACGGTGGGGTCGGCGATCAGGGTGGGCAGGAGACCGGTGAGGTCCATGGGTTCCTCGGGCAGACGTGGGCAGCACGAACACCCCGGGACGGGCTCGTCCCGGGGGTCGTCAGTCTACGGACGTCCACCGACACGCCCGCGCACCGGTCGCGGGTCGCTCACCGGTGCGCGGGCATGTCGGTGCGTCCGTGCAGGCCACGACGGTCCTGGCCGACGGACGTCAGCCGGACTGCACCTCGAGGTCGTCCCAGCGGAACGTCACGGGGACGTTGGTCGAGGACGAGGACACCAGGCCCGCGAGACCGACATGGCCCGCCGACTGCAGTCCCGCCGTGGAGTCCGTGGTCTCGAGCAGCCACGCGGCAGGCTCGGTGGCGCCGGCCCACGCCTTGGCGCGCAGCGTCGTCGGCGACGTCCCGGTCACCTGGAACCTCAGCTTGACCTGCGTGCCGGCCGCGTACGTGCCCGGCACGGCACGACTCGTGGCGACGACCGTCTCCGTCCCGTTCGCGGCCGAGCGCACGAGCCACGCGGACAGCGTGCCGTTCGCCGCGTAGGCGGTCTTGAGCCGGTACTCCCCCGTGTCCGTGATGCGTCCGCGCACGAGCGTCCAGCCTCCGGCGCTCGGCCGCTTGTCGAGCGCCACCGTCACCACGACGTCCGCCGTGGAGGTCACGGCTCCCGGCAGACGCGCACCCGACAGACCTCCTCGGGTCGCGACGACGAGGACACCGGCAGAACCGTCGACGCTCGCCGCACCCGCGGTCGTCGTCCAGGCACCGCCCAGATCGGCCGATCCCCAGCCGGACGCGACGCTCCGGCCGAAGGCGTCACGGCCGACCGCGGTGTCAAGCGGCGCCGTGACCTCGACGTCGGCGGTCGCCGTGCCCGTGGCACCCCGGTCGTCCGTGACGGTCAGCGTGATCTCGTACGTGCCGCTCTCGTCGTAGGTGAACGACGCCGTCTCCCCGTCGACACCCGAGCCTTCCCCGAGATCCCAGTGCCAGCTCTCGATCTCGCCGTCCGGGTCGCTCGAGCCACTCGCGTCCAGCGTGACCGTCAGACCGCTCACCTCGACATCGAGCTCGGCGACCGGAGGCTGGTTCGGTGCCGTGACCTCGACGGTCGCCGTCGCCGTCGCCGTCGCTCCCCCGTCGTCCGTGACCGTGAGCGTCACGGTGTAGGTCCCTGCCTCGGTGTACTCGTGCGTGGCGGTCGACCCGGTGGTGGTCGACGTCTCGCCGTCGCCCCACTCCCACGCGTAGGACTCGAGGGTGCCGTCCGGGTCGCTCGAGCCCGAGCCGTCCGCCGCCACCGTCAGCTCACCGCCGACAGCCGTCAGCACCGCGGTGGGCGCGAGGTTCGGCAGCTCGCCCGTGACGCCCAGCCCTCGGTGGACGACGACCTCGTCGGAGGTGAGCTCGCGGTGGTAGACCGCGACCTCGTCGAGCTGGCCGACGAAGTTCGCCCCGCCGGACTCGGGCCATCCCGCGATGGTGTCGCCACCGATGCGCCAGTAGCCGTTGTAGTACTGGCCGAAGGTCACGTCGTCGCGGGAAGCGACGAGCGCACCGTCGACGAAGAGCTGCATGCCGTTGCGTCCGAGCGTCGCGACCGCGTGGTGCCAGCCACCGTCGTTGTACGCGGCTGTCGACGTCACGGTGCGCACACGCGCCGGGTACACACCGAAGGTGAGCCTTCCGTCAGGCGCCATGTACAGCTTGCGGTCGTGCGACGACGAGTTGCCCGTGCCTGCGCTGTTCCCGAAGCTGACGAGCACACCGCCGGCCGTCGACGTGGTCCGGAACCAGGTCTCGATCGACAACCGGTGCGACGAGACCGACTGCCGCGTCGTGTAGGCGCGTGAGGCTCCCATGCCGGTGAACGTCGCGGCGGCATCGGCGTCACCCGCGAGCGCTCCGGCGGCACCGCGGACGACACCCGCACCGCTCGACGCATCGGCCCACGACGTCCAGTCCTGGAACGCGCCCGACGGCTCCGAGAGCCGCCAGTACCCGGCCGGGTTGTCCGCGAGGACGCGGGACGCGTACTCGCCGAGCACCGGCGTGCTCCCCGTGCGGACCTGCGCCGAGACCGCCGGTGACGTGACGGCGTTGCCACCCGCGTCGACCGCTCGGACCCGGTAGGTGTACCGGGCGCCGGGCGTCAGGCCCGTGTCGCTGAACGAGAGGGTCGTGCGGTCCCAGAACCGCGACGGGCGGACCACCGTGTACACCGGGTCGACGGCGTCGTCGCGCAGCACCTCGTAGCGCAGCGCCTCCTCGTCCGGGTCGACGTTCGTCGGCCATGCGACCTGGACGGTCCCCGGTGCGTGGGACTGCGCCGTCGGCGTCAGCGTCGAGCCCGAGAGCTGCGGACCCCTGCCGTTCGGGGCGATGTCACGCGTCGCGAACCGGACAAGCCCCTGCTGGCGGGTGCCGTTGACCGTCGGGAACTCGCCCGCGTACAGCACGTACCCGCCCGAGCCGGTCACATCCCACGTCGCCTGGTTCTGGCCGGATGCCGTGCCGGACGTGAACGTCGGGTAGAAGTTGCGGATCTCGGGTGCAGCGAAGCCCTCGATGCTCTGGTAGTTGCCGCCCTGGGTGTTCGGCTGCACCTCCCCGCGAGGCTCCTTGGTGAACGCGAGCCCGTAGCGCTGCACGCGTGGGCTGACCTCGGGGAACTGCCCGATGTTCGAGCACATGTGCGGGTGACCCGACACGTACACGTGGTCCTTCGACCCGTTGGCCCACACGGAGTACGTGTCGCCGTGGCAGTCGCCCGCCCACACGACGTCGGACGTCCCGGCGTCGGCCGCCCACGGCCCCTCGATGTTGGAGTACGAGCCGGTCGTCCCGCCGAGGAACGCGAAGCTGGTGCCGTAGACGTTCACGCCGTCGGTGTCGAGGCTCTGCATGCCCGCCGAGTAGCCGTAGGAGTAGAGCTCGTCCCCCACGGTCCAGGGCAGCAGCGCGGCGTTCGACGTCGCCACGGCGCCCGTCCCGAGCCGCGTCTGGTTGTTGATGTACTGGAACCGCCCGCCGATGAACAGCCGTGACCCGTCGGTGCTGAGCACGATCGAGTCGACCTGCGCCGGCTGCACCGATGCGCGCCAGTTCCGTACGGCACCTGTGGAGGCGTCGAACGAGGCCACGCGGGGCCGGTCCTGACCGCCGACGGTGTTGAAGTTGCCACCGATGTACACCGCCGACGACGTCGCCTGGATCGTGCGGACGGCCCCGTTCGCACCCGCCGTCCACGACGTCACGAGTGCACCCGTCGCACGGTTGAGCACGGCGAACCTGTTGCGCGCGACGCCGTTCACGTTGGTGAAGTCGCCACCGACGTAGATCCTGCTCCCGTCCGGCGACGCGGCGATCGCGTATGCCGCGCCGTTGAGGCGCGGCGCCCACGTGTCGACGAGCGCTCCTGTCCCCAGGTCGTAGGCGAGCAGGTTCGCGCGTTCCACGGTGGACGTACCCGCGGGCGCCCCGGCAGGGCGGGCCGTCGTGAAAGTGCCCGCGACGTAGACCGTCCCGCCGACGACCACCTGGTCCCACGCGACACCGTCGATCTGGACCGTCGGCAGGGCGTCGGTCGTCACCGTGGCGTCCTGCGTCGGGTCGACCGGCGCGGAGTCGGCCGCGGCCCCGGAGGCGGGCAGCACGAAGGTGGTGAGGCCGATGGTGAGCACGGCCGCGAGCCCGGCCGTGCGCCGCCACGGAGCGCGGGCCGGCCTGCGCCCCGCCCGCGCGGGCGTCGAGGTGAGGGTCATGGGAGGGGCCCTTCGAACGTGACGGCGGGAACGGCGCCCGAGTAGGCGACGGTGATGCGGGCGACGGCGTCCGGCTCGGCCGGGCGCAGGACGTAGGCGGCGCGCGCCGACTCCCCGGCGCGCAGCGATCCCTCGAACGGGCGGTGGTGCGGGTCGCCGGCGGCCGTCGGAGCCGCTGCTCCGGACGGCCCGTACAGGTTGACCACGACGTCACCGAGGTCGATCTGCTCACGGCCCGCCCTGAGCTCGACCGTGACGACGACTGCCGGACCGGCGATCTCACCGATGCCGTGCGCCTCGGCCTGCACGGCCTCGATGTCGACGACGCTGCCCGTGACACCGTTGCCGTAGTCGGCGCGGGCGGCGAGCTCGACCGCGGGCAGCTCGGCGAAGTCGGCGACCGGCACGACCTCGGCCGCCGGATCGACGGCCGCTGGCTCCACGGCCAGCGTGGGAACGGCGGTCGCGACCTCGTCCGTCGCGGGCGTGTCGGGTGCCGTGCTGCGCGTCGGGGTCGACGTGGCGACGGGACCGAGCGTGGGTGCTGCGGTCGGTCCGCCACCCGGCGTGGCGAGGGCGAGCGCCGCGACCACGACGGCGATCACGGCACCGACCGCGCCGGCGATCGGCCACACCTGAGGCGGGACGGAGCGCATGGTGTATCCCCCGGGGTCGTGCGGGCGTGGATGCCTGGACGCTTGACCAGACCGTTCGACGACCATAGGTGCTAATCGGACATGTCGGACATGCTCGCTCCGGTGATTCACCCGCACGGAAGGGGTGAAAAGGCTCAGAACGGCACTTCCCGGGTGAAACCGGCGCACGGAGGGGGTCGCCGCGCCGCGACCGTAGGTACGATCCGGACTATTCGCCGCAATTCGACGACGTGCGCGGCCCCGCATCCGAGACCCACCGGAGACGCCGTGACGAGCGCACCCACGACTCCCGCACTACTGGGCGTGTCGCCCCGCGGTCGCTACGAGCACGTCGACGCCCTGCGCGCTCTCGCCGTGATGCTCGTCGTCGTCGCGCACGCGGGCCTGGGTCACATGGTTCCCGGCGGCTCCGGCGTGACGATCTTCTTCGCGATCTCGGGCTTCATCATCACGCACATCCTGCTGATCGAGCGGGAGCGCACCGGAGGCTTCCGGCTGTCCGACTTCTACCTGCGCCGCCTGCTCAAGCTCTCACCGCCGTTCGTGCTGCTCGTCGCCGCACCGACCGTCGCGTGGGCCGCCCTCGGCCACCACGTCGACGGCGGCGCGTTCGCGGCCCAGGTGTTCTTCGCCTTCAACTGGGTGTACATGCACGGGCTGCCGGACGTGCTGCCCGGCTCGGCCGTCGTGTGGAGCCTGGCGATCGAGGAGCAGTTCTACATCGCCTTCGCGCTCTTCTGGCTCGGTGCGGTCCTGCTGCGCCGCCGCCTCGCCGTGCTCACGGCGCTGGCGCTAACGACCGTCGTCGGTTCGCTCGTCGTCAGGATCGTCCTCGTCGCGTCGGCCGGGGCCGAGGAGGCGCACCGTCGCATCTACTACGGGACCGACACGCGGGCCGACGGCATCGCGTTCGGCATCCTTGCCGCCGTCGTGTTCGCGCACGCCCGGCACGGCACGCTGACGGACCGGTGGCGCCGTGCCGTGTCGAGCAGCTGGGCCCCCGCGCTCGCACTCGCCCTGTACCTCGCATCGCTGCTCGTGCGCGACCCGTGGTTCCGCGAGACCCTGCGCTACTCGCTGCAGGCCCTGGCGGCGGCGACAGTCATCGTCTACGGGCTCGAGCGCCAGGACGGAGCCCTGCGCGCAGCGCTCGGGAGGGTCGCAGGCCTGCGCATCGTCCAGACGATCGGGCTCGCGTCCTACAGCATCTACCTCGCCCACCTGTCGGTCGCCCTGCTGCTGGCCGAGACCCTCTCGACGTTGCCCATGCCCGCGTCGTTCGCGCTGGCCGTCATCGCCGGTACGGGGCTGGGCACGGCCGTCTGGTGGTGGGTGGAGCGGCCCGTCGAGGCCTACAAGGTGCGCCTCATGCGGGCACGGGCCGCGACGCACGCCCGCGCCGGCGCACCCGAGCCGGCTCCCGTCGCACCTGCACCGTCGACCACCTCAGGAGGAACCCGATGATCGTCGGATACGCACCGGGCGCGTGGGACCTGTTCCACATCGGTCACCTCAACGTCCTGCGGCACGCACGCGCGCACTGCGACCACCTGATCGCCGGGGTGGTCGACGACGAGATGCTCGAGCTCGCCAAGGGACGGCGCCCGGTCGTCCCGACACGCGAGCGGGCCGAGATCGTGCAGCACGTGCGGTACGTCGACGAGGTCTACGTCGAGCACCAGCCGGACAAGCTCGTCACCTGGCAGGAGCGACCGTTCGACGTCTTCTTCAAGGGCGACGACTGGCGCGGCACACCCAAGGGTGAGGAGCTCGAGCGGCGCTTCGCCGAGGTCGGCGTGCGCGTCGTGTACTTCCCGTACACCGTCGCGACCTCCAGCACGATCCTGCGACGCGCGCTCGCCGCGCTCGACGGCCCGTCCGCCCACCGGCCTGCGACAGCACTGGCCGACTGACCCGGTCGCGTCCGACAGCTCCTCGGCCCTGCGCCGTCGCTCCCGCCACGCGGATCAGGGGCGGCGCATCTCCCGGTACCACTTGGGCAGCGCCAGCAGCAGGAATCCCCCGGTCGCAGCACAGAGCAGCGTGTAGACCGGCCAGAACACCGTCGGCCACGCGACGAGACCGAGCACGACGCACAGCACGCCGTAGTCGGTCGGAAGAACGGCGAGCGAGTACCACGTCGACGACGTGCCGTCCGCGGCCATGAACTGCCCCTCGCGGTGCTGAGCGGCGCGCCGCAGCTGGTCCGTCAACGTCATGGCGAAGAAGAACACGCACGAGACGACGGAGTACGCGAGCGGGACCAGCATCCACACGTCCGGCAGGTCGAGGAAGCGGTAGGCGCCGACGAGGACCGCGAGGTGCAAGGACGCCGTCTTCGTGGCATCGACGACGTGGTCGAGCCACTCACCGGCCCGCGACCCGGTCCCCTGCAGCCGGGAGAGCTGCCCGTCGGCGGCGTCGAGCGCGTACCCGAGCACCAGGAGGACCCCGATCGTCACCGAGACCGCAGGCGTCGGCGGGACCAGCGCCAGCAGCGCGACCGCACCGAACGTCGCCACCGCCGACATGCCGGTCACGGCGTTGGGCGTGAGCCCGACGACGTCGGCCGCCGCAGCCAGCCTGCGTCCCATGCCGCGGTTCACCCACCGCGAGTACGCGGGCGCACCCTTGGAGGACTTCTGGCGCGCCGCGAGCGTCGCGACCCCTCGGCGGTACCTCTCGGTCACGGAGGTCCCGGGCGCGGTCGTCGTCATCTCATCTCCCTGCTGGCCGGTGTGTGCTCGCCCTGCTCCCGCGTACCGGCGAACGCACGCGCGAACCTCTGCCGGAACGCCTCACGTCGGAAACGCTCGGTGTAGACCTGATGCCCACGCTCACCCTGGCGCACGAGGGACACACGGTCGAGCCCCTCGAGAGCCGCACGCCAGGCACCGGCGTCGCCCGTCGCGACGAGGCCGCCGCTCGCACCGTCGTCGACGATGTCCGGCAGCCCGCCGGAGTCGGACGCGAGCACGGCACGCCCCAGCGCCGCCGCCTCGATCGCGATGGTCGGCAGCGGGTCGGGTCGCGTGCTGGGGACGAGCACGACGTCCGCCGCGCTCACCCAGTCGGCGACGTCGGAACGCTCGCCCACGACGTGAACCCGCGACGACTCGGGCAGCGCCCGCACGAGACTCGGCACGTCGACGCTCGCCCCCGACGGCGGTGGCGCGCCGAGCACCACGAGGTGCGCGTCGGTGCGAGCGACGCCGGCCCACGCGTCGAGCAGCACGTCGTGCCCCTTCCAGGCGTTCCACCGGCTCGCGACGAGCGCGAGCACATCGTCGTCCCCGACCCCCAGGTCGGCCCGCAGCCGCGCCGCGCGCGCGGGATCGGCGACAGGCTCGTCGAAGCCGTTGTGCACGACCACGACCCGACCGGGCGGCAGCGGCAGCCCCTGCGCGACGGGTCGGCTCACCGCCAGAACCGTCCCGCACGCACGGAGCAGGGGCCCGAGCAGCCGCCGCTCGGTGGCCGACCACGACTCGTGCACGTGCAGCACCGTGCGCGCTCCGACGACTCGGGCGAGCGGGGCGAGCGCGAGCGCCGCGGACGTCGACAGGTACACCACGTCGGGCCGGACCCGGCGCAGCCGCCGCCAGGCCGACCACGCACGTCGCACGAGCGCCGGCAGTGCACGCGCCCGCAGGTAGTCGCGGCGAAGGACGGGCAGCGGAACGACCTCGACGTCCACACCACGCCTGGTGAGCTCGGTCGACAGCTGCCGCTGCGGGTAGTCCACGTCGTCCGGCAGCAGGACGTGGACCTGGGCCGGCGCCGCACCCGCGACACCCCCGCGCAGGACCTCGACGACCTCGAGGAGCACCTTGTCGGCGCCGTACATCTCGTCCGACGGGTGCACCACCGCCACGCGCAGGGGCGCCGACATGCTCAGCCGATCCCGTCGGTGACGAGCACGTCGTCGAAGGTTGCGACGACCGGGCCGTTCGTGGTGGTCGACGACAGCGAGGCGTGCAGCCCGACGTGACCGGCGACCTGGAGCGACGCCGCGGTGTCGGTCGCCTCGATCGTCCACGACCCCGGCTCGGGCTGGCCGTCGAGCCAGACCTTGGCCCGGAGCAACGTGGGCGCCGTACCGCTCACCGCGAGCACCACCCGTACCTGGCCACCGACCGGAGCCGTCCCGGCGACCGTCACCGGCCCGGCGACGAGGACCTCGGTTCCCGAGACCGACCGCACGAGCCTCGCGTTCACCTTGCCGCTCGCGTCCATCTGCAGCTTGAGGCGGTACTCGTCACCGTTCGCCGCGATGCGTCCACGCACGAGCGCGTAGGAGCCGAGACCGTTGGCTCGCTTGTCGGTCGCCCACGACACGCGAGTGACCGTCGTCGTGCCTGCCGCGCCCGGGAGCCGGGCCCCGGCGGCCGAGCCCTTCGTCGCGAGCACGAGGCGCCCCGCACCGTCCGCGACGCTCGACACCCCCGCCGTCGCGACCCACGCACCGCCCACGTCGGCGTCGCCGAAGCCGGCCGTGACCGAGCGTGAGAACTCGTCCCGGCCGAGCACCGTCGGCGCCGGGCTCACGGTCACGTCGGTGGTCGTGGCGTGCGTCAGGCCGGTGTCGTCCGTCACCTCCAGGCGGACCGTGTACGTACCGGCCTCCGTGTACGTGTGCGTCGCCGTGCTCCCCGAGCCGGTGCCACCGTCCCCGAAGCGCCAGTCCCACGCGACGACCGCGCCGTCGACATCGGACGAGGCCGTTCCGTCGACCGCGATCGCGAGCTGTGTGGCGGTCGCGGAGAAGGCGGCGGTCGGTGCGACCAACGCGATGTCGACGGTGCGGTCAAGCGTCGCGGTCAGGCCGGAGTCGTCCGTGACGGTCAGGTGCACGGTGTGCGTTCCCGCGGTCGTGTAGGTGTGCGACGCGACGGGACCGTCTGCCGTCGCCCCGTCGCCGAACGACCATGCCCAGGCGACGACCGTCCCGTCGGGGTCGCTGGACCCGGACCCGTCGACGGTCACGGTACGCAACGAGGACGTCAGCGCGAACGACGCCTCGGGGCCGACGAGCGCGACCGTGACGTCCTGCGAGGTCGTCGCGGTGCGACCGTCGTCGTCGGTCACCGTCAGCGTGACGGTGTACGTGCCAGGCGCCGTGAACGTGCGCTCGACCGCCACGCCGGTGGCGGTCGTACCGTCCCCGAAGTCCCAGTCCCACGCGGCGACAGCCCCGTCCGGGTCTGTCGACGTGGCCGCGTCGAACGTCGCGACGAGCCTGGACGTGGCGTGCACGAACGCGGCGACGGGATCGGCGAGCGAGACGACGACGTCCTGCGTCGTGCTCGCGGCCTGACCGTCGTCGTCCGTGACGGTCAGCGTCACCGCGTAGGTGCCGGGCTCGTCGTACCGGTGCTCGACAGTCGCGCCCGACGCCGTCGAGCCGTCGCCGAGGTCCCACTCCCAGCCGACGAGCTCACCGTCGGGGTCGTTCGACGACGTCCCGTCGAGCGCGACGGTGAGGCGGGTCGACGTCGCGACGAACGCTGCGTGGGGCTCACCGGTCACGACCGTGACGTCCTGGCTCGCGGTGGCGGTCTGACCGTCGTCGTCGGTGACCACGAGGGTCACCGTGTACGTCCCGGGCTCGTCGTACACGTGCGACGCCGTGACACCCGTCGCGGACGACCCGTCGCCGAAGGACCAGTCGTAGGCGGTGAGCGTGCCGTCCGGATCGCTCGACGCGGACGCGTCCACCACGACCCCGAGCCGGTCGCCCGTCAGCGCGAAGTCGGCCGTCGGCAGACCCGTGACGACCGTGACGTCCTGGCCGATCTGCGCCGTCGCACCGTCGTCGTCCGTGACGGTCAGGGTCACGCGGTACGTCCCGGGCGCGTCGTAGGCGTGCGCCACCGTCGCTCCATGTACGGTCGCGCCGTCGCCGAGATCCCAGACCCACGACACCACCGCACCGTCGGCATCGGTGGACGACGTCCCGTCGAGTGCGACGGTCAGTCGGTCGTTCGCCGCGGTGAAAGCCGCGGTCGGGGGCTGGTTCGGCGGCTGGCCGGTCGAGCCGACGACGTGGTGGAGCGCCACCTGCTCAGGCGTGAGGACCTTGTTGTACGTCGCGACCTCGTCGATCGACCCGGCGAAGTAGGCCGAGGACGCAGCCGGGGCCCACCCGCCGAGGGTGTCCCCACCGATCCGCCAGTACGCGGTCAGCGGCTGCTGCGCGGAGATCACGTCCTCGTCGGCCGCGGCGAGCGCGCCGTCGAGGTAGAGCCGCATACCCGTCACACCCAGCGTCGCGACGACGTGGTGCCATGCACCGTCGTTGTACGTCCCGGGCGAGGTGACGACCTTGGGCGTCTGGGGGTACACACCGAAGCTGACGGTCCCGTCGTCGGCCATCCACACGTGCCGGTCATAGCTGCCGCTCGACCCGCTCGCGCCGGTCCCCATCCCGACGATCTTGCCGCCGCTGGTCGACGTGGTGCGGAACCACGCCTCGACCGACATGGTGTCCGTGCCTGCCTCGGTCGCGCCGGAGCGCGCGTACGAGGACGACGAGCCGCTGAAGGTCATCGCCGTGCTGGGGTCGCCGGGTACCGCGCCGGTCGCACCGCGTGCAGCGCCCGGTGAGACGCCGTTGCCCAGACCTGTCCACGACGCGAGCACGTTGGACGTGTCGTCCATGCGCCAGTAGTTGCCCGGCGAGTCCGACAGGACCGTCTGCGCGTACAGGGACAACGGCGCCGTCGACGCGCTCGCCGTCGTGACCGTCACCGACGGCGACGTGACCGCGTTGCCCCACGGGTCGGACACGACGACCGTGTACGAGTACGAGCGGTTGTTCGCGAGACCGGAGTCGGTGAAGGACATCCGCGAGCGGTCCCAGTACGCGGCGGTGTGCGTCAGGACGGCCACAGGGTTGGCCGTGTCGCCGTCCCGCACGACCGTGTACGTCAGGGTCGCGTCGTCGGTGTCCCAGTTGACGGGCCACGACAGCTGCACGGTCCCTCGGGCCCGGGAGACGGCCGACGGGCGGATGGTCGTACCGGTGACCTGTGGTCCGCGCGCGTTCGGTGCGAGGTCGCGACGCGCGAACCGCACCAGCCCCATCTGCGGCGTGCCGTTCACGGACGGGAACTCTCCCCCGTACACGACGTAGTCGTCGTTCCCCTCGACCGTCCAGCCCGCCTGCGCCTGGCCGGAGAAGGTGCCGGGAGCGAACGTCGGGAACCAGTTGCCGATCGCCGGGGACGGCGTACCGGCCCACTCGGCGTAGCCGCTCGCCGCGTTCTTGACGGTCAGGTGGCGCGCATCCTGCGAGAACGCGAGGCCGTAGCGGTTGAGACGGGGCGAGACCTCAGGGAACGCCGCCGCGTTGGCGCACGTGTGGGGATGACCCGCCAGGTAGAGGAACCCGTCGGACGACGGGTACACGTCGTAGGAGTCACCGTGGCAGTCCTCGACCCAGCGCAGCTCGCCCGTCGAGGCGTCGGCGGCGAACATCCCCTCCATGTTGGCAGCGCTCGACGAGTCCTTGATGAAGCCGAAGCCCGTACCGACGATCTGGTCGCCGACGACCTTCACGCTGTAGATGCCGGCGGCGTAGCCCCAGTCCTTGACCTGCGTGTTGGCCGGGAAGGTCAGCACCGCACCGCTCGTCGCGTCGACCCAGCCGACACCCGGGTTGTACACGTTCGTCAGGTACTGGAACCGACCCGCCACGACGAGGCGGGCACCGTCCGGCGTGAGCGCCAGCGACTCGACCTGGGCGGGGTTCGCCGCCGTGAAGAACGGGAGCAGCGCCCCGGTGGCCGCGTTGATCGCGGCGACACGCGGCTTGCGGACCGACGCCGCGGGCGCGACCGTCACGTGCTCGAACGAACCGCCGAACCACACCGTGCTCCCGGATGCGACGATCGTGCGCACCGACCCGTTCGCCAGCGGCTTGATGGTCGGGTTCAGCGCCCCGGTCGTCGCGTCGAACGCGGCGAACCGGCCGCGCGTCGAGCCGTTCGCGGTGGTGAAGTCCCCTCCGACGTAGATCGTCCGCCCGTCGGGCGACGCCGCGATGGCACGCCCGACCGCGTTGATCGCCGGGGCCCATCCCGCGATCAGCTCACCGGTGCCGATGTCGAACGCGAGCAACCGCGTGCGCGTGACCTCGCCGGTGCCGAGCGCCGAGCCCGCGGGGCGCGCGCTCGTGAAGTCGCCGGTGACGTACACGGTGTTCCCGACGACGACCTGGGCCCAGACGATGCCGTTCGTCTGCACGGTCGGCAGAGCGTCCGTGGACACCGTGTCCTGGGTGATCGCTGCTACGGGCCCGGCCGGGTCGCTCACGAGCGCGCTCACGGCGGGGTCGGCGTCCGCGCCCAGCACCGTGGCGCCGGCGACCGCGGCCGGTGCGAGGACGAGAGGGAGGGCGAGGGCGGTGACCGCCCCCAGCGCCACCAGGAGATGACGCGACGCGCGGGGGGCACGCTTGTGCATGGCTCAGCCTGCTTCCGGGGTGATGACGACCAGAGCCGTCGTCGTTCCCGCGCCCAGCGAGACCGACACGACGAACGGACCGGCGGTGCTGCCGCCGGGTCCGGTGAGCACGTACACCCCCTGGGCGGAGGTTCCCCCTGCCACGTCCCCCTGCAACGGCGCTGATCGCGGGTCTCCCAGCAGCTGGCTGCCGGGCACGCCGTCGTCGCCGTAGACGTTGACGACCACGCCGTCGGTCGACACCGCCGCGCCGGAGTCGTTGACCACCCGTACGGTCAGGGCGAGCGCGGGTCCGGATGCCTCGCCCGGCCCGGCGGCCTGTCCGTCCACCGGTGTCGCGTCGACGAGTGCGACACGCACCCCCGGAGCCACCTCGACATCGGCGTCCGGCGCAGCCGGCGTGCTGACGCCGACGCCGGCCTCGAGCTCGGTCACGAGGTCGAGGATCTCCTGCACACCCGGGGCCGGCTCCACCGGCAGGTCGGACGACGCCCCGGACGTCGCGCCCGGAGCCGCCGGGTCGTGCCCGTCAGGTGTCGCGGTGGCTGCCGCGACGGCGCCCGCCACGGTCGGACGACCCCTGTCGGAGTCGGTCGCCGCACCCGGGACGGACGTCACCGCGACGACCGCGACGACCCCGACGACGAGGACCGCTCCCGCCGCACCGAGCAGGCGGGTGCGGCGTGCGGCACGACTCGTCACCAGGCACCGCCGACAGCGCGGCGGCCCGTGGCCCGCGGCGAGGCGGCGCGCCGGGCGGGAAGCTCGAGGGCCAGGTCCTCGTACCTGCGCGCGACGTCGTCCCAGTCGTACCGGGCGACCTCGAGCAGCGCACGTTCACCCCGCTCGCGCGCACGCTCCGGGTCGGCCTCGGTCCGCTCCACCCGCGCCCGCACGTCGTCCGCGTCCCGGAAGTACAGCCCCGCCTGCCCGAGGACCTCGCGGTTGAAGCCGACGTCGTAGGCGATCACCGACGCACCCGCCCCCATCGCCCGCAGCAGCGACGGGTTGGTGCCGCCCACGGAGTGTCCGTGCAGGTAGCTCAGGCTCCCGGCGTAGAGGCCGTCGAGCAGCTCGGCATCCCAGACGCCGCCGAGGAACCGCACACGCTCATCACCGAGCGACTCGACCCTCGACGTGTACTCCTGTCCGTACGGTGCGGAGCCGACGACGACCAGCGGGTGGCGTGCCCGCGAGCGGGTGTAGCCGCCGACGACGACGTCGACGTGGTTCTCGGGCTCGAAACGGGCGACCGCGAGGTGGTACCTGCGCGGCTCGAGGCCGAGCTCGGCGATCCGATCGACGGACGACGACGGAACGGCTCGAGCTCCGTAGGAGATGGGGATCGTCGGTGCGTCGAACTCCGACTCGTAGTAGGCGGCGACGCCCTCGGCGTCCGCGATGAGCGCGTCGGACCAGCGCACCGCCATCGCCTCGGCGACCCGGTAGTAGCGACGACCATGCGTCGACCACTTCGCACGCTTCCACTCCAGGCCGTCGACGTGGGTGGCGACCGGCACGCCCCGTGTGCGGAGAGCGGGCAGGAAGGGCGCGTTGGCGGCGTTGAAGACGAAGGCGACGTCGGAGCGGTTCGCGACGAGGTGGGCGATCGACACGGCGGTGTGGCTCACCGTCTCCAGCGCACGACGCCGCACGGCAGGAAGGTGCACCAGCGCCATGCCGAGATGCTCGACAGGACGGTCAGCCCCGTCGGGGGCCCGGCAGTAGACGGTGACGTCGTGGCCACGTTCGACGAGCCTCGACCCGACCTCTTCGACGCAGGTCTCGAAGCCGCCGTAGCGAGCAGGCACACCTCGTGTGCCGACCATGGCGATACGCACTCGTCCCCCCGGTTAGCCGGCCGTCATCGGGCACCGCCGCGCTGGGTCGACTCGGGTTATTCCGTGCCTTCCGGCGCATTCGCGACGATTCGGGCATACAGTAACCAGAGGGACGAGTGGTGTGGACGCCTGTCAAGGACAGTTCGCCCGGTTGGCGCCAGATTTCACCCGCTCCGATGTCGAGTCACCCGAGGCCGGCCGCGGGGGCGACCCGCGGTTGGCCACCGCCGCCCACGGTCGCCGCGGTGTTGTTGGTGACCGCACGCAGGAGCGGGTGCAGCTCGCGCCAGGCCACGCGCAGCGCCTCGTAGCGCGCGGTGTCGCAGGACAGCTCGCAGTACAACGAGTTCGTGCCGGAACGGTCGACGATGTAGGTCCCGTAGTCCTGCAGCGCCCGCGCGAGAGCGAGGCCCTCCTTCGACAGCCCGAGCCTCGTGACGTCGACCGAGCCGGGAATCGCGAACAGCGCGCCCATCGGCACCGCACCGCTGTACGACGTCGCGGCATCGGAGTCCTGCCGCGTCGCGGGCCAGACCTGACCGGACTTCAGCACCGTGCCGGGGACCGCGAGCGCGAGCGCGTGCTCGATGGACAGGTTCTCCAGCTCCTGGGCTCGGATCAGCCCGGCGATCGACGGCACGGCCGCCGCCCTGCCGCCCGAGCCGATGCCCGACCCGGTCAGGTCGACCGGGACGGCGATCTGCGTCGTGGCGATGCCGCCCGTGTAGGTCTCCCACTTGTAGACGTCGTACGCGGTGCGGCGGTCCGGCTGCACGATCGTGACGTGCCTGTCCGTCCCGCCGGTCGCTGTCGTCGACGTGGGAACGACCGCCTGGTAGCTGACCTTGTTCCGCACGCCGACGAGGGTTGCGACCGGGTCGGAGGCACGTGCGATCGAGACCGCCACGGACCACTGGTCACGGTTGACGACGGGCTTTCCCCCGGCCAGGAGAGACGCCGTGCGCGGACCGTTCACCGCCTCGAAGGTCGCACCCGACCCGATCGGGGTGTTCCAGGGCGACGTCGCGGCGAACGGGTGCTGCGCAGCGTCACGCGTCGTGGCGGCCCCGTCGGTGTGCCCGTCGCCGCCCTCGCCGGGTGCGGTCGCAGCGGGCAGCGTCGGTGCGGCGCCGGTCTGCACGACGTCCGCGACCTTCGTCGAGCCCCCGACTGCGCTCCACCACACGGCCTTCGCGCCCGCGAACACGCCGACCTGCCCGGAGTCGAGCACGACCAGCTCGGCGCCTGCCACCGCGGGCGGCGCGTACCAGGCTCCGGCACCCGTCGCGGTCGTCAGGACCGCCTTGCCGTCCGCCCGCAGCACCAACGACGCACCCGACCCGACAGCCTTGGTCCGCCACAGCGGCGTACCGGCGGAGTCGAGCAGCGCCGCCGAGCCGTCCGCGCGCATCGTCAACCTGTACGCACCGTTCGGCGAGACCACGTCGGCACCCGACACCAACCGGGCGCCGGCCGGCAGCCTGTCGGCGGACGGCGTCGTACCGGACGGCGCCGAGGCGAGAGGAGCTGCGGTGAGCACGACCGGGCCCGCCGCGGTGGCGGCCGAGGCGGTGGCGAGCAGGACTCCCGCGGCCGCTGCGATGCCGACGGACGAGAACAGATGACGACGGTAGAACACGATGGCCAGACCCCCCGCGAGTGCCCCGGCTGGCTCGGTCCGAGCGCGGTCGACCGGGGGCTGTTCGCTACTCCAGGATCGATGGAACGATTCAAGGGGAAGCACGACTGACGGCCCGCACGCGCTCCCACGAGGGGGATTCACCCGCCGAGGAGCAGACCTCGCGGACAGGGCCTATGCGGATGACCTGCGGAGATACGTCAATCAAGGAGGTTGCGGACACACCGTCGGAGGTGCGGGTGAAATCGTCCCATCACCAATCGGGAGGATTGACGCACGCGGGATCGAACAGATGCAAGCCGGACGCGGCGAAGGCCCGTCCTGCACACGGCAGAACGGGCCTTCGGACCGCTGGCGGACGCCGGCGAGACCGCCTGGTCGGCGCCCGTGCGGGGTGGACGATCCTCAGCGGATGTCTGCGAGAAGCGGCACGCGCGGGGCCCCGCCGCCACCGACACTCGTCGCCGAGCTGTTCGTGACGGCCCGCACCTGGGGGTGCAGGACTCGCCACGCCTCACGCAGCTTCTCGTAGCCGTCGTCGTCGCACGCGAGCTCGCAGTACAGCGCGACCGTGCCCGCACGGTCGACGACGTACGCGCCGTAGTCCTGCAGCGCGCGCGCGAGCGCGGTCCCCTCGGGCGACAGCCCGAGGGCGTTCACGTCCACCGCCGGCGGCAGCGCGAACAGCGTGCCCATGGGGATCGAGCCGCTGTAGGTCGAGGCACCGTCGCTGTCCTGCCGGGTCGCCGGCCAGACCTGCCCCGACTTGAGCATCTCACCCGGGATCGCGAGAGCGAGCGCGTGCTTGATGGAGTTCTGCTCGAGCTCCTGGGCCCGGATGAGCCCGGCCATCGCCGGCACGCCGGCCGCGCGCGTCCCGATCCCGGTCCCGCTGCCGGTGAGGTCCACCGGGAACGCCACCTGGGCCTCCCACAGGGTGTCCGAGCGCTTCTCCATCTTGAACGTGTCGTACGCGAGCAACCGGTCGGGCTGGACGACCGTGACGTGCTTGTCGTCACCCGCTGTGGCGACCGTGCTGGGTGGGATGTGCGCCGTGTACGAGGTCTTGTTGCGCACCGCCTCGAGGGTCGCGCGCACGTCCGAGCCGCCGGCGGTCGACACCGACACCGACCACGAGTCCCGGTTGACGACCGGCTTGGCGCCGCTGTTCAGGCTCAGCGTGCGCGCAGCGGTCGCACCTTCGAAGGCCGCCTTCGTGCCGATCGGCGTGTTCCACACCGAGTCGGACGCGAACGGGTAGACGGCGGCGTCTCGCGCCCCCACCTCCTTGGGCGGGGCAGGAGCCGCCGTCGCCGACGGCGCGGGAGCCGCAGACGGCGTCGGTACCGCCGTGGGTGACGGCGACGCGGTGGGCGACGGGGTCGGGGTCGGCACGGGGGTGGGCGTCGGCGACGGCACCGGGGTGCGCGCCGCCGTCGGGGACGGGGAGGACGTCGGGGCGGGGGCGACGGGCGCCGGCAGACGCAGGACGGGCTGGTAGGCCTTGCGCGTCGTCCACCACTTCGCCGTGCCGTTGACGTACTGCACCAGGTGACCCGTGTCCTGCACGACGAGCACGGCGCCACGCCCCACAGCCGGGCCGTACCAGACCGGGCGGTTCGCACGGTCGTACAGCACCGCCTTCCCGTCGGACTTGACCGTCAGGTACGCCCCGACGCCGGCAGCCTTGGTGCGCCACAGCGCTGCCCCGCTCGGCGTGAGCAGCGCCGCGGCGCCGGTCGGTTCGACGGTGAGCGTGTACAGGCCGTTGCGGGAGACGAGCCGCTTGCCCTGGCTCAGCCTCTCGCCCTGCTGGAGCCGGTCGCCGTAGGCGGGCGCCGCGAGCGCTGTCGCCGACACGGCGGTCGCGCGCTGGTCGGCGTACGCGGCAGTCGCGCCGCCGAGCACCAGAGCGGCGCCGACGAGCGCAGCGATGCCACGCGCAGGCACGGATCGGGAGCGGATCATGGGCTGGACCTCCAGACGGTGCCCGCGCGGACGCGGGACGTCGGGCGGCGACGAGCGTGCGACGCCACACGTTGACGGACAGGGGCGGACGAGGTCCGCCCGCGGACAGGACGGGCAAGCCGGGACAGTGCACCTCACGTGCGTCGCCGCACCGGATGGGTGAGTCGACGTGGTCCACCCGGGTGACGGCCTGCCGGGCAGGATACCGACGACCGGGTGAAGCGGGTGTGATCGCCGTCACATTCTGGCGATCCGTCGTGCCGCACCGTGCGCGACGGCCCAAAGCGGGACGACTGCGCACCGAAGGGTCTGATCGGGCGAAATCGGGTGATGCCTCTCATCATGGGCGGTTCTGGTTGATAACGTCGTTGCCGACTCGACGACGGGTCACGGTGAGCAATCACCGGTCGCAGGCGCGCACGACCAGTCCCGGGAGCTGACGCCCGGACGCACGGCACGCACCCCCCGAGACGAAGCACGGAGGCACAGCATGCCCGTCGCAGGCCACACGGTCGCCGCACCGGTGCAGGCCACGGCCCCGGGGCCGCCGCGGAACGTCGACCGGCTCGTGCTGCACCAGCTCGACGTCGGCCACCCCGTCCCCGGGGGCGTCGACGGCGTCGTGCGTGGGATCCTGCGCTTCGCGTCACCGCAGGACGTCGTCGCCGTCGTCGGGGTCCTCGCGCTCGATGCACCCGGGCGTGCCGTCGGCACCTGGGAGCGGCACGACCTCGCCGGACGGACCGTGTGGTTCCTCCCCGTGGCCGGTCTCGACTCCAGCGACCAGCACCGGCGCGTCCCGCACGCCGTCCGGCTCGTCCTCGGCGCGCTGCGTCACCGTCGCCGCCTGCCACGAGCACGCGTCGTGCACGCGCACCGCGTCGACACCGCCTGGGCCGCCCGCCGGCTCTTCCCCCGCACCCCGCTGGTGCACTTCGTGCACAACCAGGAGAACGGTCTGACGACCGGGGCGACGGACTCCTTCTGGCGCCGGGCCCCCCGCGTGCACGAGGCACTCGAGCGCTCCGTGGTCCGGAGCGCTCGCGCGACGGTCGTCTTCAACGAGGACTACTCGCGCACGCTCGGCGCGCGAGCGCCACGCGTCTCGTTCTCGCCCAACTGGTTCGAGCCCGAGGTCGTGCGCTTCAGCGCGCAGGCCACGGACCCGTACCGCATCGTGTGGCTGGGTCGACTCGAGCCCATGAAGGACCCGCTGCTCGCGCTCGCCGCGTTCGCCGCGCTCGTCGAGCGGGACCCCGCACACCCCTGGCACCTGCTCCTGGTCGGCTCCGGGACGCTCGCGGCGGACGTCGCCGCCCGGCACGAGTCCCTGCCTCCCGACGTGCGCGCGCGCGTCCGTCTCACCGGGGCGGTCGCCCCTGCCGAGGTCGGCGCGCTGCTCGCCGGTTCCGCGGTCTTCCTCATGACGTCCGTCCCCGGGTACGAGGGACACCCGCGGGTCCTCGTCGAGGCACTCGCCGCCGGCCTGCCCGCCGTCGTCACCGAGGGCAGCGACACGGGCCGGCTCGTGACGCCGGGCACCAACGGCGCCGTGACCGGTCGGGGCCCCGAGGAGATCGCGGCCGCCCTGCTCACGTCGGTCGACCTGTCTCGCGCCGCCGCTCGCACCTCCGTCGACGACCTGGCCGCCGACCGTGTCGTCGCCCGCATCCTCGACCTCGAGGAGGTCCCCCGTGGCTGATCCCACCGCCGTCGTCGTCACCGTCGACCGCGCCCGACGTGCCCACCTCGCGGGCCGCCCGCTCGTGGTCGGCACGATGCCCGAGCTGCTCGACCTGCTCGAAGGGCTGCTCCCGACCCACGAGCTGCTCACGGCCGTGACGCCCAACACCGACTTCACGGTGCTCATGGGCAGCGACGACCGTATGGCCGATGCCGTGCAGGAGGCCGACCTGCTGCTCGCCGACGGCGCACCCCTCGTCTGGCTGGCACGGCTGCTCGGTGCACGCGGCCTGCACCGGCTCACAGGGGCCGACCTGCTGCCCGACACGTGCGCGCGCGCCGCGCGGACGGGCTGGCGGGTGGTGCTCACCGGCGGTCGCGACGGCGTCGCCGAGCTCGCCGCCCAGCACCTGCGGGAGCAGACCGGCGCCGACGTCCTCGCGCTGCCGTTCCCGCTGCTCGACGGGCCGGACGACCCGGCGGGGCGCAGCGTCGTCGACGCGCTCCGCGAGGTGCAGCCCGACATCGTCTTCGTCTGCCTCGGCGCGCCGAAGCAGGAGGCGTGGGTCAGCCGCTGGCGCGCCGAGCTGCCCCCGGCCGTGTACGTCGGCGCAGGTGCCGCGGTCGACTTCGCCGCCGGTCTGCGGACGCGCGCACCGCGGCCGATGCAGACGCTCGGCGGTGAGTGGCTCTACCGCCTCGCCCAGGAACCCCGCCGCCTCGCTCGGCGCTACCTGCTGCGCGGCCCGCTGTTCCTCACGGTCGTCGGCCGGTCGCTCCTGCGGGCGACCCGCGGGCGCCCGTCGCCGGCCACCGACCACGGCGCGGCCTCCTACCGGCCACGGGAGCGGCGCGACCCGCTGGCGGCGCACATCGCTGTCGTCATCCCCACGCACGACCGCGACGAGCAGGTCGAGGACGCGATCGCCTCGGTGCTCGCCCAGACGCTGGCGCCGGCCGAGGTCCTGGTGTGCGACGACCGCGGGTCCGCCACCACACGCGCGGTCGTCGAGGCCTGGACCGCACGCACCACGGGTCTCGTGCGCTACGTCGACACGTCGGGGCCCGGTGCGGGCACCGCAGGTGCGTCACGCAACGAGGGGGCGGCACGCTCCGTCAGCCCGTTGCTCGCGTTCCTCGACGACGACGACGTGTGGCAACCCGACCACCTCGAGCGTCTGCACCTGTCGATGGCCCGCGACGACGCCGACTTCGCCGTCGCGTGGACCGCCTCGGATGACGCGTCGTTCGTGTTCGCCCGCATGACGTCCGGGCTCCGGGCCGCCGACGTCGTGTCCCGCAACCCCGGCTTCGTCGGCAGCAACTTCCTGATCCGCGCGGACACGTTCGCCGTCGTCCACGGGTTCGACCCCGCACTGCGGGTGGCCAACGACCAGGACCTGCTGGTGAGGCTGCTGCGTGCCGGCGCACGCTACTGCGTGGTCCCACGCGTGACGGTCCTCAACCGGATCCACGCGGGCGACCAGCTCACCGACAAGACCGAGCGCCGCGCCCAGGGAGTCCTGGCCTACCGACGCAAGCACCTCGACCTGCTCGAGCTGCGCGACCGCGTCGTGCTGGCGACGATCGTCGCGGGCATCCGACGGGTCAGCGCACCCGGTGCTGCGGACCGCCTGCGCTGGACCGCGCTCACCGCCGCCGGTCGACTCGCGCTGCTCGTCAGCCGCCCGCGCCGCACGAGCGGACGACGGCGCACGCACGGGCCCGCGCCGCTCGCCCCGCCGCAGCCCGTCGCTCCGGCCGATGCACCACGCCCCCTGGCGAGCGTCGCGTGACGGAGACCGCGCCGCCGATGGTGCGTCGCGCCGTACGACGCACGGCGCCCGCCACCCGCCGGGACGACCTGCTCGAGCGCGGACTCGTCACGTTCGTGACGGTCGGTTTCCTCCTGCCGATGCTGGCCGACTCGTTGCACGGCACCAAGGAGTTCCGACCGATCACGGCGCCGGCGGAGCCCGACCCCGCGATCGTGTCCCTCGCGGCGACGGCCGGCAACGTGCTCGTCCTGCTCGCGTGCCTCGCGGTCCTCGTCGTGCACCGTCGCCGCTGGCGGGACCTGCTCGGCCCGTCGGCGCTGCTGGTCGCGGCGTGGGCGCTCGCGCTCGGCGTGCTCCTCGCGCACGGGTCGGACGTCCCCCGGTCCGTCGTGCTCGTCCCGTTCGTCGTCGCCGCAGGCACGCTGCTGCGCCCAGGACGCACGGCCGTCGCCGCGCTCGGAGCCGCCACGGCCGTCGTCGCGACCGCGAGCCTGCTGCTCGGGCTCCTCCTTCCGAGCGCAGGCCGGTACGTGCGGCCCGACGCCCTGGCCGACGAGAAGCCCGTCGGCGCGCTGGGGATCCTCGCGGGTGTCATGCCCTCGGGCAACAACCTCGGGATCGCGCTCGCGCTCGGGCTCCCGGCCGTGCTCGTCCTGCGCCGCCCGGCGCTGCGCTGGCCCGCGCTCGCCGTCGTGCTGCTCGCGCTCGTGTGGACCGCATCGCGCGCCTCCTGGCTCACCGCCGCGGGCACGCTCGGCACCGCGCTCGTGCTGCACCTGGTGCGGCAGCGGCGCGACCTGCTCGCCTCTCTCGCCCTGGGCGCCGCGTGTACGACCAACCTCGCGCTGCCGTTCGTCGTCAACGACCCGACGAGCTTCACCAACCGCGCGACCTACTGGATCGCCGGCATCACGTCCTGGGCGGAGGCGCCGCTCGTCGGGCACGGGGCCGACTACTACACGGTCGTCGCCCGCGAGGGCGGCGAGCTCGGTGGCTACGCCTACCACGCCCACAACCAGGTCGTGCAGCTCCTCGTCACCGGAGGCATCGCGCTCCTCGTCCTGGTGGCAGCCGCCGTCCTCATCGCTGCCATCCGAGCGGTGCGCGCCGCACCCACGGCCCCCTGGCCGACGACCTTCCTCGTCGCGCTGCTCGCGGCATCGCTGCTCGAGGTGCCGCTCGGCCTCGTCGACCGCGGGATGTACGCGCCCTTCGCCCTGCTCCCCCTCGTGCTCGTGCTCGCCTGGCGCCCGCCCACGGCCGAGACGCCCTCGGGCGCCGCACCGGCCACGGACGACATCGACCCGGCGCGCCCGAGCACGACACACCCGCCCGCCCCGGAGGCCCCGTGACCCGCATCCTCGTGTCAGCCGAGGGACAGGCCGACAACGTCGGCGACTCGGTGCTGCGCCGCGGGCTGCTCGACACCCTGCGCGCGCACGGGCACCTGGTCGTGCGGCTCGCGGACTCGACGCCCGACTACGTGAACGGCCTGCGCCTGTCGGCAGACGACGAGGTCATCACGTCCCAGGCACTCTGGCGCCAGGCGGTGATGGCCGCGGCCCGCCAGGGCGACGTGCTCGCGCACAACGCAGGCGAGGCGCTGCTCGAACGTGGATGGGCGCTCGGCTACGCCCGGATGGCACCCGTGCTGACGCTCGCACGGCTGAGGGGCGGCCACGCGCTGCACCTCGGGTACGGCATGCGTGCGCCGAACGCGCTGTGGGGCGCGGTCGTGCGCGCCGCCCTCGCACCGTGCGACCTGGTCACCTGGCGCGACGACGCGTCGCGGCGCTGGGTCGGCTCGGGTGCGACCGCACCCGACTGGGCGTACGCCGCCGGACCGACGTCACCGACGGGCGACGCCCCAGGCACGTCCGTCGCCGACCTGCCTTCCCCCGGACGCGACCTGCTCGCGGTGTCGCTGCGGGGGGACCGTGAACTGCCGTCCGACGCCTGGGCGGCGACCGTCCGGAGCATCGCTGCCGATCGCAGGCTGACGATCGCCGTCGCACCTCAGGTCGGCCGCGACCGTGCGCGAGCTGCCGAGCTCGCGACGCGCCTGGGCGGCACGCTGGTCGATGACGAGGACTGGTCGCACGACGCCGTCGAGGCGCGTGTGCGGGCCGTCTACCGCCGCGCCGCGGCGGTCGTCAGCGACCGGCTGCACGCCGTGGTCATGGGCCACACCGAGGGCGCGGTCCCTGTCGGGCTGGGACGGTCCGTGTCCAAGATCGCCCGGACGCTCGCGACCGTCGGCCTCGCGCACGCAGCCATCCCGGACGGCGACGCGCGGGACATGATCCCCGCGGTCCACGCACTCGTCGACGAACCCGCGGTCGCGCACGCCTCCGCCGACGACGCGCGTGACCGGTTGGTGGCGCTGTCCGCGCAGATCGGCCGGCTGCTGCACGGTGAGCGCACCACCAGCCGTTCGGCGGCCGGGGCGTCACCGGTCACGGCCGTCGACTCCCCGTGAGCACCACGCACCTCGCCGGCGCCGCGGCCCGCGGCGGGGCGGTGACGGTGGGGGCCCAGGTCGCCCGCATCGTGCTGCAGGTCGCGTCGGTCGTCGTGCTCGCGCGTCTGCTGACCCCCGCGCAGTTCGGGCTCGTCGCGATGGTCACCGCCGTCATCGGCGTCGCAGACCTCCTGCGCGACTTCGGTCTGTCGCTCGCGTCCGTGCAGGCCAAGGACGTCTCGCACGCCGAGCGGAGCAACCTGTTCTGGGCGAACACCGGTCTCGGGACCGCATGCGCGCTGCTCGCTGCCGGCCTGACCCCTGCGATCGTCGCGCTGTACGACGAACCGGAGCTCACGGCCGTGGTGCCACCGCTCGCCGCAGTCTTCCTGCTCTCGGGGATGACCACGCAGTACCGGGCGGATCTGGCCCGAAGGCTGCGCTTCGGCACCGTCGCCGCGGCCGACCTCGCCGGGCCGGCGGCCGGCATCGCGACAGCGGTCTGCCTCGCCGCCGGCGGCGCCGGTGTCTGGGCGCTCGTCGCCCAACAGCTCGTCGGGGCAGCGACGACCCTCGTGGTGGTCGTCGCTGCCGGACGATGGTTGCCTGACCGCTACCGGCGCGACGTGCCCGTCAGCCGGTTCTTCCGCTTCGGCGGCGCCGTCCTGGGTACGCAACTCCTGTCCTACGTCACCCGCAACGTCGACAGCGTCGCGATCGGCGCCGTGCGTGGCCCGGCCGACCTCGGGCTCTACTCGCGCGCCTACCAGCTCGTGATGGTTCCGATCAACCAGATCAACGCCCCCCTGACCAACGTGGCCGTACCCGTCCTGGCCCGTGTCCACGAGGACAGGGAGAAGCTCGGCGCCGGCCTGCGACGCGCTCAGCTCGTGGCGTGCTACGTCACCGCACCTCTGCTCGTCGTCGCCGCCGCGTTGGCCGGACCGCTGGTCGACCTGGTGCTCGGCGAGTCGTGGCACCATGTCGCCCCGATCCTGGCGGTGCTCGCGATCGGAGGCATCTTCCGCTCGGTCTCGCAGATCGCCTACTGGGGCTACCTCGCGACGGGCCGGACCGGTGAGCTCCTGCGCCTGCAGCTGTGGACGCAGCCGCTGATGATCGTGCTCGTCGTCACCGGCGTCGTGTGGGGCCCGGTCGGCGTCGCCGCAGGACACCTGGTCGCGAACGTCCTGTACTGGGCCGTCTCGCTCATCGCGCTGGGCCGCTCGACCGGCGTCCGTGTCGCACCGCTCGTCCACACGGCCGCGGTCGCCGTCCTCGGGCTCGGTGCGCCGGCCGGCGGCGCAGCGTGGCTGGCCGCCGGCGCGATGACCGGCGCGTGGTGGCAGGTCGCCGTGGGCCTGCTCGCGGCCGCGACG
>JAFAEH010000010.1 GCA_023424135.1 Actinomycetes bacterium | reverse complement strand
TCGTCCAACGACGGCTAGGGCTTCTGCGCCGACCCGGACCACGTGCGGGGGGGCGACCGCCGCCGGGCACGGAGGGGACCCCGACATGAGCACCCTGACCTCCGCACGCCCCGCACCCCCCAGGCGCGGCGGCGGCAGCACCGCCCCCCGCCGCTCGCGCGCCGGGCGGCACGAGCGGCGCGCGGGCCTGGCGATGGCCGCCCCGGCGATCGTCCTGCTGCTGCTGTTCCTCGTCGTGCCGGTGCTGCTGGCCTTCGGCCTGTCCGTCACCAACGCACGCCTCATCTCCCCCAACCCGCCCCGGTTCACCGGGCTGGACAACGTCGTGCGCGCATTCACGGCCGACCCCGTGTTCCTGCGCTCGATGCTCAACACGTTCGTCTTCGCCGCCGCCGTCGTCCCGGTGCAGGCCGGGCTCGGCCTGCTCCTCGCGGTCCTGGTGAACCAGCGGATCCGCGGGGTCACCGCCTTCCGGATCATCTACTTCATCCCGGTCGTCACGTCGATCGTCGTCGTGTCGATCCTCTGGAAGTTCCTCTACCAGTCCGACGGCCTGATCAACTCGTTCATCGACACGCTGACGTTCGGCGCGTGGCAGGGCCAGGCCTGGCTCAACGACCCGGACACCGCGCTCGGCGCGATCATCGTGCTGTCCATCTGGCAGGCGGTCGGGTTCCACATGGTCATCTGGCTCTCGGGTCTGCAGACCATCCCCGACGAGCTCTACGAGGCGGCACGGATGGACGGCGCCACCGGGTGGCAGCAGTTCACGAACGTCACGTGGCCGGGCCTGCGCTCGACCCGCGTGTTCGTCCTGGTGACCATCACGATCGCGGCGCTCGGGCTGTTCGTGCAGATCGACGTCATGACGCAGGGCGGCCCCGTGAACTCCACCTCGACGCTCGTCTACCACGCCGTGCGCAAGGGGTACCGGGAGCAGGAGACGGGCTACGGCGCCGCCATCTCGCTCATCTTCTTCGTGCTCGTGCTGGTCATCGCGCTCGTGCAGCGCTTCCTCACCCGCGAGAAGGACTGAGCCATGGTCACCGTCACCCTCGACCGCACGCGTCGCGCCCCCGACCCGGGCGAGCACCAGGTCCGCCGTCGCCGCCGCGCGTGGTCCTACCTCGCGATGTCGGCGCTCGCGGTGTTCTTCCTGTTCCCGCTCGTGTTCATGTTCGTCTCGAGCCTCAAGCCCGACGGGCAGATCCTGTCCGACGTCACGTCGCTGCGGGCGTTCCTGCCGGTCGGGGACATCAGCCTCGACAACTACGGCGACGTGTTCGAGCGTGTGCCGGTCGCGCGGTTCCTCGCCAACTCGGTGCTCGTCACGACCCTGATCGTCGTGCTCGGCCTGGTGGTGAACTCGATGTGCGGGTTCGCGCTGTCCCGGCTGGAGTGGAAGGGCCGCGGGCTGGTCCTGTCCGTGGTCATCGCGACGCTCATCGTGCCCTTCGAGACGATCGCGGTCCCGATGGTCTACTGGGTCTCGCGGCTGCCCACCCTGGTGTGGGAGGGCGGCGTGCTCAAGTACGACTTCGGCTGGCTGAACTCGTACCACGTGCAGGTGATCCCGTTCATCGCGAACGCGTTCTCGATCTTCCTGTTCACGCAGTACTTCTCGACCATCCCCCGGTCGCTCGACGAGGCCGCGCGCATCGACGGCGCAGGGTGGTTCACGATCTACCGCCGCATCGTCGTCCCCCTGGCGGGCCCGGCGTTCGCGACCGTCGCGATCCTCACGTTCCTGCCCGCCTGGAACTCCTACCTGTGGCCGCTCATGGTCGTGCAGTCCGAGGAGCTGCGACCCGTCATGGTCGGCATGCAGTACTTCTTCCAGCTCAACACCGCGTGGGGCGAGGTCATGGCCTACACCTCCTTGATCACGCTGCCCGTGCTCGTGGTGTTCCTGTGCTTCCAGCGCGCGTTCGTCAGCTCGATCGCCGCCTCGGGCGTCAAGGGCTGACGTCCTCCTCCCGCACCGGCGACACCGGTGCCAAACCGTGCGACCGGCGACGCCGGCGCGGAAAGGCCTGCGCATGCTCACGCTTCCCGACTCCTGGGTGTGGGACTTCTGGACCGCCGACGACGGCGAGCAGTACCACCTGTTCTTCCTGTACGCCTCGCGTGCGCTGCACGACCCGGAGGCGCGCCACCACCGCGCGTCCGTGGGCCACGCGGTCTCGCACGACCTCGTGACCTGGCGGCGCGTCGCGGACGCGCTCGTCCGCTCCGACGCGCCTGCCTACGACGACCTCGCGACCTGGACGGGGTCGGTCGTGCGCCACCCCGACGGCACCTGGTTCTGCTTCTACACGGGCTCGACGCTGACGCCCGCGGGCAACGTGCAGCGCATCGCCTACGCGACGTCCCGTGACCTGGTGACCTGGCACAAGGGTCCCGGCAACCCGGTCCTCGAGGCCGACCCCCGCTGGTACGAGCGGCTGGTGGACGGGCAATGGCACGACGAGGCGTTCCGCGACCCGTGGGTGCTGCCGGACCCGCACGGTGACGGGTGGCACATGCTCGTGACGGCGCGCGCCGACCACGGCCCCGCCGACGACCGCGGCGTCGTCGGGCACGCATGGTCGCCCGACCTGCGGCGCTGGGAGGCACGCCCGCCGCTGACGGCACCGGGCCAGGGGTTCGGCCAGCTCGAGGTCATGCAGGTGGAGGTCGTCGACGGCCGGCCCGTGCTGCTGTTCTCCTGCCTCGCGCAGGACGCCTCGGCGGCGACCCGCGCGACGGGCGCGACGGGCGGGGTGTGGGCCGTGCCCTCAGGCGGGCTGCTCGGTCCCTTCGACGTCGCGGCCGCGTACCCGCTGACGGACTCGCGGCTCTACAGCGGACGCCTCGTGCGCCGCCGCGAGGACGGCACCTGGGTGCTGCTGGCGTTCCACCACGACGGCCCCGACGGCGAGACCTTCGTCGGCGGGGTGAGCGACCCGATGCCGGTGCGCTGGGACGGCGACCGCCTCGTCGTCGAGGCCGCCGTCCCGCTCGGCACCGGCCGCGGCTGACCGGCGGGGCCGGGCCCCGTGGCCCGGCCCGCCCGTCGCCCGC
>JAFAEH010000310.1 GCA_023424135.1 Actinomycetes bacterium | reverse complement strand
TCGGTGACGTCACGGTCACCGATGAGGATGCGGCCGGCGTTGACGTCCTCGAGGCCCGCGAGCATGCGCAGGGAGGTCGACTTGCCACAGCCCGAGGGGCCGACGAGGACGAGGAACTCGCCGTCCTCGATGTGGAGGTTGAGGGCGTCCACCGCGGGACGCTCGGTGCCCGGGTAGATCCGGGTCGCGTGGTCGAAAGTGACCGTAGCCATGGCTGTGCCATTCCCTTCACCGGCAGGTACGTGCCGGACGATCCGTCGTGGAGGGTGATCAGCGTCGTCACGTGGGTGTCGTCACTGACACGGGCCGCGGGGAGGATCCCCGTGACCCAGCGCACATCCTGCCACACGCCCGTGGGTGCCAGGACGGGACCGACGTCCCTGGCGACGGGGCGTCCGCCGTGCGGATCAGCCGCGCAGCGCGTCGACCAGCAGCGCGAGGGCGTCGACGACCGCGGCCGGGTCGTCGACCCGCAGCCCCGCGACGGTCTCGCCCGGGCCGACCTTCACCGTGACGTCCTGCGGGTCGAGCGCCGCGAACGCGTGCTCGTCGGTCACGTCGTCGCCCGCGTACAGCACGACCGGGGCCCCGAGCTCGCGGCGCAGCGCCTGCAGGGCCGTGCCCTTGTCCGCGGGCAGCACGGTGAGCTCGACGACGTCCTTGCCGTGCAGCGTCCCGACGCCGAGCTCCGTGCCCAGCGCGAGCGCCTCGCCCTCCGCGGGACCGGCGACGTCGGGCTCGGCCAGGCGGGTGTGCACGACGACCGCCGTCGGCTTGGTCTCGACCCACACGCCGTCGCGCCCGCGCGCGACGGCGGCGGCACGTGCGCCGAGCGCGGCGAGCCGGTCGGCCTGCTCGTGCGTCAGCTCCACGACGTCCCGGTCGAGGCCGAACTGCGTGACCCGTGCGCGCTCGGCACCGTGGCTCCCGACGAGGTACGTGCCGGTCGGCACCTGCGCGAGCGCGTGCAGGTCGCCCATCGCACGGCCCGAGACCAGTGCGAGCACGACGCCGTCGAGCGCGGCGAGGTCCGCGAGGACACCCACGCCCGCCGGCAGGATCCGCGACGCCGACGGGTCGTCCTGCAGGGGCGCGAGCGTGCCGTCGAAGTCCAGGGCGACGAGCAGCGGCCGGGCCGAGGCGTCGGCCGCGAGCGAGGCCAGGCGTGCGCGGACGTCGTCGGGGACGCCGGGCCGGGGGTCAGCCACGGGCACCTCGCGAGGGGACGGCCGTCAGGGCCCCGAGGAACTGCTCGGACCATGCGGCGACGTCGTGGCTCAGGACCCGGCGCCGCAGGCGGCGCATGCGTTTGCGCTGCTCGCGCACGTCCAGGTGCACCGCGTACGTGATGGCGTCCTTGACGCCCGCGATGTCGTGCGGGTTGACCAGCACGGCGCCCACGAGCTCGTCCGCGGCACCCGTGAACTCGCTGAGCACGAGCGCACCGCGCTCGTCGGAGCGCGCGGCGACGTACTCCTTGGCGACGAGGTTCATGCCGTCGCGCAGCGCGGTGACGAGCATGACGTCGGCCGCGAGGTACAGCGCGGCCATCTCCTCCATCGGGAACGACTGGTGCAGGTACTGCACGGGCGTGTGCCCGACCTGCCCGTGGTCCCCGTTGATGCGCCCCACCAGCAGCTCGACGTCGTCGCGGAGCTGCTGGTACGCGCCGACGTTCTCCCGGCTGGGGCTCGCGACCTGCACCATCACGGTGTCGCTCGCGGACAGCCGGCCGTCCTCGAGCAGCTCGCCGTACGCCTTGATGCGGTGCCGGATGCCCTTGGTGTAGTCGAGGCGGTCGACGCCGAGCAGCAGGTGGGCCGGGTCGCCGAGCTCGCGGCGGATCTCCTGCGCGCGCTCCTGCACGGCCGGGGTCCGCGCGAGCTCGTCGAACGCGTGCGAGTCGATCGAGATGGGGAACGCGGCGGCGCGCACGTGCCGCTGCTGCGGCCCGCCCTCGTCGAGCGTGACCACCGACCCGCGCGTCGTCAGGTCCGTCAGGCGCCGCACGACGCGCACGAAGTTGGCCGCGTCGCCACCGCGCTGGAACCCGACGAGGTCCGCCCCGAGGAGGCCCTCGACGACCTGCCGGCGCCAGGGGAGCTGCGCGAAGATCTCGAGCGGCGGGAACGGGATGTGGTGGAAGTAGCCGATGCGCAGGTCCGGCCGCAGCTCGCGCAGGTACGCGGGCACGAGCTGGAGCTGGTAGTCGTGCACCCACACCGTCGCGCCGCGCGACGCGATGCCCGCGGCCGCCCGCGCGAACCGTTGGTTGACCTTCTGGTACGCGTCCCACCACTGCCGGTGGAACGTCGGCGGGGCGATGACGTCGTGGTACAGCGGCCACAGCGAGTCGTTCGAGAAGCCCTCGTAGTACCGCTCGACGTCCTGCTCGGTCAGGACGACCGGCACGAGCTCGGTGCCGTCGACGTCGAACGGGTCGAGCTCGAGGCCCGGCGCGCCGCCCCACCCGACCCACGCACCCTCGGTCTTCGACATCACGGGGGCCAGTGCGGTCACCAGCCCGCCGGGGGAGCGGGTCCAGCGGGGCTCGCCGTCCTCGCCGAGGGTCACGTCGACCGGCAGGCGGTTCGCGACGACGACCAGGTCGTGGCCGTCACGCGGCACGTCGATGGGCACCGGGCATCAGCTCCTCAAGGGTTTCGCCCACCGACCCTAGTCGTCCTACGGGTGACACGCTCGGGCGGTCGCCCCACGGCCCGCCCGGAACGCACTAGGTTGCCCGCATGGAACGGATCGGTCTGGCACCGGGGTCGGAGATCGGGGGGTACACCGTCGTCGCCCCGCTGGGGTCCGGTGGCATGGGGACCGTGTACCGGGCCGTCGACGGCGGCGGCAACCCCGTCGCGCTCAAGCTGCTGCACCCGCACGTCGGTTCCGACGCGACCGTGCGCACACGGCTCATGCGTGAGGTCGCGGCCCTGCAGCGCCTGCGCCACCCGGCCGTCGCGGCCGTGCTCGACGCCGAGGCCGACTCCACGGAGGCGTTCCTGGTCACCGAGCTCGTCGCGGGCGACACCCTCGCCGAGCACGTGCGCGAGCACGGTCCCCTGGGCGCCGACAGGCTCGCGGCCTTCGCCGACGGCCTGCGGTCCGCGCTCGACGCGGTGCACGCGGCGGGCGTGGTGCACCGCGACCTCAAGCCGTCGAACGTGCTGGTCACCGACGACGGTCCCGTGCTCATCGACTTCGGCCTGGCGCAGGGCGTCGACGACGACGCGAACCTCACGAGCGCGGGGTTCGTGCTCGGCACGCCCGGGTACCTGGCCCCCGAGCTGCTCGACGGCGGCGACCCGAGCCCGGCGACGGACCTGTGGGGCTGGGCCGCGCTGCTCGCCTTCGCCGCGACCGGCCGCGACCCGTTCGGCACCCGCCCCGTCGAGGCGGTCCTGGCGCGCGCGCACGCGGGCGACGTCGACGTCGAGGGCGTCGGTCCCGCGACCGCGGCGGCGCTCACC
>JAFAEH010000245.1 GCA_023424135.1 Actinomycetes bacterium | reverse complement strand
GCGCGGCGGTGGGTGCCGGTGCGGGTGCGGCCGGCGGGGGAGCGGTGGTGGTCACGACGTCACCCCCGCACCAGCGTGTTCCACACGGCGGGGAAGTCCTCGTCGCCGGTGACGCCGACGACGAGCGCGCCGTCGAGCGGTGCGGCGCGACGTCCGCGGGGCTGGCCGACCTGCACGAGCGAGACCATCTGGAAGCGGCCGCGGACCCGCGAGACGGCGGCGCGCTCGGCGGCGGGCGGCTGCCCTGTCACGACGCCCAGGGACACCCCCTCCTCGCGCGGGACCATCGACAGCAGCGCGGGCAGCCCGGGGTCGTCGACGCTCGTGCGGGCGGCGGCGAGCAGGTCGAGCACCTCGCTGCGGTCGCGCGTGCGGTCGACGACGACGCTGTCCCCGGCCGTCGTCGACAGCTGGAGCGGGAACCGCCCGTCGACGGCCGCGACCGCGAGCGAGGCCGCGATGCGGCACGCGTCCTCGAACGTGTCGCCCGGGTAGGACACGGCGCGCGTGTCGAGCACGACCATGAGCCGCGGCTCGTGCGGGACGACGTTGTGCCGGACCATGAGCGTGCCGGTGCGTGCGCTGGCCTTGGCGTGGATGAGCCGGTGGTCGTCGCCGGGCTCGTACTCGCGCAGCGAGTGGAACGCGACGCCGCCGCGCGGTGCGGTGGACGACGTGGGTCCTTCTGCGTCCTGCGAGCGGCCGGACGGCAGCGACGCGACGGGGTGGATCCGGGGGTGCACGGTGAGGCGCCCGGTCGAGGCGTGGTCCGACGCGATGCGCATGAGCCGCAGCGGGTCGCTGTGCCCGATCGACAGCGGGCCCACGGGGTGCACGCCGCGCCGGGCCGTGGGCAGGGGGTACGCGGTGACGTGGGACGCGTGCGGGCCGAGGCTCGGCAGCGGCAGCGTGACCCGGCGGGTGCCGACGCGCTCGGTCGCGAGGACGGGCGGGCTGCGCCGGCCCGCGGTGTTGGTGACGGTCAGCAGGCCGCGGGCCGTCTCGCCCTCGGCGACCCGCAGGGGCTGGATCTCGCGGCGCACCGCGACGGACGGCCGGTAGACCATCCACAGCGCGGCGGCCGCGAGCGCGAGCAGGCACACCAGGCCCAGCAGGACGAGCTCGGGCCAGTCGGCGAGCCACCCCGCGAGCGGCAGCACGACGCCCGCGACGGCGACGCCCTGGCCGGAGCGCGTGAGCACGTCACACCCCGGCGCGCTGCTGCGGCACGGGAACGCTGTCGAGGACCTGGTCGAGCAGGTCGGCGGCGGTGCGGCCCTGGAGCTCGGCCTCGGGGCGCAGGACCATGCGGTGCGGGAGCACGTACGGTGCGACGGCCTTGAGGTCGTCGGCGGTGACGAACGAGCGTCCCTGCGTCGCGGCGAGCGCCTGCGCGGCCTTGGCCGTCGCGATGGTCCCGCGCGGGCTGATGCCCAGGCGCAGGTCCGGCATGGTGCGGGTCGCGGCGGTCACGGTGACGAGGTAGGCGAGCACGGCCGGTGCGAGGTGCACCTGCGAGGCGATCTGGTTCATCTGCTCGAGGTCGGCGGTGCTCAGCACGGCCGGCAGGTCCTCGGTCGAGTGCCCGGCGGTGACCTGGGCGACGACCTCGACCTCGGAGTCGTGGTCCGGGTAGCCGAGGGTCGCGCGCATCATGAACCGGTCGAGCTCGGCCTCCGGCAGGTCGTACGTGCCGCCCTGCTCGACGGGGTTCTGGGTCGCGATGACGATGAACGGGCGCGGCACGAGGTAGGGGATCGAGTCGATCGTGACCTGCCGCTCCGCCATGACCTCGAGCAGCGCGGACTGCGTCTTGGGCGAGGCGCGGTTGATCTCGTCGCCCAGCACGATGTTCGCGAACACCGCGCCCGGGTGGAACACGAACTCGCGCTTGCCCGCGTCGTACACCTGCACGCCGGTGACGTCCGACGGCAGCAGGTCGGGCGTGAACTGGATGCGGCGCATCGACCCGTCCACGGACTGCGAGATCGCCTTCGCGAGGGACGTCTTGCCCGTGCCCGGTACGTCCTCGAGTAGCAGGTGCCCCTCGGCGAGCATGCACACCAGCGCCATCCGCACGACGTCGGTCTTGCCGCGGATGAACGACTCGACGTTGCGTGCGAGCGCGTCGAACTGCTCGGCGAACCACGCGGTACGGCCCTGCGCCGACGCGTCGGCGTACTCGTCGCTCACGATCGCCCTCCCCTGGCGTCCGGTGTGGTGCCGACGGCGCGGTGAGGTATCACCGGCCCCGTGTGCGGTACCTGCAACGTAGGACCGTCCGCGTCGTCGGCAGATACGTCGGGCGGGCAGGAAACCTGCCCGATGGGGCAGCGGCGCCGCCGGGGTGGTGGCGCGGGTCGTGCACGGGGGAAGGGTGCCGTCATGGACGTCGTCACGGACCCGGTCCTCGCGCTGGCCGACCGCGTGCTCGCGGTCGACCCGGGGGGTCAGGTCCGCACGAGCGTGACGGTGCACCACACCGGTGAGGTCGTGGCGCAGTACCGCGTCGAGGTGCTCGGGGACGCGGCCCGGTGGTCGAGCGTCACGCCGCACCTGGTCTCGGTGCTGCCCGGTGAGGAGCGGGGCGTTGCGGTCGAGGTCGTGTTCCGCCCGCCGCCGCCCCCGGCGGCGCCGGTGGGGGAGGTCCCGTTCGGAGTGCGGTGCGTGTCGCTGGAGCACCGTGACGTCGCGGCCGTCGTCGAGGGCGACCTCGTCGTCTCGCCCGTGCAGGGCCTCGACGTCCGGCTGGTGCCCGACGGTCCGGGCGGGGCGCGTGCGGGGCGCTTCCGGGTCGAGCTGCGCAACGTCGGGACGACCCCGCTGGACGTGGCCCTCGAGGTCACGGACCCGGCGGGGCTGCTGCGCTTCGCGCTCGCGCCGCGGACGACGGACGTGCCCGCGGGCGAGACCGTGGTCGCGCTGCTGCGGGTCGCGGCGCGCGCGCCGCGGCTGCTGGGCCCGCCCCTGCCGCACCCGTTCGCGGTGACGTACACCGAGGCCGGGTCGGCGCACGGCGGTGAGCTGGCGGGCACGTGGGAGCAGCGGTCGGTGGTGCGCGCGTGGTGGGTCGTGCTCGGTGCGCTCCTGGTCGTCGGGCTCGTCCTCGGCTGGCTGTGGCTGCGGGGGCAGGGCGGCACGGTGGCCCTCGAGGCGGGGCTGCCGCCGGCCGTCGTGCTGACCGGCGTCGAGCCGGGGCAGCTCGAGGTGCGGATCACGTGGGAGCGCAGCGCGTACGCGACCGCGTACCGCGTGCGCGAGCTCGACGAGGACGGCACGGGCACCGGGTCGAGCGACACCGAGACGAACGACACGACGTCGTTCGGCTGGCCCGGCCGGACGGCCGGCATGCACTGCTACGAGGTCGCGGCGCTCGTGGGGGACGTCGTCGGCCCGGGCAGCGAGCGGCGCTGCGTCGAGGTCGCGGACGTCCCGGACGACCCGACGCCCGAGCCGACACCGAACCCGGGGCCGACGCCGGCGGTCGGGGGCCCGGCCTGGGAGCCGTCCGGCTGGTACGTGGTCTACCAGTCGTTCGTGCTGAGCGACGCCGCCGTGGCGACCGCGCCGTTCGACGTCGCCGCCCGGCTCCAGCAGGCGGGGGCGACGGGTGTGCGCGTCGAGGACTCCCGCGGGTCCGTGACGGTCCCGGACGGACCGGGTGACGCCGGCATGGTCGTCGTGCTCAAGGACGGCTTCGCGTCCGAGGCCGACGCGATGGCCGAGTGCGCGGCGTTCCGCGCCGTCGCGGGCGCCTGCCTGGCGCTGCGCCCCGCGCTGCAGGCGGCGACCCCGTGAGCGGGTACACGCTCGGCGTCGACGTCGGCACGTCACGCACCGCGGCGGCGGTGTGGCGCGACGGCCGGGCGACGACCGTCGACCTGGGCGACCGCACCGCGACGGTGCCGTCCGCGGTGCTCCTGCGTGCCGACGGCGGGCTGCTGGTCGGGGACGCGGCCGTGCGCCGCGGCGTCCTGGAGCCCGAGCGGCTCGCGCGCGGGTTCAAGCGGCGCATGGGCGACCCGACGGGCCTGCTGCTCGGTGACGACGTCCTGTCGCCCGTCGAGCTGACGGGCGCTGTGCTGCGTCACGTCGTGGACACCGTGCGGGCGCGCGAGGGCGGTGAGCCCGACCACGTGACCCTCACCCACCCGGCGACGTGGGGGGACCTGCGCCGCGACCTGCTCGTCGAGGCCGCGGGGCACGCGCGGCTGCGCGACGTCGGCCTGCTCGCCGAGCCCGTCGCGGCGGCCGTGCACTACGCCGCGCTCGACCGGCTGCCCGTCGGGGCGGTCGTCGCCGTGTACGACCTGGGGGGCGGCACGTTCGACGCGACCGTCGTGGTGCGCACCGGCGACGGGTACGAGCTGCGCGGTGAGCCGGGCGGCGACGAGCACATCGGCGGTGAGGACGTCGACGAGGCCGTGCTGCGGCACGTCGTCGCCGCGCTGGGCCGGGCGTGGACGTCGCTCGACGTCGAGGACCCGGCGGTGCTGGGTGCGCTGGCCGCGGTGCGCGAGCAGTCCGTCCTGGCCAAGGAGGCGCTGTCGAGCGACGTCGAGGCGGTCGTCCCCGTGATCCTGCCGGGACTGACCCGGCAGGTGCGGATCACGCGCGCCGAGCTCGAGACGGCCGTGCGGATCGACCTGCTGCGCACGGTCGACACGCTCGCGCGCACCGTCGCGTCGGCCGGTCTGCGTGCGTCGGACCTGCACGCGGTGCTGCTCACGGGAGGGTCGAGCCGCATCCCGCTGGTCTCCGAGCTGATCGCGGCGGAGGTCGGTGCGCCGGTCGTCGTCGACGCGCACCCGAAGTACGCCGTGTGCCTCGGCGCCGCGCTGAGCGCAGCCGGCCGCACGCTCGCCCCGTCCGCGACGTCCGCCGCGACGTCCGCACCGCCGCCTGCGAGGTCCGGGACGCCGTCGGCCGCGGCGTCCGTCGCCGTCCCGTCGCCGGGACCCGTCGTCGCGCCCGGGCCGCCGCATGGGCAGGTGGACGGGCCGGGCGGAGGGCCGGACCGCACGAGCCACGCGGACGGGGCCGTGTCGGTGCGCCTGCTCGGGGAGGACGCCGCCAGCGCCGTCCCGGCGGGGGAGGAGCGGCACCTGCTCGCGGTGCCCGAGCCCGCGGGGGTCGTGCTCGACGCGACCCCCGAGGACGCCGGTGTCGTCGCACCCGTCGACGAGGCGGTGCGCACGCGTGAGGTGCGCGGTGCGCTGCGGCACCTCGCCACGCGCGACGAGGTCGAGCTCACGTGGCGGGGCGACCGCCGCCGGGGTGCGCTCGTGGCGCTGGCCGTGCTCGTCGCCGTGGCGGCCGCGGTCGGCGCGCTCGTGCTCGT
>JAFAEH010000172.1 GCA_023424135.1 Actinomycetes bacterium | reverse complement strand
CACGAGGCGACCCCCCGCCGGGGGCGCGGGGGGGGGGGCCGCGTCGGTGGGTCAGTCCTGCGGGAGCTCGCGGCCCAGCGAGACCGCGACCATGTGGTCGCGCGGCACGAGCTTGACGCGCTCGCGGCCGTGCGGCTCACCGAGCGACCGCTCGTACGCGTCGAGGACCTCCCAGCCCGACCAGTCGATGACGTCGACGCCGCGCTGCGCCAGGAACTCCAGGACGGCCTGCGGGTCGCGCTCGGTGGCCGTGTAGAAGCCCTCGCCCCGCTCGGCGACGTCCTCACCCAGGTGACGGATGGTCTCGGACGCGTCGGACTTGGTGTGCCCGATGAGGCCGACGGGCCCGCGCTTGATCCAGCCGGTCGCGTACACGCCGTCGACGTGCTCGCCGTCGACGTCGATGACGCGGCCCTCGCGGTTGGGGATGACGCCGGCGACGTCGTCGAACGGGATGTCGACGAGCGGTGAGCCGAAGTACCCGACGGCGCGGTAGACCGCCTGCACGGGCCAGTCGTGCAGCTCACCCGTCCCCGTGACGTTGCCGTCCCCGTTGAGGGCGGTGCGCTCGGTGCGCAGGCCGACGACCTTGCCGTCCTCGCCCAGCACCTCGACCGGCTTGTGCAGGAAGTGCAGGTGGATGCGACGCGAGGCCGTGAGGTCCTCGGGCTCCTTGAGCGTCCAGTCCGTGAGGGTCTTGACGACCTGCTTGGTCTGGTTGCTCGAGTGGATCGCCGCCATCGAGCCCTCGTCGAACTCGAAGTCCTCGGGGTAGACGATCGTGTCGACGTCCGGGACGTGGCCGAGCTCGCGCAGCTCGAGCGGGGAGAACTTGGCCTGTGCGGGGCCACGGCGCGCGAAGACGTGCACGTCGGTGACCGGGCTGGTCTTCAGGATGTCGTAGACGTTGGCGGGGACCTCGGTCGGCAGCAGGTCGTCCGCGTGCTTGGCCAGGACGCGTGCCACGTCGAGGGCGACGTTGCCGGCACCGAGGACCGCGATCTCCTTGGCCTCGAGCGGCCACGTGCGCGGCACGTCCGGGTGCCCGTCGTACCAGGAGACGAAGTCCGCGGCACCGTACGAGCCGTCGAGGTCGATGCCCGGGACGGGCAGCGCGGCGTCACGGATGGAGCCGGTCGAGAAGATCACGGCGTCGTAGTACGTGCGCAGGTCGTCGAGCTTGAGGTCGGTGCCGTAGTCGACGTTGGCGAGCAGGCGGATGTCGCCGCGCTCGAGCACCTTGTGCAGCGCCACGATGATCTGCTTGATGCGCGGGTGGTCCGGCGCGACGCCGTACCGCACGAGGCCGAAGGGCGCGGGCAGGCGCTCGAACAGGTCGATGCTCACGTCGAGGTCGGTCTTCGACAGGATGTCGGCCGCGTAGATGCCGGCCGGACCGGCGCCGACGATCGCGACGCGCAGGGTCGGGGTGCTCACGGGACCTGGTTGCCTTCCGGTGTGGGGTGACCTCGCACGACGGGGCGGACGTGACGACGTGTCCCCCGGGCGTGCGCCTCGCGGTCGTGGCGAGATCAGTGCGCGGACATTCTAGGACGTGAGGCTCACCTTCCTCGACGTCCACTCCACGATACGGACAGCCCACGATGTGGACACCGGGCGGGAGGACGTACCGTCGGGCCGTGCACGCCCCCGCCCCCGCCCGCCGTGGTGGACTCGCCGCCGGTATCGCCGCCTACGCCCTGTGGGGCGCGATGCCGCTCTACTTCCCGCTCCTGGCCCCGGCCGGACCGGTCGAGATCATCGCCCACCGCGTCGTGTGGTCGCTGCTCTTCTGCGTCGTCCTGCTGCTCGCCACACGGACGTGGCCCGCGTTCGTGGCGATCGTGCGCGACCGCGGCCTCATGGCCCCCCTCACGCTCGCCGCCGCGCTGCTGGCCGTCAACTGGCTCGTCTTCGTGCACGGCGTCAACACCGGGCACGTCGTCGACGCGGCCCTCGGCTACTTCGTGAACCCCCTCGTCACGGTCACGCTGGCCGTCGTCGTCCTCGGTGAGCGGCTGCGCCCCGCGCAGTGGGCCGCCGTCGGCTGCGGTGCGGCCGCGGTCGTCGTGCTCACCGTCGCGTACGGCCGCCTGCCCTGGATCGCGCTCGTCCTCGCGGGCAGCTTCGGCACGTACGGGCTCATCAAGTCCCGCCTCGGGCCGCGGGTCGCCGCGCTGCCCGGGCTCGCGGCCGAGACCGCAGCGCTCACACCCGTCGCGGTGGTCTACCTCGTGTGGCTGCACGCCACGGGCGTCGGGACGCTCGCGCCCGACTGGCACGGCCTCGCGCTGGTCGGGACGGGTGTGCTCACCGCCGTGCCGCTGCTGCTGTTCAACTCCGCCGCCCGACGGCTGCCGCTGTCGACCGTCGGCCTGCTGCAGTACCTGGCGCCGGTCCTGCAGCTCGCGATCGGCGTGCTCGTCGCCGGCGAGCACATGCCGCCCGCGCGCTGGTGGGGGTTCGCGCTCGTGTGGGTCGCGCTCGTCGTGCTCACCGCCGACGGGCTGCGCCACGCGCGGCGCCCGACCGTGCGCCGGGCCCGCCGGCCGTCCCCCGACGAGGCTCCCGTGCGCGAGCCGTGACGGGCGGGCCGGACCACGACCGTGGTCATGGTCCGGGTCGTGGCCGTGGTCGCGCCGGCGTCGACCGCCTCGACGTCAGTCGTCCTCGACGAGGACCTCGCGGTTGCCGAGCCGCACCGTCCAGCCCGCACGCACCACCGCGCGCGCACCCGGCACGACGACCCGCGCCGACCCGTCGGGGTCGACGACGACCGTGCCGTTCGTCGACCCGCGGTCGGTGACCCAGATCGCACCGGCCTCACCGGCGGGGACGGCCTCGGGGCCGAACTCGGCGTGCACGCGCGACAGCGAGCGCGCCGGGTCCTGCAACGACACGACGTGCAGGATGTCCTGACCGTCCTCGGCGCGAGGGCGACGGCCCACGATCCCCCGCCCGACCACGCGCACCCGTTCCCCGGTGTCGAACCGCAGCGCGAGCGTGCCGGTGCGCCGACGCAGCGACTCGGGGTCGCGCACGCGGGTGTGCTCCAGCTCGGACAGGTCGTCGTCGGTCGGCACGTCCGGCACGGGTGCGTACGACGACGCAGCCGCGGCCCCCGCGCCGGCGGGCGTTCCCGTTCCCGTGCTGGCGGGCGCTGTCGTGCCGGCGGGCGCTGTCGTGCCGCCGGGCGCCGCCGTGGGCGGACCGTCGACGTGCGGGGGGCTGCCCGGGATCGACGAACCCGGGGCACCCGGTGCCGTGCGGGCACCGCCGCGCTCGCGCCGGGTCGCATCGGGTGCCGTCGGAGGCAGGTCCGGCAGCAGGTCCGGCTCGGCGGGCCGCGCCTGCTCGTCC
>JAFAEH010000145.1 GCA_023424135.1 Actinomycetes bacterium | reverse complement strand
GTGCGGGCCCGTCCCCGACGAGCGTGAGCCGCAGAGCCCCCGCGGGCAGGCGGCGAGCGGCGGTGGCCACGACGTCGACGAGCGGGACGGCCCGCTTGCGGGGGGCCAGGCGCATGGTCGCGACGAGGTGCAGCGGTGCGTGGGGACCGGGGCCGGGTGCGGCGGTGCCCGCCGGGCGCGGAGCCCGCGACGACGTGCCGGCGCCCGGCGCCCACGTCGCGACGTCGATCCCGTTGGGCACGACGTCGACGCGCGTGTCGAACAGCTCGCGCACGCGGCGCGCGGCGGCGCCGCTGACGGCGCTCAGCGCGGCGGGCAGGTGCCGCCAGCGGGTGTGCGCGACGACCTGCCGGCCCGCGCGCAGGGTGCCGTCGAGCATGCAGTGCCATGTGATCGCCGTCGGCAGCCCCAGCCCCACGGCGACCCGCACACCGTCGAACGCGAACGGCGAGACGACGCCCGCCTGCACGTGCACGACGTCGGGATCCACGTCGCGCAGCGCCGCGCGGATCAGGCGCGGACCGGCGAGCGGGTTGACGGGCAGGTCGAACGGCAGCCGCGTGCCCAGCCGGTGCACGTGCACACCGTCCTCGACGTCGACGACCCCACCGCGCTCACCGCCCGCGCCGAGCGTCGCGGTCAGCACGTGCACGTCGTGCCCCGCGCGGGCCTGGTGCCGCGCGAGGTCGCCGACCTGCGTCTCGATCCCGCCCGTGCGGGGCGCGAAGCAGTCGGAGACGTGGACGACCCGCACGGTGACGCCCCGTCAGCCCGCAGCCGGGCGCGAGGACGGGCCGGGCGATGCGGGTCCGTGCGTGGCGGCGTCGATCCGCGCCTGCGCGTCGACGTGCACGCGCCGCTCGATCACGAACGACATCACGGGCACGACACCCGCCAGCACCATCGTCGCGAGCCGGCCCATGCGCCAGCGCAGCGTCGACCACAGGTCGAACACGGTCACGAGGTAGACGACGTAGATCCACCCGTGCGCGAACGCGATCCAGGTACCGATGACCGGACGGGCGTGCCCCTCGGCGTCCACGCCGTTGACCGCGAACACGTACTTGAGCGCCATCTCGGCGGTCAGCAGCAGGAGCATCACCCCCGTGATCCACGCCATCACGCGGTAGCGCAGCAGCGCGCCGCGGGCCTTGCGGGCCCGGGCTGTGGCGTCCACGACGCCCGTCGTGCTGCCGGGTGCGTCCTGCTCGGTGCTCACCGGATTCCTCTCGTCGTCGTCGATCATCGCTCACCTGCCGCCGAGGACGCCCGCCGTCACGGTGACGAACCAGAGTCCGAAACCGAGGAACATCATCCCTGCGAGGACCAGCGCCACCCCGCCCATGCTCGCGGGCGACGCCCCGGGCGACAGGCGCACGTCACCGGGCCGGTGCGGGTCGACCCACACCACGATGCGGTCACCCGGCTGCGCGCGCCGACCCTGCGGCGTCGTCGCCGGCAGCCCCTCGACCCGCTTCGCCCGCTGCCACCCGCCGGGCACCGGGTAGTCGAACGTCACGCTCGACGGGCGCACGTGCGACGTGCGGTGCACGACGACCGCCTCTACGCCGACCCGTTCGCGCGGCGCCCGCGACGTGCGACGCACCAGCGCGACCCCACCGAACGCGAGCCCGACACCGACGAGAGCCAGGACGAGACCGAACCCGGCACCCACCACGCCGACGACGCTCACTCCCACTCGATCGTGCCGGGCGGCTTGCTCGTCACGTCGAGCACGACCCGGTTGACCTCGGGGACCTCGTTGGTGATGCGGGTGGAGATCGTCGCGAGCACGTCGTACGGCAGGCGCGTCCAGTCGGCCGTCATGGCGTCCTCGGAGGACACGGGCCGCAGGACGACCGGGTGCCCGTAGGTGCGCCCGTCGCCCTGCACCCCCACGGACCGCACGTCGCCGAGCAGCACCACCGGGCACTGCCAGATCTCCCGGTCCAGCCCGGCGCGCGTGAGCTCCTCGCGGGCGATCGCGTCGGCAGCGCGCAACGTGTCGAGCCGCTCGGCCGTGACCTCGCCGACGATGCGGATGCCGAGCCCCGGGCCGGGGAACGGCTGGCGCCACACGATGACCTCAGGCACCCCCAGCTCGAGACCGACCGCGCGCACCTCGTCCTTGAACAGCGTGCGCAGCGGTTCGACGAGCTCGAACTGCAGGTCGTCCGGCAGTCCGCCGACGTTGTGGTGCGACTTGATGTTCGCCGCGCCCTCACCGCCGCCCGACTCGACGACGTCCGGGTACAGCGTGCCCTGGACGAGGAACTTCACGGCCTCGCCGTGCGCACCGGCGTCCTCGACGACCTCGCGCGCCGCGTCCTCGAACACACGGATGAACTCGCGGCCGATGATCTTGCGCTTGGTCTCCGGGTCCGACACGCCCGCGAGCGCCGTGAGGAACCGCTCGCGCGCGTCGACGACCTTGAGCTGCACGCCCGTCGCCGCGACGAAGTCCTGCTCGACCTGCTCGGCCTCGCCCGAGCGCAGCAGCCCGTGGTCGACGAACACGCAGGTGAGCTGGTCACCGACGGCGCGCTGCACGAGCGCTGCCGCCACCGAGGAGTCCACCCCGCCGGACAGCCCGCAGATCACGCGCGCGTCGCCGACCTGCGCGCGGATCCGCCCGACCTGCTCGGCGATGACGTTGCCGGGGTTCCAGTCGGGCGCCAGGCCCGCGCCGCGGTACAGGAAGTTCTCGAGCGTGGCCTGCCCCAGCGGGGAGTGCTTGACCTCGGGGTGCCACTGCACGCCGAACAGGCGCCGCTCGCGGTCCTCGAACGCCGCGACGGGGCTGCCGGCGCTCGTCGCGAGGACCTCGAAGCCGTCGGGGGCGGCGTGCACCGCGTCGCCGTGGCTCATCCAGACCGTCTGCCCGTCGGGACTTCCCCCGAGCACCGTGCCGGCCGTGGTGACCTCGACGGCCGTGCCGCCGTACTCACGCTGCCCCGTCTGCGCGACGGTCCCGCCGAGGGCCTGGGCCATCGCCTGGAAGCCGTAGCAGATGCCGAGCACCGGGACCCCGGCCTCGAACAGCTCGGGCCCGACGAACGGCGCGCCGTCGGCGTACACCGACGACGGACCGCCGGACAGGATGATCGCCGCCGGGTCCTTCGCGAGCAGCTGCTCGACGCTCGCCGTGTGCGGCACGATCTCGGAGTACACGTGCGCCTCGCGCACGCGTCGCGCGATGAGCTGGGCGTACTGCGCGCCGAAGTCCACGACGAGGACCGGCCGGTGCTGCGTGGGAGCGGAGGACGTGGCGGGGTCGGGGCTCTGCGTCACGCGGGCCAGCCTAGTCGCCGCCGGGAGCGCCCCCGGTGCGCGTCCCACCGCGCAGAGCCCGGCGCGTGGCCCAGCCGAGCAGGACGAGCGCAGGGCCGACGACGAGCAGCGCCGTCCCGAACGACGGTGTCCCGGCGATGCTCGGGTCGGCGGACACCGCCACCTGGGAGAGCCCTGGCCCGGAGCAGGTCACCGTCGCCGCCGCGCCCGTGCCGGCCGTGACACCGATCAGGGTCCACCGGCCGGTCCCGCCCGCGTCGTCGACCTGGGACGGGCGTGCGTCGGCCGGCCCGGTCGTCAGCTCGGCGACCACGGCGCCGGACGAACGTGCGGTCGTGCAGACCGCACCGTCACCGTCGGGCCGCCCCCACACCGCTGCGTCACGGCCCGACGGCAGCAGCTCGAGCGGCTCACCCGACGCACCCGTGCGCCACATCTCCACGGGCCGCGGTGCACCCGGCCCCGCACCCGCGACGAGCAGGACGCCCATGAGCAGCACGAGCGGCCCACCGAGGAGCGCGACCCAGGACCACAGGTGCGCGGCGCGGCGCACGTTGCGCGTGGTGAAGACGGCCATCAGCGCACCGTCACGGTCGCGAGCACGCCGTGCACGCCCGACGCCTCGAACTCGTCGGCCGGAGCGACCACCGCGACGATCGCCTGCACGTCGTCGTCGAGGTCGAGCACCAGGTACTCGTAGCGCATGTCGACCTCGTCACCGCCCACGGGGACGGTCGCCTCGTACCCGAGCCACCCGGCCGCCTGCGCCCCGGGCCAGACGAGGTCGGTGTCCTCCTCGACGTCGCGTGCACCCACGCTCGCGTCACCGACGGACCGCAGGTTCGCGACCGCGGCCGCCGCGTCCCGTCTGCGCTCGTCCGTCACGGACGTATGCACACCCGTCCCCGCGCCGTCACCGGGAGCGCGCAGACCGAACGCGGCGGACGAGCTGTCACCGGGCTCGAGGTCCAGGACCTCCCAGTCGGCCGGTGCGCGCAGCGCGACCGGACCCATCTCGTGCGACGTCCACGCGTCGTCCGGCGCTCCGGCCGGCACGAGCGGCCCGTCCGCGGAGCCGCCGCCGGAGGAGCACGCCCCGAGCAGCAGCGGCACGAGCAGCATCGTGGCGGCGGTACGGCGATGACGTGACGGCACGGATCCTCCTGGGTCGGACGCGCGAGGGGGCGACGGTCGACGCAGGATCACACGACACACTCGGTGCGGTCCACCATGCCGGTGCCGTCGTAGTAGCGGTACTGGCTGGTGGAGCGGCTGCTCTCGACGCTCTCCAGGTTCAGGCCCAGCTCCACGCCGACCTTGCCCTGCGCGTTGACGCCGTCGGTGTTGCTCCATGTCGAGTACGTCTGCTCGTAGATGTAGCCACGGTCAGCCGCCGCGGTGCCGAGCTCGACGCCCAGGTCGACGGGGTTGAACCTGTCGAGCAGCGTCTGGGGGACGTCCACCGTGTCGGTGACGCCCGGGTAGTACGGCACCCCCGCGGCGTGCATGACGCGTGTGGCCAGGCGCCGGTCCGCCGCGGTCTCCAGCGGGATCTCGACGACACGCTCGGTGTAGGTCGGGTCCCCGTCGATACCTCCCGGGCCGGAGTAGCTCTCGTCCGCGACGGGATTCCAGCTCGTGACGCTCCGGATCCGGAAGGCCACCGGGTTGCCGTCGGCGTCCCTGTCCACCTCCATGACGGCGCCCATCGACCCGTCGAGGCTGAACTGCTTGTACAGGTCGTACCCGGCGCCCGTCACGGTGTGCCCCTGCATGCCGCCGCCGATGCCCATGTCGGCACGCAGGTAGTCGGTCGACGTCCCGTCCTTGCGCGACGTGCGCCCCAGGTACATCTCCAGGTACGCCTCGGCGTCGGCGGACACCGCGATCGCGTTGACGCCCGCGGACGCGTCTCCCTCCACACCGGCCTCGACGAACCACTCGTCCGCCTCGAGCTGCTCGTACTCGTTGGACCCGCCGAGCTGCTCGTTGACCCAGTCCGCACCGTCGCGCAACGGGTTGTCGTCGCCGAACCAGAAGTCCTTCGTCTCGTCGTTGCGCTTGTGGTCGAGGATGCGGCGCGCCTCGTCGGCGGTGCGCGCGATGTACGACTCGCCTCCGCCCACCACGACGGCGACGCTCGCATCGGCCGTCGCGCCCACACCGTAGGTCGCGTTGTCGTTCGTGACGCTCACGTCGAAGCCCACCCCGACGCCGATGCCCACCCCGCCCTCCCGGGCGCGCGTGAGGCGGTAGGTGCCGTCGCCGAGCTCCTCGATGACCCACCGCTCGCCGCCCTCGACGGTCACGACCACCGTGAGCGACCCGCTCTCGTCACGGCCGTTCGAGGACACGACGCACGCCTCCGGCGGCACGTAGTCCGCCGGGTCGCGGTCGGCGCCGGGAGCGTCGCAGCCCCCGCCGCCCTGCCCGAAGGCCTCCATGACGCGGCAGGCAGCCGCTCGCGCGTGCTGCTCGACGTTCATCGACGACATGGACAGCAGGACCGCGGTGATGAGCACCGCGGCGATCGTGACGATCCCGACGTACTCGAGGGTCCCGACCCCCGCGTCACCACGCAACCCGCTGTCGCGCACCCGACGCCACCGTGCCATCACGCGTACCCCACCGTCCCCTCGGCCCGCACACCACGCCCGACGACGACCGCCGTCGCGACGACCACACCGGTCCATGCCACCAGGTCGACGACGAGCGTGAGCGGGCCCGCGGGCGCCAGGAGCTGCCCGACGAACGTGCGGCCGGCCCACGTGAACGGATCGGCCGCGAACCCGAGGAGCGCGGCGACGACGACCGGCGCGACGCGGGGCGCACCCGCACGCAGGTCGCGCGTCGCGCGCCAGGTCACCGCGACCAGCACGGTCGCCACCAGCACCGCCTTCAGCACCAGCGCGGGCACCGTCGGCACACCCGCCAGGGCGAGCACGGCCGCAGCCCAGGACACGGCCGCCGCCCCGGCGGCGTACGCGGCCGCCGTCACGAGCAGTCGAGTGACGTTCACTGTTCCCTCCGGTCCGGCCGCGGCGGGTCCGCTGCCGCACCCATCATGCGGGACATGCGGTGCGCGCCGATGGGACGACAGCTTCACGGCGCACCGCCCGGATGGGCCGTGGGGCCCAGACGCGGCCGGCGGCCGCGCCATCGGACCGGCTCACGACGCCTGCGCCTCGCGGTCGACCGCGATGCTCTGCTCGATGCCGTCGAGGAGGTCCTCGGGCAGGTCCCGCCCCGTCAGCTGCAGCCCGACGGTGACCCCACCGCGCGGGTCCGCCGCGGACCACACGACCCCCGAGACGTCGTCGTACGTGAAGTCGTTGCGGGCGACCTCGAGCGACTCGGTGTCAACCGGCGTCGACCGGTCGGTCGAGCGGTAGCCCCATCCCCCGACCTGCGCACCCGCGACGAACGCGTCCAGACCGGCCTGCGCACCGTCCTCCCCCAGGAGCGGCGCACCGACCAGCAGCACGGAGTCCGCACCGGGGTCTGCGTCGTCGGACCACCCGACGGTCCACGTCCCGTCGACCTGCCCCACCTCGACCCAGTCACCGGGGACGGCGAACGACAGCGCACCGCTCGTCACGCGCTGCCACCCGTCGGGCGTCGCGGGCTCCGGCTCCCCGCTGCCCGTGCAGGCACCGAGCGCCAGGGCGAGCACGCCGGTCGCGAGAACGGGCAGGAACGGGCGACGCGGCACTCAGACCACCTCCGTGTAGGGCGTGCGCTTCGACGGCGACCAGCGTAGGCGGGCCACCAGGCCCCCGAGCGCACCCGACGCCAGCAGGACGACCGCCGGCAGGACGACCGTCGTGACCTGCGACGCCACGGGCACGTCCGTGTGCGCCCGCGCCGCGGCCGTGGCCGCGAGGCCCGTCCCCACCGCGACCGCCGCTGGGACGACCGTCGCGACCAGCCCGCGCCACCAGGGCGGACGCTGCGGCGTTCGGCCGGCGACGAGCACGGCCACCGCAGCCGCGAGCACCGCGGGCACCACGAGGATCGGCCACGTGTCCACCGCCTGGCCCGACCGCGTCACCAGTGCACCCACCAGGACGGCCGAGCCGACGAGGGACGCCACGTACATCGCCGTCCCCGCCACCCACGCCCACACGATCCGCCGCACGCCGCCGCCCTCCTGGCTCGGTCCCTCGCTCAGTTGCACAGCGCGTCCTCGACGAGCACGCGGTTGCCGTCCTGCCCCGGTGCACCGAGGAACTGGGCGTCGACCTTGGTCGCCGTCGCCTCCTCCGCGCTGACGTTGAACCCGAACTCCCAGCCCTTCTTCACCGCCATGCCGAACTCCCACGAGTCCTTGACGTTGTGGTAGGTCACCTGGCTCAGCTTCGCCTGCTCGTACATGAGCTGCATGAACGGGTCGTCCGACGGGCGGTCCGGCACCATCGCGGAGAACGGGAGCGTGAACGTCTGACCGGCGGCGTTCCCGTCGATCCACTCCTGCACGAGCGCCCGGTTCTCGTCCGTGACGTCGAGCTTGGTGGTCGTGACGACCGAGCGGGTCTCCCCCTCGGCGAGCTTGCCGCTGACGGACTTGAACGTGTTGTTCCCGAGGTTGTACCCGCCGCCGATCTCGTACGACGACTTGAACGCGATCTGCGTGAGGTTGCCCGCGTCGTCGTACGTGGTGGTGAACGCGCCCGTGACCGCTCCCTCGCCCTGGGCGTGGCCGACGATCATGTCGCCCCCGAGCGTGGCCTTGCCCGACAGCTCGTAGGTGTAGCTCTTGGTGCCCGCGTCGGCGTCGTTCATCACGATCACGGAGCCGCCGACGGTCAGCGAGCCGTTGACGCCCACCTTGGGGTCGATCAGCTTGTCCTTGCCGTTCGCGTCCTTGCTCGTCCCCGGGATGCGCAGACCCGCGCTCGCCTTGAGCGCCGCCTCCAGGGTGATCTTGCCGTAGGTGACGCTCGGGTCCTTCGGCGCCTCGACCCAGCCGTCCGTGAGCCAGAGGTAGAACGCCATGCCGGCGGCCCCCTCACCCTTCATCTGCTCCTGCTGGATGAGGTAGTCGTCGAGCTGCCCGCGCATCTGCTCCCACTGGTCGGCGGAGTCGAACTTCCACGTCGAGCCGTACTCGAACTTCAGGTCGCCCCCGAGCGACACGTCGACGCCCGCGTTGTCCCCGTCCCCCAGCTTGCCGGCGTCGAACGTCTTGGAGCCGATGTTCCCGCTTGCGCCGAACCCGGCGCCGTCGGTCAGCGTCGCGCGAACCGTACCGTCGGAGTACTCCTGCACGATGAAGCCGGAGCTCTCGCTCAGCTTGAAGAACCAGATCTTCACCTCGGCCGAGTACTTCTCCTTCGTCTCCGCGAGCATGCACACGCCCGGGTGGAAGTCCTCGTCGTCGGCCCCGGCCGTCACGGACGGCTCGTCGCACCCGCCCCCGGAGCCCTCCAGCGCCTGCGAGATCTGGCAGGCAGCCGACGCGACGTACGGGGCGACGGCAGGTGCCACGGCGACCGAGACGGTGATGAGCATCGCGGCGACCACGAGGATGCCGGTGTACTCCAGCGTCCCGGAGCCCCGGTCCGGCATGTCCCGGTGCCGCGTGCGATGCGCCATCCAGCTCACGGAGGTCCCCTTCTCGTCATGCCACGGTTCCGGTCTCGGACGATAGCCGAGCGCGCGCGCTCAGGGCGGGCCCGCAGACACCCGTCGGGGCCCGCGCGGCGTCGCTCGGCTGGGCCCTGACCTGGGCACACGGACCCATCGGGGTCGTTCCTGCGCAGGTACCGTCCTGCGGACGTGGCCGGAGGACGAGCCACGGGCAAGCCCACCGAAAGGACCGCTGCATGCGCTTGGCACTGATCGCCCAGGTGGCGCTCACGACCGCGCTGGGAGCGCTGATCGCGTCGTTCGCAGCCCTGTACGTCGGTCAGCAGACCCTCGACCAGAGGGCCGGTCTGGTGATGCGCACGCTCCTCGTCACCGTGTCCCTGCTGCTGTCGTGCTGGCTCGCGGTGCGACCCCGGGTGCTGAGCGGGACGCGCGCCGAGCTGCGCCTCGCCGGCGCCGTAGGGCTCGCGCTCGGCTACGCCGTCAGCCCCACGACGTGGGACGGGCGGACGTACCTGGGCCAGCTCGTCACCGGGCCGGGCGCGACGACGACCCTTCTCGACCTGGTCGCCTGGCTGCTGGTCGGCGGCGCGGTCGTCCTCGTCGCCAGCGCACCTGCCGACCCGCATCACCGCGCGAGCTACCTCCCGCAGGCCCAGCGATAGGCCGGGCCGGCGCGGCCACCGCAGTGGCACCACGGCCGCTCGGCCACGGCGACGACGGGGCCGGTAGTGTGCTGGCGCCCGTGGCGCTGCTCGACGAGATCGGGGTCCCGACGCGTCCCGCGCCTCGCTGGCGACCGTCACCGTCGACGACCGCGAGCTGACCTACCTGGCCCGCATCGACCACATCCGCCGCGGCACCGTGGTGTGCGAGGGAGACGGGCTCACGCAGGTCCTCGTCGCCGCCGGCCCCGCCGCGCTGTGGACGTTCGTCGCAGCGCAGGCCCCCGCACAACGACGCGCGTCGTCAGGCGCCGCCGGTTCGACATCGGCGGCGCACCCGAACGACGGACGACGGGCGGTCAGCGCCGGGTGACGGGGACGTCGGTGAGGGGCTCGAGGCCCGGGAACTCGATCGTGACGGTCGTCGTGGCCGGGTCCAGCGGCGGCAGGAGCGCACCGAGCACATCCCCCTCGCCGACGGACTGCGGCATCTTCCCGCACGCGCAGAAGTCGTCCGCCCGGTCGGACGCCGTGTAACCCGTGTACGGCAGCAGCCTCTCGCCGCCCTGGTCGACGATGACGATCGATCGCGTGTCGTTCCAGATGTCGCGGCCGTCGCCCCATGGCCGGCGATCGATGTCCTGCACGACACCGTCGGGGGAACGCAGCACGTACACGAGATCGGTGCCGTGCGCGTCGGACAGGACCGACAGCACGTCGATCTCGACGTCCCAGTCCCCCTTGGTCGAGGAGACCGTCCCACTCGCGTGCGCGACCGGGTCGACGTCCTGGACGTCCTGCTCGAGCACGGCGGCGGCCAGCGAGTCGACCGTCCACTGCGACTCCTGCGTGGCATCCGTCGTCGGCGCGGAGCTCGACGTCGGCGTGTCGTCCGCATCACCGGTGCAACCGCTCAGCGCGAACGCCAGGGCGACAGCCCCTCCGAGCGCGAGGCTGCGCACCGGCCTCATGAACCGGACCCGATCTGGTACTGCACGGTCACCCTCCGGTTGAGCTGCATGTTCTCCGGTGTGTCGTTGGGTGCGACGGGGTCGGACTCGCCCTGCCCGACAGCCGTGAACGTCACGTGACCGCCTGCGGCAGGTGCGAGCGCCGCGACGACCGCGGCGGCACGCTGCTCCGAGAGTGTCCGGTTGGACGACGACGATCCATCCGAGTCGGTGTGCCCTGTGACGACCACCTCACCGACAGCCCGGGCGGCGATGTCAGCGGCGACCGCGGCCAGCGCCTCGGTCGCGGCGGGTGTCAGCGTCGCCGAGTTCTTGTCGAACAGCACGTTGGCGTCCAGCGTCGTCGCGACGTCCTGCGTGGACTCGGCCGTCGCCACGACCTCGTCCGCCGACTCCGTCCGACGCGCGAGATCGAAGATCGAGTCCTGCGGATCGGCCTGCGCCAGGACGTCGGCGTCGGGGATGCGCGGCCAGCCGGTGCCGACCTGAGGCACCGCCTCGTCCGACGCTGGGCTCAGCGCCCCAGAGCCCACGGGAACCCGGGCCACGAGGGCGTTCGTGTCGCCGACGACCACGTCGACCGACTCGACGGTGTCGGGGAGCTCCGGGAACACTCCCCACAGCACCCGCAGCTCACCCGCGGGAAAGCGCGCGTCCCGCTTGCTCGTCGTGAAGGTCGTCGCACCGTCGAGCAGCAGTCGGTAGACCTTCAGCCCGTCGCGGTCGACGAGGTACATCTGCGACAGCGCGTCCGTCGTGTACCCACGGCCCGTCTCACGGAAGAAGCTGCCCGCGCCGAACGACCCGCCGGCCGCCGCCTCGAGACCGACCGACACGTACAGCACCGTGCCGCCCTCGACCCGCTGCACACCGTGCACCGCACCCCTGACGAGGTCGCGATCTCCTCGTCCACCGTCACGTCGCGCGAACGTGCCGAGCACCGGGACGTCGACACCGTCGACCTCGACGATCTCCGGCAGCGTCCCGGGTGTCTCGGCCGCTGCCGCAGGAGGGACCGCGGTGCCGAGCAGAAGTACCGCCAGCGCGGCGACCAGCGGTACGCCCGCCCACCGTCGGTTCCTCACCTGCACGTCCGCCTCCTCACCCGCGCCTGCATGATCACGACAGGTCGGACATCATCGCACGAGCCTCGGCACGAGCCGCGCATCGAGCCACGCGCGCGCGTCCTCGAGCACATCGCCCCGGTCGCGGTCCCAGTCGCCCGAGTAGCCGTCGCAGACGAAGCGGTAGCTGCTGCCCCAGATCGGCACGGGTGTCGGCGTCGGGGTCGGCGTCGGGCTCGGGGTGGGGGTGGCCGTGGGGGTCGGCTCGGGGGTCGGGGTCGGCACGGGCTCGTACCCGATGATCTCGTCACGCCGGTCGAGGCGGCACGTGCCCAGAGCCACCCCGAGCTCGGCCGCACCGTTGCGCAGCGTCCGGTCCGGGTCGGCCGCGTCGACCTCACCGCGGTCGCGCAGCGCGACCCGCAGGTCCACCCGCCCCCGTCCCCAGTCGATCGCGTACGTGCCGGGGACCAGATCCGCGTCGTTGCGCGACGCGTACGTCGCCGCCGCGTCGATGCCCGCCGAGACCGGCATCCCGGCCGTCAGGCTGCCCCCCGCGGCGAGCCCCGTCACCGCATCGAGCGACAAGGTGCGGATGCGCTGCACCGCCGCGAGCGCGGCCGCGTCCGCCGCGTCCTCCGCCTGGTCGGAGTTCGCGGTGTGCTGCATGAGCGGCACCACGACGAGCATCAGCAGCACGAGAGCGGCGAGGGCGACCGTGAGCATCAGCCCGGAGACCGCCATGCCGGAGTCCCCACGCCCCCACGCGTGCCGCAGCGCCCTCGCCCTGCTCGTCCCGCAGCACCTGATCGCCGCGCGCATCCGATCCTCCTCCGTCGTCCGCACCCCACCACCTGCAGCACGACGAGCCCGCGGCGCCGGTGGCGCCGCGGGCTCGTCGTCAACGACCTGAGGTCATCGGTTGAGGGAGTCCTGGATCTCGTTCGCGCGGTTGTTCACGATGCCCTCGACGTCGATGACGTCCAGCGCAGCCATCACCGCGACGATGAGGACGGCGGCGATCACGAGGATCCCGACGTACTCGAGCATGCCCTGACCGGCCTCCAGGTCACGGCCGGCCAGACGCGCCTCGACGGCCTTCTGCAGGCGGACCTTGGTGCTCACGAACATCTGCGTCATCGTCTTCTCCATCTGGTCGTCCCGGCTTCGGGGCCGGCGTGTGCTGATGACCGAAAAACTACGGTCCGACCACCGTCCGGCGACGGGCCCGTGGGCCCAATCACGGGCCCAATCACGTCCCGACGCGGTGTGGGCTCGTCGACCCGCCCAGCCAGACCGAGACCGCCTCCGCCCGGGTCCGGACACCCAGCTTCGCGAAGATGTGGTTGATGTGGTTCTTCACCGTCTTCTCGGACAGGAAGCACTCCTGGGCGATCTCGCTGTTCGTGCGTCCGGCCGCGACGAGCTCCATCACCTCGACCTCACGCGGCGACAGGTTCGCGTCCGGGCGCTCCGGAGCGCTCTCGACGGGGGGCTCCGACCACGCCGCCCGCATCGCCGTCGCGGCGGGTGACGACAGCACGAAGGACCCCCGCGCCACCCCCAGGACGGTGCGCTCGAGCTCGTGCGCGTCGAAGTGCCCGTGCACGAGGTAGCCACCCGCCCCCGCCTCGACGGCGGCGCGCACGACCTCGGGCGCCTCGGAGTACGTGAGCATGAGGACCTTGCTCCAGGCACGCACCTCGGCGGCCACCTGCACCCCGTCGCGGCGGGGCATCCGCACGTCCAGCAGGACCACGTCCGGCACGGTCTCCCGCACGACGCGCAGGGCCTCCTCGCCGTCGCCCGCCTCACCGAGGACCTTGATCGTCGCGGTCGCGTCGAGCAGGCTGCGCAGGCCCATCCGGATCACCGCGTTGTCGTCGACGATGACGACCGTCACCTGGTCCGTCACGACGTACCTCCTGTCGCACCCGACTGCTCGCGCACACGAGCACCGTCCTGCAGTCCCGTGGGCGACCACGTCGTCGTCACGGTCGTGCCCGCCCCCGGCGCGGACTCCACCTCGAGGAGCGCGCCGACCCCCTCGGCGCGCTCGCGCATGCCGACGAGGCCGAAGTGCCCCCGCGGCCCTCGTCCGTCGGGCGCGGGGACGAACCCGGAGCCGTCGTCCCGCACGACCAGGCGCACCGCTCGTGCCACCCGTTCGAGCGAGACCCGTACGCACGACGCGTCCGCGTGGCGCACGACGTTCTCGAGCGCCTCACCGACGATCGCCAGGACCTCGTAACGCACCGAGGTCGGCAGGTCGACCGCCTCGTGCGCCGTGAACGTGCAGCGGATCGAGGTCTGCTCCTGCCAGTCGGCGCACAGGTCCGCCAGGACCTCGGCGAGCGCACGGTCCGGCTCGTCGCGCCGCATGCGCACCAGCAGCTCCCGGGCCTCACGGGCCGCCTGCTCCGCCCCCTGCGCGAGTGCGGCCGCCTGGGTGCGTGCGACCTCGACGTCACGGTCGATCCACGCGACCAGGCCCTGCGCCCCGAGAGCGAGCCCGTGCAAGGACTTGCCGACGGAGTCGTGCATCTCACGCGCGAGGCGCGCCCGCTCGTCCGCGGCGGCCGCCGCACGCTGGGCCTCGCCCAGCTCGCGAGCCACGTCGATCTGCTGGCGGTGCGCCGACCGGACGCTCACACCGATCGCGACGAGCGACGCGTACAGCACCGGCACCCCGAGGTCCGTCATGAAGCCGCGCTGCACCGGCTGGACGGGTGACGTCAGCGCGACGAACGCGTAGCCGGCGCACAGCACCGCCGCCGCACCGATCGCCGCGGGCCGCTCGACGAGCACCCCGACGATCAGCGCGAGCGGAAGGGTCGCCAGGACGAGCGGCGTCTCCACCCCGAGCGCCCACACCACCGCGAGGTTCACCAGGATGTCCGCCACCAGGAGCGTGGGGTGCCGGATGACGAGGTCGAGGACACGCCGGTAGAACAGCATCGCGAAGGTCGTCGCGCTGAGCAGCAGCACGCACGCGAGCAGCGGGCCGGTGATCATCTCGCCCAGCAGCCCGACCATCGCGACCATGACCGTCGCGAGCCGCAGCACCAGCGCGGCACCGACCACGCGGCCCGCGAAGTCGCGCTCCGGGTGTGCCATCACAGGTTCCCGAGGAGTGCGCCGAAGTCCACGTCCGAGCCGAGGACGAGACCGGTGAGCAGCAGGATCATCGCCGCGGGGACGAGCAGCACCGTGCTCGTCAGCGTCACCTTCGGAGCGGTGCGGGCAGCGGCCTGACGCTGCCGCTGACCCGACTCCCGACGCATGTCGACCGCGATCTGGCGCAGCGAGTCGGCGAGCGGTGCACCGAGCTCCTGGGACTGCAGCAACGCCGACACGAACTGGCTGACAGGCTCCGACGCGGACCGGCGTCGCAGGTCGGAGAACCCTTCGCGCACGGACGCACCGTTCGCGATCTGGTGCAGCGTGAGCTGGACCTCGTCCGCGAGCGGCCCCGCGAACTGGTCCGAGACGCGCCACAGCGCCTGGCGGAAGTTGACACCCGCCATGACGGTGACCGCGAGCACGTCGAGGAAGTCGGGCAGGTCGCGGTCCATCCGTTCACGGCGCACACGGCGCGCGCGGTCCAGACGGCCGAGCGGGATGAACAGCGGCACGAGCAGCACGAGCAACGACAGCAGCGGGTACCCCTCGGCCAGCGACAGCAGGGCCACGGGGACCACGAGGATGAGCCACCACGCGACGTTGCCGAGGAACCCGTCGACCGTCAGACCGTCCGGACGCCCCGCCTCGTCGATACGACGCTGCAGACCCGCGACCCGACGGGCACCGAGCCGGCGCCGGATCGTCGGTACGAGCCGCTCCGCCAGCCGTTGCAGCGGGGACCGGCCCTCGGCACGGCGGCGCTGCTGCCCCCGCAGCAGGTCGAGGTCCTCGACCGCGAGCGTGTCGAGCGCATCGGTGCGCAGCTGCCGCCACCCGACGGCCAGCAGCACGACCGCGACCGCGCCGACCAGCGGCACCACGACAGCGACCACGAGCCCCGTCATCCGTCGAACCTCGTCATCCGCCGGATCGCGACGAACCCGGCGAAGAACAGCCCCCCGCTGACCACCAGGGCGAACCGTCCGACCCACGAGTCGGTCATCGCCTGCACCGTGCCCGGCTGGATCGAGTTGAGCAGGAAGAGGATCCCCACGCCCATGCCGATGACGGCGTAACCGGTGATCGTGGCCTGCGCGAGCGTGGTCTTGACCTCCCGGCGGGTCTCCTTGCGGTCGTCGAGCGTGTCGGCGATGTCGCGCAGCGCCGTGACGAGCGAGCCGCCGCTACGGGCGGACACCAGGAGCGTCGAGACCAGCACCGAGACCTCCCGCGACGGCAGGCGCCCCTGGAGCTCGTTCATCGCGGTGTCGAGGCTCGCACCGAAGCGCAGGCGGGACGCCACGCGCTGGAGCTCGACGCCCGCCGGCGCCGTCAGCTCCTCACCCGCCAGCGCGATGGCCGAGGCGATCGACAGACCGGCACTCGTGGCGTTCGACAGCACGCGGGCGAGCTCGGGCATCTGGGCGATGAACGCCTCGTTGCGCCGGTCGCGGGCCCTCGCGAGCCACACCCGGATCGCCGCGGCGCCGGCGGCGAGACCCGCGAGCGCGAACACGGGCGCGAGCCCCACCGCGAGGATCCACGCCAGGACGACGCCCGCCGCCGCGGCGACCGCGACGACGAGCACCGGCGAGCGGCTCTCCTCCCCCGCCAGGAGCAGCTGGCGCTGCATCCACGCGCCGAGGCGGGTCGTCACGAAGGCACGGTCCCACCGCGCGACGCGCGCCTGCCAGGTGGGCGTCGGGTCGTCGACGACCCCGGCGAGGATCGCGCGACGCCGGGACGTCACCGAGCTCAGCTCGACGACTCCGGCGACGAACGCGACCGTCGCGACGAACACGAGGGTCAGCACGAGCACGAGGGTCACGACGCGACCTCCGGGGCCGGCACGGGTGGCACGGCGGCAGGCGGACCCTCGCCCGCGATCCGCAGCCGGTCGGTCAGGTCACGCGGCAGCGGGTGCCGCACGAACGCCCCGGGCGTCGGGCCGCCGCTCGGCGCCTCGGGGTCCCAGTGCATGATCGGTGCGATCTGGAAGTCCTGGCGGTGGCGCGACGTCACGTACCCGACCTCGACGACGCGCCGTGTCCCGTCGGAGCCGCGCAGCAGCTGCACGACGATGTCGATCGCGTTGTTCACCTGGTCGCGCAGCGCGTGGAACGGCACCTCGACGTCGCTCATCGACGCCAGCGTCTCGAGTCGGATGAGCGCGTCGATCGACGAGTTGGCGTGCACCGTGGCCAACGAGCCCTCGTGACCGGTGTTCATCGCCTGGAGCATGTCCAGCGCCTCACCACCACGGACCTCACCGACGATGATGCGGTCGGGCCGCATGCGCAGCGAGTTGCGCACCAGGTCGCGGATCGTGACCTGGCCGTGGCCCTCGACGTTGGCCGGCCGTGTCTCCAGGCGCACGACGTGCTCCTGCTCCAGCGAGAGCTCGGCCGCGTCCTCGATCGTGATGATCCGCTGCCGGCCCGGGATGAATGCGGACAGCGCGTTGAGGAAGGTCGTCTTGCCGGACGACGTCCCCCCGGAGACGACGATGTTGGCACGCATCCGCACGCACGCCGCGAGCAGGTCGGCGGTCGGCTGGTCGAGCGTGCCACGCCGCATCAGCTCGTCCAGGCCGTACGAACGGGGGAACAGGCGGATGGTGACCGTCGGCCCGTTGAGCGCCAGAGGAGGGAGCACGACGTGCACACGGGCACCACGGGGCATGCGCTCGTCCGCGGGCAGGCGCGCGTCGACCATCGGGCTCGACTCGTCGACCCGCCGGTTGACCGTCGAGACGATCCTGTCGACCGTCTGGCGCAGCTGCTCCTCGTTCGCGAACCCCGTCGTGACCCGCTCGATACGTCCGAACCTCTCGACGTAGATCGTGTCGTGCCCGTTGATCATGATCTCCGAGACGCTGTCGTCGGCGAGCAGCGGCTCGAGGACGCCCAGACCGATCGACTCGTCGACGACACGGCGGATGAGCGAGTTGCGCTCGCGGGTCGACAGGATGACGCCCTCGGTCGACACGAGGTGCGCGACGACGCGCTCGAGGCGCACGCGGCGCTGCCCCGCCTCCAGGCGCCCGAGCTCGTGCAGGTCGACCTCGTCGAGCAGCTTGCGCTTGAACTGTGCGACCAGCTGGTCGTCCACGTCGCGCAGCGCGGCGGTCGAGACCCCGGCCGCGACCTCGGACCGGTCGGCCGCGCCCCAGTCGGCGAACCCGTCGCTCATGACGCCGTCCTCGGCATCGCGACCTGACGGGTGACGGGGATCGTGAACCACGGTCCGTCGACGTAGACCCGCACGCGCACGGTGTCGGGGGCGGGGTACTCGACGCGGTAGCGGGAGTCCCCCGGCACGGACCGCGCGACCGCCGCGGGCACCGACCGCCCCAGGCTCATGGCGCGGGCACCGTCGCGCGCCGCCTGGTGCGCGACGTGGACGCCGATCATGAACGAGGTCATCTGCATGGTCGCGAACAGCACGGTGGCCGTGACGATGACCGCGCCGACGACCTCGATCGTGGCCGAGCCGCGCTCGTCGCGGTCCCGCGCGAGGCGTGCGCGCAACCGGCGGATCACGGCTCCACCACCACGAACCGGTCGATGGTCATCTCCCACGGCGACCGGAACAGGCCCGGGGCCAGGAGCGGCACGTCGGTCGTCACCTGCACACGGCCCGTGCCCACGTCGCTGACGACGCGGACGCTGTCGCGCATCGCGCTGGGCACGCGGTCGCGCGCCGCCTGCAGGACCTCGACCTGTCCTGTCCGCATCGCGGTGGCGTCCGCGGCGGCGCTGGCCGCGTACCCCGTCCACATGAACGTCAGCCCGGCGACGACGAGCTGGAGCAGACCCACCGCCATGATCGCGACCCACGGCAGCACGCCGATGAACTCGATCGACGCACTTCCCTCGTCGTCCTTGCGACGCCGCGACCGCTGCCGCCGCGCCGGGGTGTCGGGGGCGGCGTCGGGCTCGGTCACGACCCTGCGCCCGACACCGAGCGCGCTGCCGATCCCCCGCAGGGACTGCCACCAGGACGTGTCCGTCATGTACTCGGGCGAACGCGAGTTCGTGGACTGCTCGAGGCGCCGTCCCTGGTCGGCCAGCGTCACGTCGAGCACGGGTGACGGCGAGAGGCGCCCCACGGTCTCGGGCTGGATCTCGTCGGCCCGTGCGTGACGGTTCAGCACGACGTGGACCGCGTCCGGCTTGCGCACGGACAGCCGGCCCCACCACTCGACGTTGCGTCGCAGCCCTCGGATGCTCACGAGGTCGGGCGTGGTCAGCACGACCACCTCGTCCGCGATCTCGACGACCGCCGCCTGCACGGGCGTCACGCGCGCGCCGACGTCGACCACGACCAGGTCGTACTGCTGGCGCACCAGACCGATGATCTGCCGGATCGCCTGCGGCGTGACCGCGCTGGTGTCACGCACGTCGTCCGGCGGCAGGAGCAGGTGGATCCCCGACTCGTGCTCGTACACGGCGTCGACCACCGTGCGCAGCGACAGGTCGTCGGCAACCTTGGCCAGGTCCGCGATCGAGGTGCGATGGCGCGCCTCGATCACCGAGTTCACGTCGCCCTTCTCGAGGTCGAGGTCCACGACCAGGACCTTCTGGTCCGGGAGCTCGCGGCGCACGTCCCACGCGAGGTGCGTCGCGACGGTCGTGACACCGACGCCGCCCTTCGCACCCGCGAGCGCCAGCACCAGCGCACGGTGCCCGCCGACGTCCCCGGAGCGGTCCACCAGGAGCTCGCGCAGCCGCGTCGACCAGTCGAGCGCGTTCGTGATGCGCTGCTGGACCTCGGCGAAGCTGAACGGGTACGACAGGACGCCGCGTGCACCCGCATCCATCGCCTGGGCGAGCACCTCGGGGTCGGAGTCCCCCGCGACGACGAGCGACACGCACGCGGGGCGCCGCAGGCTGATCTCGCGCACGACCTGCTGCATCGGCTCGGGCCCGAGCTGCTCGTGCACCAGCACGAGGTCGGGCTCCGAGTCGACGACGCGTGCGACCAGCTCACCCGTGCTCTCGGCGACGGCAAGGACCTCCAGGTCACCGATCTCCGAGAGCTGGGAGCGCAGGTCGTACGCGAGCGACTGGTCCGCGCACCCGATGATCACCGTCCCGGCCATCAGCGGACCCCCCCCTCGGGCACGGACGTCCCGCCGAGGTCCTCGGCGTCGAAGTCGTCCTGCTCACCGGTGCGGTCCTCGCCCGTCCCCGTCGGCAGGCCGACCAGGCGTACCTCCTCGGCGAACGCGGCCGCGTACGTCACCGCCAGCGCGTCGTTGGGCTCGAGCGCGAGCGTCACCGGGACGACCGCCTGCTCGCCGGACGGGCTGTCCTCGTCGTAGCGGACCTGCGAGCCGCGCACCGAGACCACCCGGACGTTCTTGACCAGCACCCGCACCTGCTTCGGCAGCCCCGGGACGTCGGCGAACACCGCGTAGATGTCGACGTAGTCCCCCGGGCGCACGCGGTCGGCGATGCCGGTGATCTGGTTGACCTGGACCGCGATCTCACGCTCGGTCGCCGACAGGTCCGACGGCGGGACCAGCATGTCCTCCGACACGAGCGTCCCTGCGGCGATGTTGAAGCCGATGCGGCGTCCGAGCAGGTCGTCCGCCTCGACGCGCGCCGTCTCGGACAGCCACCGCGCAGGGACCTCGTCGGCGACGAGCGACGACTCGTCGAGCACGGCGTAGGCGGGCAGGTCCTCGGCCGCGCGGTACACCGTCACCACCGAGCCGACCTGGCTCTGCACGTTGCCGACGTAGGTCGCGATCACGAAGAACACGACGACGGCGAGCACGGCGGACAGCAGGATGAACAGGACGCCGCGACGCTGGCGGGGGTTCACGCAAGGACTCCTCGGGGGTCGACGGCGGCGGGCCGCACGTGGCAGAACGGGCAGAACTCGGAGAAGACGAGGGCGTCGCAGACGCCGCACCGGCCATGTGCCGGTGGCAGCTCCATGCGCTGCTCGGCCGGGAGCGCGACGAGCTCGACGGCGGTGTCGACGCCGACCCGGCCCTTCGGGTCGAGGTCGAGGGCGGCCAGCTCGACGGTGCCGGACGCGCCGGCCGTCGTCAGGGCGTCCTGCAGCGCGGACGCCGGGATGCGCGAGAGCCCCGCGCCGTAGAGCTCGCCGCGTGCGACGACGGGCTCGGCGACGCTGGCACGCCCGACCGGCCGTGCCTCGGGCAGCGGGCCGGAGAACGTGACGACGAAACCCGAACCTCCCGGCAGCCACGAGCGCAGGTGCTGACCGACGGCGACGTCGGGGTGCTCGAGGCGGGCCACGCTGGGGGTCCAGGCGCCGCTCCACGTGCGGTCGAGGATCTGGTCGACGAGGACCGCTGCGATCCCGGCGTCCACACCGGTGGACGCGACCTGGTGCGCGACGAGCGCGAGCGCGGCCGGTCCGTGGTGCGCTGCACGCCACGTCACGGGGTGGCCGAGATCGGACAGCAGCGCCGCCTGACGCCGGACGAGCTGCTCGTGGCGCTTTTCACCCAGGAGAAGGACGTGCGCTGCACGACCCTTCATCCTTTCGCCGAGGCTGACGACGTCGTCCGGGGCCGCCAGCAGCAGGCCGTCGCCCTCGAGCGCAGCGCGCGCCTGCTCGGTCGGCGGCACGAGCGCCGAGACGACGATGTGCTGCATGGATACGGTGTTCCCCTCAGTGCTTCCCGCCGCAGGTCCTCGTCGGCGTGCGCCCGCCCGCGCACGGCACGACCCCCCGGTCAGGACGAACAGGACAGTGACGGTGCCGAACGTCCCCAGCGGACGCCGACCCGCGGATGATAGTAGGAGCGACGACGTGGACAACCCCGGCATTCGCCTGATCGTGGACGGAACGGACGTCGCCGCGCTCCTGGTCGCCGACACGTGGTCGCGCCGCGCGCGGGGCATGCTGGGACGCCGTCCGCTGCCCGACGCGATGTGGTTCGTCGGCGAGAGCGGCGTGCACGGCGTGGGTATGACGAGCACCCTGGACGTGGCGCTGCTCGACCGCGACGGCACGGTGCTCGCGACCACCCGGCTGCGCCCCTTCGGCATGACGAGACCGCGGCGCGGCGTCGCCGACGTGCTGGAGGCACCGACGGGCAGCTTCGCGCGCTGGGGCCTGCACGTCGGCAGCAGGCTCGAACGGCGCGTCGCCCCCACGGTCTGAGTCACCCGTCCATGTTGCGGGCCTGCGTGCCTGGCCGCCCGGGCCCGGGGGCCGATTCACCCGTTTCACCCGTGGGTCTGGGGGCCCACGGGTCCGGGCGTCGCGCGGCGAGGATCAGCGACGGGTGACCCGCAGGTCCTCGACCGGCCCCAGCCACGGCACCTCGAGGGTGACGGTCTGCGTGCCGGGGTCCAGCGGGGGGAACGTGGCCGTCAACGGGACACCCACGGAGAACGAGAGCGGCGCCGTCGAGCACGCGCACAGCAGGTTCTCCTCGTCGGCGACCCCGACGCCGATGAACGGCGTGTAGCGCTGCTGCGCCTCAGGGTCGATCAGCGCGACGTCACGGATGTCCCGGGCCAGCACGTACCTCTGGTTGAACACCGGCAGCCCGATCGAGACGGGCTCACCCGTCGGGCTCGCGAGCGTGAAGCGCACCAGCGTGCTGTGCTCGTCGGCCAGCACCTGGGTCACCTCGACGCGGGCCGGCACCGTCGCGCCGCCGTCGGTCAGCTCACCCTCGACAGAACCGATGACGTCCGACGTCCCGACGTCACCGCCGAGCACCGCCGCCTCGAACTGCTCGGTCGTCATCGACTCGACCGGATCCGACGTCGCCGTCGGACCGCCCGTCGCACCAGGATCCGGCTGCCCGTCAGGACGGCAGGCCACGAAGACCACCGCCCCCACGACCAGGAGCCCCACGACCACCGCGACCACGGCTCCGGCGCGCCTCATCGGTCCCCCTCCACCGAGTAGACGACCGTCACACGCCGGTTCGCCTTCTTGCCCTCCTCGGTGCCGTTGTCGGCGACCGGCTCGTCCTCGCCCCTGCCGACCGCGGTGAACGTCACCGCCGACCCCGGCCCCGGCGCGAGCGCGGCGACGACGGCCTGCGCACGCTGCTCCGACAGGCTCTGGTTGTACGCGGCGTCACCGTCGGAGTCGGTATGACCCGTCACCACGACCTCACCCGTGCCCCGCGCCGCGATGTCCGCCGCGACCTGCGCAAGACGCGCCTGCGCATCCGCCGTCAGGTCCGCCGAGTCGAACGCGAACGCGACGCTCGCGTCCAACGACACCCCCACCTGCTCCGGACTCTCCTCGACCGTGACCTCCTGCTCTAGATCGCTCGAGCGACGCGTCAGCACGTAGGAGACCTCGTCCGGGTCGGCCGTCGCCAGCACCGCGGCATCCGGCAGCGCCGGCCAGCCCTCCCCGGGCCGGACCGTGTCAGCATCGACCACCGGCCCGAGCGCACCGTCGCGGACCTCGACCTCACCGGCGACCGTCCCGTTCGGCATCACCACCTGCACCGCGTCCACGCCGTCCGGCAGCTCGGGGAACACCGCCCAACCGACATGCAGCTGCCCCGAGCGACCGTCGAACACCTCGTCCTTCACGACCGCCAACCCGTCGTCGGTCCGCAACGGCCGGTAGGCCCGCAGGTTCGCCGCGTCGACCAGCCGCACGTCCCACGCCGTCCCGACGTCCCGCACCGCGGCGGCCTGCGGGAAGATCTGGAAGCCGTAGACATCCTCGTCGCCCGTCGCGCCCAGCGAGTAGTACAACGCCGTACCACCCTCGACCCGCTGCACACCGTGCACCACACCCCGCACCTGCGGCCCCTCGTCGTCCTGCCGCCCCCGCAGCTCGAACGTCGCCAGCACCGGAACCTCCAGATCGGCCACCACGACCGTCCCCGGCCCGAGCCCCGACCCGCCCGACCCTTCCGTGGGCACGGTGGCCGCCGCGGCCCCGGCGAGGACCGCACCACCAGCCAGGAGCGCGACGCACGTCGCCGCCCCTCCCACCAGCACCCGCACGCGCATCTCACTCCTTCGATCGACCGGGCGCCCATGCAACCACACGGCCCGCGCGCCGCCCGGACCGCGCGAGAAAACAGGTCCGTCGATGTCGGTACCCGCACGTAACGTGGTCCGACGTGCGATCCCTGCCCCTGACCGACCCCGGCACCCCGCCGCTGCGCGGACCCGTCACCTACCTGTGGTGGCTGGCCCGGCGCCAGTGGGGTGTCCTGCTGGCCGCCGTCGCGTGCGGCGTCGTCATGTTCGGGGCGCAGGCCACGCTGCCGTACCTGACCGGGCGTGCGATCGACGACGGGCTCCGGCACGGGTTCGGGCCCGACCTGCTGCGCGCCGCGGGTGCGCTGCTCGCGGTCGGCCTGGTCGGTGTCGCCGCGTCGGCCGTGGGTCACCGGCTGGACGTCGCGAACTGGTTGCGGGCGGCCTTCACGACGTCCCAGCTCGTCGGGCGCGTCTCGGCACGGTCCGGCGACGCGATCACGTCCGAGCTGCCGACCGGTGAGGTCGTCTCCGCGGTCGCGAACGACGCGCTGCGCGTCGGTGAGACGTACGCGGTGCTCGCCCGGTTCGTCGGCTCGGTCGCCGCGTACTGCGCGGCCGCGGTGCTCATGCTGCGCGTGTCGGTGCCGCTCGGGCTCGTCGTGCTGCTCGGCCTGCCGGCGGTCGCCGCGTGCCTCGGGCTGCTCGTCAAGCCCCTGCAACGCCGGCAGGCCGAGCAGCGCGAGGCGTCCGGACGTCTGACGACGCTCGGCGCCGACACCGTCGCGGGCCTGCGGGTGCTGCGCGGCATCGGCGGTGAGCAGGTCTTCACGGGGCGCTACCGCCGCCAGTCGCAGCTCGTGCGGCAGCGCGGCGTCGAGGTCGCGGTCACGCAGTCGTGGCTCGACGCGCTCGGTGTGCTGCTGCCCGGGGCGTTCGTCGTCGCGCTGGTGTGGATGGGGGCGCACATGGCGCTCGCGGGCACGATCACACCCGGTCAGCTCGTCACGACGTACGGGTACGCGGCGTTCCTCGGCTGGCCCGTGCAGGTCGCGACCGAGTTCCTGCAGGCCACGACGCGCGCGTACGTCGGTGCACGCAAGGTGCTCGCGGTGCTGCGCGTCGTCCCGGCGACGCGTACACCGGGCACCCCCGCCGCGCCCCCGCCGGTCGGGGCCCCGCTGGTCGACGAGGTCAGCGGTGTGCGCCTGGAGCACGGTCGGGTCGTCGCGCTCGTGTCCGCCGACCCGGACGCCTCGGCGGCGATCGCGACGCGCCTGGGCCGGTTCGACGACGACGCGGAGTCGGCGACGCCCGTGACGTTCGGCGGTGTGCCGCTGCGCGACCTGCCCGTGGACGACGTGCGCCGGCGGATCGTCGTCGCCGAGGCCATGCCGCAGATCTTCTCCGGCACGCTGGCCGACGGGCTCGACGTGCGCGGCGGTGCTGCGCGCGAGGACCTGCTGGCCGCGATCGCCCTGGCGGACGCCCACGACGTGCTGGACTCGGTGCCCGACGGTCTCGACGGCGAGCTCCCGGAGAAGGGCCGCTCGCTGTCCGGCGGGCAGCGTCAGCGCGTCGCGCTCGCCCGCGCGCTGCTCACCGACGCCGAGGTGCTCGTGCTCGTCGAACCGACCAGCGCGGTCGACGCGCACACCGAGGCCCGGATCGCCGCCCGCGTGGCCGACGCCCGTCGCGGCCGCACGACCCTGCTCGTCACCGCGAGCCCCCTCGTGCTCGACCACGTGGACGAGGTCCAGCTCGTGCTCGACGGCCGGCTCGTCGCGCGCGGCACCCACGCCGGGCTGCTGGACGGCGCTGCCGGCCCGCGCGTGGCCGACGCGTTCCGGCGGGTGGTCGGGCGCGACCTCGACGACGACCGTGCGGTCGACCTCGGCGTCGACCGAGGAGTCGACCTCACGGCCGATCTCGACGCGGACGACCAGCCCGCCCTGACCACCTCGCGCCCCGACGGCGCGGGGGCCACCACCCCGGGAGGTGCCGCGTGAAGCTGCCCATCGCCGACGCGGCGACCGTCCGCGCCTACGCCGCGGCACTGCTGCGCCGGCACCGTCGTCCGCTGTCGCGCATCGCCGTGCTGCACACGCTCGCGGCCGTCGCGGGCCTGGCGGGTCCGCTGCTGCTGGGGCGGCTGGTCGACGCGATCACCCACGGCACGGACGCGGCGTACGTGAACCAGGTGATCCTCGTCGGGCTCGTCGCGGTGCTCGCGCAGACGGGCCTGATCCGGTACGCGCAGCGTGCGTCGATGCTCTTCGGCGAGATGGTCTTCGCCGAGCTGCGCGAGGAGTTCCTCGAGTCCGTCACGGCGCTGCCGCTGTCGGTCGTCGAGCGCGCGGGCACGGGCGACCTGGTCACCCGCACCACCAACGACGTCAACAAGCTGCAGCACGCGGTCCGCTTCGGTGTGCCCCGCGTGCTCGTCGCGGTCGTGACGATCACCCTGACGGTGGTCGCGTGCGTCGTGATCCACCCGCTGGTCTCGCTCGCGCTGTTCGTCGGTGTGCCGTCGATGGTCGTCGTCGTGCGCTGGTACCTGCGCCGCGCGACACCGGCCTACGTGCGCGAGTCCGCCGCGTACGCGCTGCTCAACGGGACGATCACCGAGACCGTCGAGGGCGCCCGGACCGTCGACGCGCTGGGCCTGTCGGCCGACCGCGAGCGCCGCGTCGAGGCGGACCTGCGCGAGGCGTTCGAGGCCGAGCGCGCGACCCTGCGCCTGCGCACCGTGCTGTTCCCCGGCATCGACGCGATGTTCGCGGTCGCCCCGGTCGCGGTGCTGCTGTGGGGCGGGTACCTCGCGTCCCAGGGGCACGTCACCCTCGGCGCGGTCACGACGATCGTCATGTACGGCTACCAGCTCGGCGGCCCGGTGTGGGAGCTCATCTACTGGATCGACGAGATCCAGGTCGCGACCACCGCGCTCGCCCGCATCGTCGGCGTGCGGCTCGTCGACCAGGACCGCGAGGAGAGCGGCGCGCGCGCCGCGGACGAGCGCATCGCGACCCGGGGCCTGCGGTACGCGTACCGCGAGGGCCACGACGTGCTGCACGGCATCGACCTCGACCTGGCTCCTGGTGAGCGGCTCGCGGTCGTGGGACCGTCGGGCGCCGGCAAGTCGACCCTCGGGCGCATGCTCGCGGGCATCCACCCGCCCACGGGCGGGACCGCGACCGTCGGCGGGGTGCCGCTCGTCGACCTCCCGCTGGACGACCTGCGTCGGCACGTCGCCCTGGTCACGCAGGAGCACCACGTCTTCGTCGGCACGCTCGCGGACAACCTGCGCCTGGCCGCGGTCGACGCCGACGACGACGCGCTCGAGCGTGCGCTGCGTGCGGTCGACGCGTGGGACTGGGTGCAGGCCCTGCCCGAGGGCCTGACGACCGAGGTCGGCTCCGGCGGCACCACGCTCACGCCTGCACAGGCCCAGCAGGTCGCGCTCGCACGCCTCGTGCTGCTCGACCCGCACACGCTCGTGCTCGACGAGGCGACGTCGCTGCTCGACCCGCGCGCCGCACGCCACCTCGAGCGGTCGCTGTCCGCGGTCCTCGCCGGGCGCACGGTCGTCGCGATCGCGCACCGCCTGCACACCGCGCACGACGCGGACCGGGTGGCCGTCGTCGACGGCGGACGGATCAGCGAGATCGGCCCGCACGACGAGCTCGTCGCCGCGGGTGGCGAGTACGCGTCGCTGTGGCGGTCCTGGCAGCACGAGCCGGCCTGACGGCTCGCGAGCCCGGGCCGTCAGACAGGCGTCAGGCCTCGTGCCTCACGACAGCGGACCGCGCCCCGTCGTCCGGCACCGCACCGCCCGGTACCGCACCGTCGCCGGGCGGTGCGACATCGCCGGGCGGTGCGACGTCGCCGGGCAGGGGCAGGTCTCCCGCGGCCTCGTCACGCACGAGCCGCCACCACAGGCCGACGGCGAACAGGCCGAAGATCCACCACTGCGCGGCGTAGGCGAGGTTCTGCACGTTGAGGCCCGAACCGGCGCGCGTCGGTGGGGCGAGCGCGCCGAGCGACGCCGCGTCGGCGGGCACGCTGGACTGCACGACGAGGTACCCCGTGTAGATCGGCGCGCCCCACGTGGCGACGAGCTGCGCCGGGCTGATGGCGTCGGTCCGCCCGTCGACCACGGGGGCACCGGCCTCCTCCCCCACCTGCAGCCACCCGACGACCTCGACGTCCCCGGCGGGTGCCGGGCCCACGTCGTCCGAGGACGACCAGCCGCGCACGACGGGCAGGACGGCCGTGCCGTCGGCCGTCGCGACGCGCAGCGGGGTGACGACGAGGTAGCCGTCGGTGCGGTCGTCGTGCGCGCGCCCGCTGACCAGGAGGGTCGCCGCGTCGTCGTACGTACCGGTCACGACGGCCTTGCGCGCGACGAGCTCACCGGTGAACGTCGCACCCGGTGCGAGCAGGTCGGCCAACGGCTCGGGGTCCGCGGTCACGATGCGCTCGGCCTCGCGCGCGGCGGACGCGGCGCCGCGGACCTCCGCCCGTTCGAGCTGCCACGCGCCGAGCCGGCCGCACACCGCGGCGGCCGCCAGCAGGACGACGAGCAGGCCGAGCATCCGCGGGCGCACGGCGGCGCGCCACAGCGGGACGGGCGTCGCGGGCACGCCCCACGGTAACCCGCGCTGACGTGCGGGTCCGTCCCCGGTCGGTCGTCACCGCGCGCACCGCCCACCGTGCCGCGCGCGTTCACCGCGCGGTCGCACCGCAGCACCTGCGGGGACGTCCGGTGTGCGGTTGTATGGCTTGTGGTCAGGAGCACAGCCGACGTGGGCCCGACGTCCCACGTCATCCCACGACCTCACGGAAGGCTGGGTGCGTGCCCGGCCACCACGCCAGACCCTCGGGAGGGGACATGACCACCACCGCCTCGGACCCGCAGAACACCGCCGGACCCATCGCACCCGGGCTGTTCGCGGCCGCGGAGGCCCGCACGGCGTGGCGCAGGGGGTCCGGCCAGATCGACGACGCGACGCTGCAACGCATCGAGAAGTGGTGGCGCGCGGCCAACTACATGTCGGTCGGCCAGATCTACCTGCTCGACAACCCGCTGCTGCGTCGCCCGCTCACCCGCGACGACGTCAAGCCGCGCCTGCTCGGGCACTGGGGCACCACGCCGGGCCTGACGTTCCTGTACGCGCACCTCAACCGTGCCATCGCCGAGCGCGAGCAGTCGACGATCTACCTGACGGGCCCGGGCCACGGCGGCCCCGGTCTGGTCGCGGCGGCGTACCTCGACGGCACGTACTCCGAGGTCTACTCGGACATCACGGAGGACGAGGAGGGGCTGCGTCGGCTGTTCCGCCAGTTCTCCTTCCCCGGAGGCATCCCGTCGCACGTCGCACCCGAGACGCCCGGGTCGATCCACGAGGGCGGTGAGCTCGGCTACGCGCTGAGCCACGCGTACGGCGCGGCGTTCGACAACCCGCACCTGCTGGTCGCCGCGGTCGTCGGCGACGGCGAGGCGGAGACGGGCCCGCTGGCGACGAGCTGGCACTCGAACAAGTTCGTCAACCCGCGCCAGGACGGCATCGTGCTGCCGATCCTGCACCTCAACGGGTACAAGATCGCGAACCCGACCGTTCTCGCGCGCATCAGCGACGACGAGCTCGCCGACCTCATGCGCGGCTACGGGCACAAGCCGCACGTGTTCGTGGCGGGCTTCGACGACGAGGACGACCTGTCGATCCACCGCCGGTTCGCCGTGCTCGTCGACGAGGTGCTCGACGAGATCGCGGACATCAAGGCCCGCGCCGCGCAGGGCGACCTGACCCGGCCGATGTACCCGATGATCGTGTTCCGCACCCCCAAGGGGTGGACCGGCCCGGCGGAGATCGACGGCAAGAAGACGACGGGCTCGTGGCGCGCGCACCAGGTGCCGCTCGCGAGCGCGCGCGACACCCCCGAGCACCTCGCCGTCCTCGAGGAGTGGCTGCAGTCCTACCGCCCGGCCGAGCTGTTCGACGCGACGGGTCGCCTCGACGACGACATCGCGGCGCTCGCCCCCGTCGGCGACCTGCGGATGAGCGCGAACCCGCACGCGAACGGCGGTCTGCTGCTGCGCGACCTGCGGATGCCCGACTTCCGGGAGTTCGCGCAGGACGTGCCCTCCCCCGGTGCGACGTTCGCCGAGGCGCCGCGCGTCCTGGGGCAGTTCCTCACCGAGGTGGTCCGCCGCAACCCGGACAACTTCCGGATCTTCGGCCCGGACGAGACGGCGTCCAACCGCCTGCAGGCGGTGTACGACGTCACGGCCAAGCAGTGGAACGCCGAGTTCTACGGTCCCGACGTCGACGAGCACCTCGAGCGTGCGGGGCGCGTGATGGAGATGCTCTCGGAGCACCAGTGCCAGGGCTGGCTCGAGGGCTACCTGCTGACCGGGCGGCACGGGCTGTTCACGTCCTACGAGGCGTTCATCCACATCGTCGACTCGATGTTCAACCAGCACGCCAAGTGGCTCAAGGTGACCAACCACATCCCGTGGCGGCGTCCGATCGCGAGCCTGAACTACCTGCTGTCGAGCCACGTGTGGCGCCAGGACCACAACGGGTTCAGCCACCAGGACCCCGGCTTCATCGACCACGTGGTGAACAAGAAGGCCGAGGTCGTGCGGGTCTACCTGCCGCCGGACGCGAACACGCTGCTGAGCACGTACGACCACTGCCTGCGCAGCCGGCAGTACGTCAACGTCGTCGTGTCCGGCAAGCAGCCCGCACCGAACTTCCTCACGATGGACGAGGCGGTCGCGCACTGCACGCGGGGCCTGGGCATCTGGGAGTGGGCCGGGTCGGAGGCGAAGGACGAGGAGCCGGACGTCGTGCTCGCGGCGGCGGGCGACGTGCCCACGCTCGAGGTCCTCGCGGCGGCGGACATCCTGCGCCGCGAGCTGCCGCAGCTCAAGGTCCGGGTCGTCAACGTCGTCGACCTCATGCGCCTGCAGGACGCGCGCGAGCACCCGCACGGCCTGTCCGACGACGAGTTCGACACGATCTTCACGGCCGACCGGCCGATCGTGTTCGCCTACCACGGCTACCCGTGGCTCATCCACCGTCTGACGTACCGGCGCAACGGGCACAAGAACCTGCACGTGCGCGGGTACAAGGAGGAGGGCACCACCACCACGCCGTTCGACATGGTGATGCTCAACGACCTCGACCGGTACCACCTCGTCATCGACGTCATCGACCACGTGCACTGGTTGCGTGCGTCACAGGCCGGGCTGCGCCAGCGCATGGTCGACGAGCGCATCCGCGCCCGTCAGTACACGCGCGAGCACGGCGAGGACATCCCCGAGGTGCGCGACTGGGTGTGGCCCGACGCGGGCGACGCCGCGTCGAACGAGGAGATCTCCGCCTCACTGTCGACCGGCGGGGACAACGAGTAGGCAGACTGTCCCGTGGTGGGGGGCCCCCCCCCCCCCCCCGCCCCCCCCCCCC
>JAFAEH010000074.1 GCA_023424135.1 Actinomycetes bacterium | reverse complement strand
GCCGTCGTCCGGACGCTGCACAACACCGTCCCGCACGAGGACGCGGGCCGCGCGGAGACGCGTGCGCTCGCCGCTGTCGACGCGGCCACCACGCTGTGCATCGTGCTCACCGAGGTCACGGCGCCGCCCGCGGGCGTGCCGGCGGTGCACATCCCGCACGGTCACTACCGCGACACGTTCGCGCACCTCGAGCGCGCGCCCACCGAGCCGGGCCGGCTCGTCACGATCGGCCTGCTGCGTCCGTACAAGGGCATCGAGGAGCTGCTCGACGCGTTCACCGCGCAGACCGACCCCGACCTGCGGCTCACGGTCGCGGGCAAGCCCACCCCCGGCCTGGCGGTCACGATCGACGACGTCGCCACCCGCGACACCCGCATCACGACGGACCTGCGGTTCGTGCCTGACGCGGGGTTCGTCCGGCACGTCACGTCGGCCGAGCTCGTGGTCCTGCCCTACCGGCAGATGACGAACTCGGGCGTCCTGCTCGCGGCGCTGTCGCTCGACCGGCCGTGCCTGGTGCCCGCGTCACCCGCCAACGCGGCGGTCGCGGCCGAGGTCGGCGAGGGCTGGGTCCTGCAGTACGAGGGCGCGTTCGACGCCGACGTGCTCGCCGACGGCCTGCGCCGGGCGCGGGCCGCCGACCGCTCGGCACGCCCCGACCTGTCGGCACGCTCGTGGGACACCATCGGCGAGGCGCACCTCGCGGCGTACCGCACCGCGGTCGACCTCGCGCAGGGCGAGCCGGCGCGGTGACGGCCACGACGAGCCTGGGCACGTCCGCCTCGCGGGGGGCAGCCGTCACCCTGATCGGGCAGGGGGCGCGCATCGCGCTGCTGCTCGCGGGCGTCGTCGTGCTCGCACGCCTGCTCGCCCCGCAGGACTACGGCCTGCTCGCGATGGTCCTGGCGGTCACGGGCGTCGCGGAGGTCGTGCGCGACTTCGGGCTCGGCAGCGCGGCCGTCCAGGCCCGCACCCTCAGCCGCGGGCAACGCGGCAACCTGTTCTGGCTGAGCACGGGCATCGGGATCGCGCTCGCGCTCGTCGTGCTCGCGGCCTCACCGCTGCTCGCAACGTTCTACGACGAGCCGCGGCTGCAGCCGATCGCGGCCGTGCTGTCGCTGACGTTCGTGCTCAACGGCGTCATGACGCAGTACAAGGCGGACCTGCAGCGCCGCCTGCGGTTCGGCACGCTGACCGGCCTGGAGCTCGGTGGGCAGGCCGTCGGCCTGGCGACGGGCGTCGCGCTCGCGCTCGGCGGCGCCGGCTACTGGGCGCTCGTCGCGCAGCAGGTCGTCCAGCTCGCCGCACAGCTCGTCGCGCTGCTCGTCGTGTGCCGCTGGCTGCCGGGGCGGTGGGCGCGCGACGAGCCGGTGCGGCCGTTCGTGTCGTTCGGCGCGAACCTCGTGGGCGGGCAGATGCTCGCGTACGCGAGCAACAACGTCGACTCCGTCGTCATCGGCTCGACCCTGGGGCCCGGGCCGCTCGGCCTGTACAACCGCGCGTTCCAGCTCCTGGTGCTGCCGCTGTACCAGATCAACGCGCCGATCACGCGGGTCGCGCTGCCCGTGCTGTCGCGGCTCGTGGACGACCCGCCGCGCTACCGGCAGTTCCTGCTCACCGGGCAGACCGCGATGCTCAACCTCGTCAGCGCGATCCTCGCGTTCGCGGCCGCGCAGGCACCCTCCGTCGTGCTCGTCGCGCTCGGGCCCCGGTGGCTCGAGACCGCCGGGCTGTTCCAGGTGCTCGCGATCGCGGGCTTCTTCACCATGGCCGGCTACGCCTGCTACTGGGTCTACCTCTCGCAGGGGCTGACCCACCAGCACCTGCGCCTGTCCCTGGTGACCCGACCCCTGCAGATCGCGATGATCGTCGGCGGGGCCCAGGGCGGGCTGTACGGGGTCGCGTGGGCGTACACGGCGGCCGTCGTGCTGCAGTGGCCCGCGAACCTGTGGTGGCTGCACCGTGTCTCGGACGCGCCCGTCGGTCAGATCTGGCGCAACGGCGCCCGCACCGTCCTGGTGTACGGCTGGGCGCTCGTCGCGAGCGCCGCGGCCACGCGCTGGCTCACGCCCGACGGCACGTGGACCTCGCTCGCCGTCGGTGCGCTCGCGCTGCTCGCGGCGCTCGCGCTCGCCGCGCTGTGCGTCCCGGCCTACCGGCGCGACCTGCGCACCATCGCCGACCTGCGCCACCAGCTGCGCGGCCGACCCGGCCGGCCCCCGGCCCCGCATCCCGCCACACCGCCGTCCGACCGGGCGGACTCGCCGACGACCCGCCCCGCACCGCACAGCCCGCAGGAGGAGCGATGACGACGACACCCCACGGCACCGAACGCACCCACGACCCGAGCCGCCGCGCGTTCCTCGCGGGCGCCGCCACGCTCGGGCTCGGGCTGGCGGGCCTGCTCGGGGCGCCGCCCGCGAGCGCGGCCCCCGTGCCGCGCCTGCCCGGGGAGATCAGCCGCCGGCAGAGCCAGCGCACCGCGAACGGCACGCTGTACGACGCGGTCCAGGTCGACATCGGCGGCGACCGCGCGTGGCTGATGATCCCGCAGGGCCTCGACCTCGACGCCCCCCAGGGGCTCGCGTGGTTCTACCACGGCTCGGGCTCCGACCACGGGGCGCTGCTCGACGGCTTCGGGTACGAGGCACGCCAGCTCGTCGACCGCGGCATCGCCTGCATCTGCCAGGACGCGGGCGGCAACGGCTACGCCGGTCCGTACGCGATCCAGGCCCAGGCCGCGGGCTGGCGGTACGTGTCGTCGCTCGCGCGGGTGGAGGCGAACTTCCTGCGCGCCACGTCGGGGGGCGGTGCGCTGGCCGCCGAGGTGCTCGGCGCGGGCCTGGTCCCGAACGTCGTCGGCCTGTACTTCGTCAACGCGCTCTGGGACGTGCGGCGCTCCTACGACCTCGGTGGGCGCGCGGAGATCGGACCCGCGTACGACTACTCGACGGCGGCCGTGGACCGCACCAACCCGGCCCGGCACCCCGAGTCGGCGTGGGCGGGCGACCGCATCCGCATCGTCCACACGACGGGCGTCGACCTGGTCACGCCACCGCAGATCCACGCGATCCCGTTCTACGAGCGGGCGCGCGTGCAGGGCGCGGACGTGACGATCCGCACGCACGACCTGGGGCACACCACGCCGTCGTGGGTCGCGAACGAGGTGCCGATCTACTTCAAGCGCTGGTTCCTGGCGTGGCAGGCGGAGCGTGCGCGTGGGTGAGGCGCGGGTGGCGACGGCCGCGACCGGCACGGGCCGGCGCGGCTGGGTCGACCTCGCCAAGGGCCTGGCGATCGTCATGGTCGTCGGCTACCACGCGCTGCTCTTCCTCGAGCCCGCGGACGTCGGGGTCTCCCCCCTCGGCCGCGCGCGCGTGCCGCTCGAGCTCTACCCGATGCCGGCGTTCTTCCTGCTCGCCGGGGTCATGCAGCAGCGGCTGCGGGTCTCGCCGTGGTCCCTGGTGTGGCGTCGGCGCGTGCTGCCGCTGGTGTACCTGCTCGTCGTGTGGTCGCTCGTGCGGTTCGTGTTCTTCACGGCCCTGCCCCAGGTGCGGTCCGACGGCCCACCGCAGTCCGGCCGCGACCCGTGGCGGCTGCTGCTCGTGCTCGTCGCACCCGACAGCATCTACTGGTTCCTCTGGTCGCTGGCCGCCGTGACGGTCGTGACGTGGCTGCTGCGCGACCACCCGCGGGTGTCCGTGGTCGGCGCGCTCGCCGTGAGCTCGGTGGTGACGTCCGGCCTGCTCGTGACCGGTGTGTTCGCGTGGGACCGCACGCTGGCGTTCCTCGCACCGTTCGTCGTCGGCGTGCACGCGGGGCCCGCGGTGCTGCGGGCCGTGGAGTCGACGACGTGGCGGCGCGTGGCCGTCGTCGGCGCGGGGACCGCCGTGCTTCTGGCGCTGCTCGTGGCCGTCCCCGTCGCGCGTCGTGTCCCGGGGGCGGCGCTGCTCGCGCAGGGCGCGGTCCTGGCGACCGTGCTCGGCGCGAGCGTGCTGGTCGCCGCCCGGCCGTGGACGCGGCCGCTGCAGTCGGTCGGGCGTCTGAGCCTGCCCGTGTACCTGCTGCACGTGTACCCCGTGGCGCTGCTGACGATCGCGGTCGCCGCGGTGCCGGCGCTGCACTCGACGCCCGCACGCGGTCTGCCGCTGGTCCTGCTCGTGACCGCGCTCGCGCTCGGTGCGTCGCTGCTGCTCGTGCGGGTCGTGCCGGCGCGGTCCCGGCTGCTGACGACGCCGTCGGCGCTGCTGCGGGCGCGTTCGGCGGCGGGACCCGAGGCGCGGGAGCTGGCGGGTGCACCGGCCGTCGGCACGGTGACGGAGCCGGTGGCGGCCGAGCTGTCGACCACGGTGGCCGATCTGCCGAAGGAGGACCGCCGATGACCCCGGCCCAGGTACGCAGCGACGAACTGGTCACATCTCAGCTCCCGGGCACGCGCACTGGTCACATATCCGACCAGTGCACGGGCGAGGGGATCCGGGGAGCGGGCGGGGGGCGGGCGCGCACGGGGGCCGGCACCTCGGTGGGTGCACGGGCCGGCACTTCGGTGGGTGCACGGGCTGGCACTCCGGTGGGCGCACGGGGTACGGCTC
>JAFAEH010000037.1 GCA_023424135.1 Actinomycetes bacterium | reverse complement strand
CCTCGACCTCGTGCACGCGGACGGCCCACGCACCCGCCGCCGCGGCCAGCGCGCTGATCGCGGCGGTCGCGTCGTCGCGCCCCTGCGGCGGCGCGGGCGTCCCGTCGGCCCCCGCCATCAGGTGCCCGAGGAACCGCTTGCGGCTCGCCCCGACCAGCACGGGGAACCCGTCGGCGACGAGCTCGGGCAGCCGCGCGAGCAGCGGCCAGTTGCTCTCGCCGGTCTTCGCGAAGCCCAGGCCCGGGTCGAGCACGACCTGACCGTCGTCCACACCCGCGGCGCGCAGCTCCTCGACGCGCTGCGCGAGCTCGCGACGGACGTCGGCCACGACGTCGTCGTACACGTCGTGGGAGTCCATGACGTCGGAGTGCCCGCGCCAGTGCATCGCGACGTACGCCGCACCGCTGCGCGCGACGACACCCGCCATGTCCGGGTCGGCCATGCCGCCCGAGACGTCGTTGACCAGCACCGCCCCCTCGCCGACGGCGCGCTCGGCGACGTCGGCCCGCGTCGTGTCGACGCTCACGACCGCCCCGTGGGCCACGAGCCGCGCCACGACCGGCAGCACGCGGGCCAGCTCCTCGTCGGCCGGCACACGCGCAGCTCCCGGCCGGGTCGACTCGCCGCCGACGTCGAGCAGGTCCGCGCCCTGGTCGAGCAGCGCGAGCCCCCGCGCGACCGCGGCATCGGCGTCGAACCAGCGCCCGCCGTCGGAGAACGAGTCGGGCGTGACGTTGACGACGCCCATGACCAGCGTGCGTCCGGCCTCGCGCAGCGCCGGCGGCAGGGCCGCGAGCCGCGGGCCGGTGGCCGGTCGCCCGTCCGTGCCCGTCGTCGTGGTCCGCGCGTCCACGGGGTCCCCGCTCAGCGTCCGGTGACCAGGCTCATCGCCTCGGCCCGGGTCGCCACGTCCCGCATCTGCCCCCGCACGGCCGACGTCACGGTCCGCGACCCCGGCTTGCGCACCCCGCGCATCGACATGCACAGGTGCTCGCACTCCACGACCACGAGCACGCCCTTCGGGTCCAGCACGTCGACGAGCGCGTCGGCGACCTGCGACGTCAGGCGCTCCTGCACCTGCGGGCGGCGCGCGTACACGTCGACCAGCCGCGCGAGCTTCGACAGCCCCGTGATGCGGCCGTCCGCACCGGGGATGTAGCCGACGTGCGCGACGCCGTGGAACGGCACCAGGTGGTGCTCGCACGTCGAGTACACCTCGATGTCGCGGACCAGGACCATCTCCTCGTGGCCGAGGTCGAACGTCGTGGTCAGCACGTCGCGCGGCTCCATGCTCAGGCCCGCGAAGATCTCCCGGTAGGCGCGTGCGACGCGGGCCGGCGTCTCGCGCAGCCCCTCACGGTCCGGGTCCTCGCCGACGGCCAGCAGCAGCTCACGCACCGCCCGTGCGGCGCGCTCCTCGTCGTACGGCGCGACGGCCCGGCCGCCGTCGTCCCGCGTGCTGCTGATCACCGAACCGCCCGCAGCCCCCGCGGCGGCCGTCCCCGTGCCGCTCGCGCCGGCAGCGTCCGTGCCCGCCACGTCAGCGCGGCCCGTCGGTGTCCGGCGTACCCTCGGGCGGCAGCTGGACGACGGCCGTCGCCGGCTTCTCCGGGTGCGCCGCGGCGGCCTCGTCCTGCGGGACCACGGCGTGACCGTTCTGCGCGGCGAGCTCGGCGGGCGTCATGACGGGGCCACGCTCGGAGACCTCACGCTCGTCGCCGGACAGCCACACGTCGCGCGGCGGGCGCTTGACGACGGGCGCGAAGACCGCAGCGAGCTGCTCCTGGTTCAGGGTCTCCTTCTCCAGCAGCTCGAGCACGAGCGCGTCGAGCACGTCGCGGTACTCGACGAGCACGTCGCGCGCCTCGTCGTGCGCGCGCTCGATGAGCGCCCGCACCTCGACGTCGATCGCGCCCGCGATCTCCTCGGAGTAGTCGCGCTGGTGGCCGACGTCACGGCCGAGGAACACCTCGGACGACTCCTGGCCGAGCTTGATCGCGCCCAGGCGTGCGCTCATGCCGTACTGCGTGACCATCTTGCGCGCAGTCGCGGTCGCCTTCTCGATGTCGTTGCTCGCACCCGTGGTCGGGTCGTGGAACACGAGCTCCTCGGCGACCCGCCCGCCCATCGCGTAGGCGAGCTGGTCGAGCAGCTCGTTGCGCGTCGTGGAGTACTTGTCCTCCATCGGCATGACCATCGTGTACCCCAGCGCGCGTCCGCGCGGCAGGATCGTCACCTTGGTCACCGGGTCGGTGTAGCGCATCGCCGCCGCGACCAGGGCGTGCCCGCCCTCGTGGTACGCGGTGATCTTCAGCTCCTTGACGTTCATCACGCGCGTGCGCTTCTGCGGGCCGGCGATGACGCGGTCGATCGCCTCGTCGAGCGCGGAGTCGTCGATGACCTGCCCGCTGCGGCGCGCCGTGAGCAGCGCCGCCTCGTTGAGGACGTTCGCCAGGTCCGCGCCGCTGAAGCCCGGGGTGCGTCGCGCGACGACACCCAGGTCGACGTCCGGCGCCATCGGCTTGCCCTGCGCGTGCACCCGCAGGATGTGCTCACGTCCCTTGAGGTCCGGCGGCTCGACCGCGACCTGCCGGTCGAACCGACCGGGACGCAGCAGCGCCGGGTCGAGGATGTCGGGGCGGTTGGTCGCCGCGATCAGGATGACGTTCGTCTTGACGTCGAACCCGTCCATCTCGACGAGCATCTGGTTGAGGGTCTGCTCACGCTCGTCGTGCCCGCCGCCAAGACCCGCACCACGGTGCCGGCCGACCGCGTCGATCTCGTCGACGAAGATGATCGCCGGGCTGTTCTCCTTGGCCTGCTGGAACAGGTCGCGCACACGGCTCGCACCGACACCGACGAACATCTCGACGAAGTCCGAGCCGGAGATCGAGTAGAACGGCACACCCGCCTCGCCCGCGACAGCGCGCGCGAGCAGGGTCTTGCCGGTGCCCGGAGGGCCGTACAGCAGCACGCCCTTGGGGATCTTCGCGCCCACGGCCTGGAACTTGGCGGGCTCGGAGAGGAACTCCTTGATCTCCTGCAGCTCCTCGACCGCCTCGTCGACGCCCGCGACGTCCGCGAACGTGACCTTGGGCGACTCCTTGGAGACGAGCTTCGCCTTGGACTTGCCGAAGCTCATGACGCGCGAGCCGCCGCCCTGCATGTTCGCCATGAGGAACCAGAACAGGCCCAGGATGATGATGAACGGCAGGACGAGCGTGAGCAGGCTGCCCCACCACGACGGCTGCGGCACCTTCGAGGTGAAACCGTCCTTCGGTGCGGCGGCCGTGATCGCGTCGACCACCTGCGGGCCCTGCGGTGTGACGTAGAAGAAGTAGACCTGCTTGCCGAGGTCACCCTCCTCGTCCGGGTCGGGGTCGTAAGCCTCGCTCAGCGTGAGGTCGACGCGCTGCGTGCCCTCCGTGACGAGGGCCTGCTCGACCTTGCCGTCCTCGAGCAGCTGCAGGCCCGCGGACGTGTCGATCTGCTGCACGGCAGGCATCTGCAGCATCGAGAAGGCCGCGACCGTGAGCGCGACGGCGAGGGCGACCCACAGGAAGGGGCCGCGGACGAGACGCTTGAAGTTCATGGGCGATCGGGGCCAGGCCCCTCATCCTCCGCTCGCAGGGACTCTGCCCTTGAAAGTACACGCTGGACCTGTCTGGACCCGGCCCTGTTCGCCGAGGGCACACCGGCCCCGGTCGCGGACCCGCCGGGCCGGGAGGGCCTCAGCCCTGGTAGACGTGCGGCGCGAGCGTGCCCACGAACGGCAGGTTGCGGTACCGCTCGGCGTAGTCCAGCCCGTACCCGACGACGAACTCCGTGGGGATGTCGAAGCCCACGTACCGCACCGGCACGTCGACCTTCGCGGCCTCCGGCTTGCGCAGCATCGTCGCGATCTCGACCGACGCAGGTCCGCGCGAGCGCAGGTTCGACAGCAGCCACGACAGCGTCAGGCCCGAGTCGATGATGTCCTCGACGATCAGCACGTGCCGGCCCGTCAGGTCGGTGTCGAGGTCCTTGAGGATCCGCACGACGCCCGACGACTTGGTGCCCGACCCGTAGGACGACACCGCCATCCAGTCCATCGCGACGTTGCCGCGCAGCCGCCGCGCGAGGTCCGCCATCACCATGACGGCGCCCTTGAGGACACCGACGAGCAGCAGCTGCTGCCCCGCGTAGTCGGCGTCGATCTGCGCCGCGATCTCGTCCAGCCGGGCGTGGAGCTGCTCCTCGCTCAGCAGCACCCGCTCGAGGTCGTCACCCATGTCCGCCGCGTCCACCGCTCACTCCCGGTCGTCGAGATCGTCGTGCCCTGGGTCCCCCTGCACGGGTGCGTGCGCGCCCCCGCCCGCCGGCGCCGACGGCCGGCCGAGGTAGAGCCTGCCACACGCGCGGACCGCGACCCGGCCACCGGGCAGGTGCACGGGGCCCTGCCCGTGCCAGTGGGTCAGCAGCGCGTCCACGGCGAGCACGTGCCGGCGCGCGAGCGACCCCGCGGGGCACCCCGCCCGGACGGCCGCGAGGTGCACCGCCCGGCGTCGCACCCCTGCCGCGGCCCCCGCCAGCACGTCCACGTCCCAGCCGACCCCGTCATCCGTCACGGCTCGAGCGCCCACGGCGTGACCGATGACGGGGTCGGCGGGGTGGACCGGGGCCGCGCGGGTCAGGAGGTCGGCCGCCAGGGTGTCGAGCGCGTCGGTCGCGTCGGCCAGCGCGTCCGCCGTGCGTGCGAGGGCCTCGGCGACACCCGGCCCGAGCACCTGCTCGAGCACGGGGAGCACCTCGCGGCGCACGCGGCTGCGCAGCGGGAGCGCCGCGACGTCCATGGCGCCGGACGCCTCACGAGCCCCGGAGGCGCTGTCCCGTGTCACCACCGGACTCGCGCCGGGCACGTCGGGGGCGCCGGGCACGTCGTCGGCGCCGGGCGCGTCGTCCCCCGTCGCCACCGGCCCCCCACCGGGCGTGTCCCACGTCCGCGCGTCACGACCGTTCGTCGGGTCGTGCCACGGTGCGAGACCCAGCGCCGCGCAGGCGTCCTCCGTCGTCGTGCGCCGCACGCCCAGCAAGGGACGGCGCCACAGCCCCCGCACCGGGCGCATCCCCGCCAGGGCCCGCTCCCCCGAACCGCGCGCGAGCGCGAGCAGCACCGTCTCGGCCTGGTCGTCGAGCGTGTGGCCCAGGAGCACGGCGACAGCACCCTCCTGGCCCGCGACCTCCGTGAGCGCGTCGTACCGCGCCGTGCGGGCGGCGCCCTCGGGCCCGCCGGACGTCCCGACGTCGACGCGCACGACGTGCACGGGTGCCAGCCCCAGCCCGCGGCATGCGTCGGCCGCCGCAGCAGCGACCGACGACGACCCCGCCTGCAGCCCGTGGTCGACGACCACCGCCCCGGCGCGCTGGCGCGACCGCGCCTCCCATGCGAGGCCCGCCGCGAGCGCCAGGGAGTCCGCCCCGCCCGAGCACGCGACGAGCACCGTCGCGTCCTGCGGCACGTCGACGAGCGCGCGGCGCACCGCGACGCGTACGGCCGCGACCGCGGGGGCCGGTCCGCTCATGCCCGCGACCTCACCCGTGGACGCGACGCACCCACGCGACGGGGTCGCCGATCTCCGCCGCGCTCGGCAGCGCCTCGGGGCCGGACCACACCGCGTTGAGACCGTCGAGCCCCACCCGCCGGCGCACCGTGCGCACGAACGCGGCGCCGTCGCGGTACTGCGCGAGCTTCAGGTCCATGCCGAGCAGGCGCCGGACGACCCCGTCGAAGCCGCCGGCCCGCGCGGCGGCGTCGCGGCGTCGCTCGAACGCGCGGCGGATCGCGCGCACGCTCGGCACGACCGACGGGCCGACGGCGTCCATCATCACGTCGGCGTGCCCCTCGAGCAGCGACATGATCGCGCCGACCTCGTCGAACACCGCGCGCTGGTGCTCGGTCAGCAGCGAGAGCACCCCGCCGCCGTCGTCGGTGACCGCACGCACGAGCGCCCCGAGCAGGTCCTCGAGCCGCGGCAGCGCCGACCGGTGCTCACCGTGCTCGTCACCGTGCCCATGGCCGCCGGGGGCGAGGTCCGCGAGGTCGGACAGCAGGTCCGCCGAGCGGGCGCTCAGGTGCTCGGCGAGCCACGGTGCCGCGGCGAACTGCAGCGCGTGCGTCTGCTCGTGCAGCGCGACCCACAGCCGGAAGTCCGGGCCGTCCACCCCGAGCTGACGTTGCGTGGCCAGCACGTTCGGCGCGACGAGCAGCAGACGTCCGGGCTCACCGGGCGCCGCGGTGAACGGGTCGAACTGACCGATCACCTTGCCGGACAGCAGCGCCAGGACGCCGCCCACCTGCGCCGCGGCGGCCAGCCGTGCCGCGTCGGGGACGTGCACGGGCGTCCCGTCGCGGCGCGTCGCCAGAGGTGCGGCCATGACCGCGAACATCTCGGCGTTGGCCTGCGCCCAGCGGGGCCGGTCGACGACGAGCACACGCGACAGCACCGACGGGTCGCGCCCGTCGGCGGGGGTCATGCCGGTGGCGTCGACGACGTGCCGGCCCGCGGTCGTCGCGGCGGTGCGCAGGTCGGCGACGAG
>JAFAEH010000008.1 GCA_023424135.1 Actinomycetes bacterium | reverse complement strand
GGCCGGCGCTGCGTGACGTCGCCGCGCGGTGCGCGCTGCTGGTCGACGGGGTGCTGCGCCGCGACCGCGACGAGCCCCTCGGGTCACCGGAGCGCGTCGACGTGCTGCCGCCCTTCGCGGGCGGCTGACCGGCGCGCGTCGCACGTGCTCGGCGTCAGGCGCTGCCCACCCACTCGTGGCCGCCGGCCGCGAGGTCCTGCCGCTTCCACACGGGCAGGTGCTCCTTGACCTCGTCGACGAGCAGCGCGGCCGCCGCGAACGCCTCGTGCCGGTGCGCGGCCGACACCGCGACACCCAGCGCGCACTCCCCGACGGCGAGCGCACCGACCCGGTGCACGACCGCGACGGCGTCGACCGCGCTGCGGGCCGTCACGTCGGCGACCACGCGCGCCAGCACGTCGGCGGCGTCGGGGTGCGCGACGTACTCCAGGCCGGTGACGCCCCGTCCGTGGTCGTGGTCACGCACGACCCCGGCGAACGTGACGACCGCACCGGCGGCGTCGTCCCCGACGAGCGCGGCAAGGTCCGTGACGTCGACGGGGTCGGTGCCGACCTGCGCTCGGGCGACCCGGCGGGCCGGGGGGTGCAGACGGGACGAGTCCGGGCTCATCGGGTCAGCCTAGGGCGTCGTGCACGCCCCACCCGGCGGGCACACGCCGCATCTGCGGCTCGTGAGGGCGTGTTCACGCCGCAGATACGTCTGAGGGCTAGGCTCCCGCCCGTGCCCACCTACCGCGTGACCGACGCAGCGACGCTGCTCGGCGTCAGCGACGACACCGTCCGCCGCTGGGTCGACGCCGGTCGTCTGGCCGCCCGGCGCGACGACGCCGGCCATCTCGAGGTCGACGGGCCCGCGCTCGCACGGCTCGCGCAGGAGCTCGGCGCCGAGCGGGAGCCCGGCAGCGGTCACCACTCGACCCGCAACCGCGTGCGCGGCATCGTCACGCGGGTCGTGCGCGACACCGTGATGGCGCAGGTCGAGCTCCAGGCGGGCCCGTACCGGCTCGTCTCGCTCATCAGCCGCGAGGCGGCCGACGAGCTCGGGCTCGAACCCGGGGTCGTCGCGGTCGCCGTCGTCAAGGCCACCGACGTGGCCGTCGCCCACGTGGAGGCCCGTCCGTGAACCGCACCCTGCACAGCCTGGGCGCGCTGACCGTCCTCGTCGGCCTGGTCGCCTGCGCCCCGACCGCCGGGACGACGTCCCCGTCACCCACGGACGCGACCGGTGCGCCCGGCGCGACGACCGAGCCCCCGCTGTCCGGCACCCTCGTGGTCCTGGCCGCGGCGTCGCTCACCGACGTCGTCACCGACCTCGCCGAGGCGTTCGAGGCCGAGCACCCCGGCATCCGGGTCGAGACGAGCTTCGCCGCGAGCTCGGCGCTCGCCGGGCAGGTCGTGGCGGGCGCACCGGCCGACGTGCTCGTGACCGCGAGCCCCGCGACCATGTCGACCGCCACCGACGCGGTGGGCGGTACCCCCGTGGTCGTCGCGACCAACCGCCTGCAGCTCGCGGTGCCCGCCGGCAACCCCGGCGGCGTGACGTCGCTGGCCGACCTCGCCGACCCCGACCTCGTCGTCGCGCTGTGCGCACCCGAGGTCCCGTGCGGTGCCGTCGGCGCCCAGGTCCTCGAGAAGGCCGGGATCACCGCCGCCCCCGACACGCTCGAGCAGGACGTGCGCGCCGTCCTCACCCGGCTGCAGCTCGACGAGGCCGACGCCGGGCTGGTCTACCGCACGGACGTCCTCGCCGCCGGGGCCGACGTCGAGGGCATCGACATCCCCGCCGACGTGCAGGTCCCGACCGACTACCCCGCTCTCGCGCTGCCCGATGCGCCGAACCCGAGGGCCGGGGCCGCGTTCCTCGCGCTGCTCACGGGCCCGGTCGGCGCGCAGGCCCTGTCCGCCGCCGGGTTCGACGTGCCATGACACGCGCGTCCCGGGCCACCCCCGGCGGCGTGCTGCTCGCCGCGCTCGCGACGCTCGGCGTCGCGGTGCTCGTCGCACCGCTCGTCGCGCTGCTCGTCGCGACGCCCTGGCGCGCCCTGCCCGGCCTGGTCGCCGACCCCGCGGTGCTCGAGGCGCTGCGCCTGTCGTTGCTCACCGCGTCGTGCGCGACCCTCGTGGCCCTCGTGCTCGGGGTCCCGCTCGCGTGGGCGCTCGCGCACGACGACCTGCCGGGCGCGTGGCTCCTGCGCGCGCTCGTCACGGTCCCGCTCGTGCTGCCGCCGGTCGTCGGTGGGGTGGCCCTGCTCCTGCTGCTCGGTCGCCGTGGTCTGCTCGGTCGCTCGCTGGACGCCTGGTTCGGCGTGACCGTGCCGTTCACGTCCGCGGCGGTCGTCCTCGCGCAGGTGTTCGTCGCGCTGCCGTTCCTCGTCCTGGCCGTCGAGGGCGCGCTGCGCGGCGCCGACCGTCGCCGCGCGCTCGCCGCGCAGACGCTCGGCGCATCGCCCGGGTACGTGCTGCGCCGCGTCACCCTGCCGGCCGTCGCACCCGGTCTGGCGGCCGGGGCAGCCCTGTGCTTCACCCGCGCGCTCGGTGAGTTCGGCGCGACGGTGACCTTCGCCGGCAGCTTCCCGGGCACGACACGCACGATGCCGCTCGCGGTGTACCTGGCGATGGACACCGCCCCCGAGCAGGCGGTCGCGATGTCGGTGCTGCTGCTCACGCTGTCGGTCGTCGTCCTCGTCGCGCTGCGCGGGCGGTGGGTCGGCGGTCTGCCCGGGGCGCGTGCGGCACGTACCCGGAGGGCACGGTGACCCTCGAGGCGCACGTGCGGGTCGAGCGCGACGCGTTCGACCTCGACGTGACGCTGCACGTCCCGCCGGGCCGCGTCCTGGCCGTCATGGGCCCCAACGGCAGCGGGAAGTCGACCCTCGTCGAGGCGGTCGCCGGGCTCGTCGCGGTCACGTCCGGGCACGTCCACCTCGACGGCCGGGTCCTGGCCGACGCGGCGTCGGGCCACCACGTGCCGCCCCGCGCCCGCGGGCTGGGCGTCGCGCTGCAGGACGGTCTGCTGTTCGGGCACCTGTCGGCGCGCGAGAACGTCGCGTTCGGACCGCGCGCACAGGGCGTGCGGGCTCGTGAGGCCCGCACCACCGCGGACGCGCTGCTCGTCGACGTCGGGCTCGCCGCACAGGCCCGCAC
>JAFAEH010000313.1 GCA_023424135.1 Actinomycetes bacterium | reverse complement strand
CCGCGGGAGACCCCGCGGCGCGACCTGGAGGACCGGGTCAGGACCCGATCGCCGCCTCGATGTCGGTGACCATCTTGTCCCAGGCCGCGACCGGCTCGGCCGCACCCGAGATGATGTTCGCCTGCGTGACGCCCCAGAACGCCCAGACCGAACCCATCTCGGGGATCGACGGCATGGGGACGGCCTCGGCGCCGACGGCCGCGAAGCCGGCGGTGATCGGGTCGGCACCAGCCGTCTCGGCAGCCGACTTCAGGGCCGGCGGACGGTTGCCCGCCTCGTACAGCGCGAGCTGCGCCTCGTCGGTCGCGATGTAGTTGACGAGGAAGTCGTTCGCCAGCAGCGCGTTGTCGCTCTGCGCCGAGACGTAGAAGCCCTGCACACCGACGAAGGGCTGCGCGGGCTGGCTGCCGGCCGCCGGGATCGGGTCGATCGACAGGTCGAGGTCAGCGAACTGCTCGAGCATCCACGGCCCGCCGACGATGAACGGCGACTCGCCGTTCTTGAACGCCTCGACCGCGATGTCGTACGTGATGTCCACCGACAGCACGCCGGCGGCCCCCTGCGCCTGCAGCCACGACGCGAACGCGTGACCGGGCTCCCCGCCCAGGGCCAGCTCCGAGGTGTAGGACCCGTCGTCGTTCTGCACGAACACGGGCGCCCCGAAGGACGTCTGGAACGGGTAGTACGTGTACGGGTCGCCCTCGGTGCCGGTCTGGATGAGGAACGGGTAGCGCGTGCCGGCGGCCTGGCCTGCCGCGATCGCCTCGTCCCACGTCGCCGGCGCCGTGTCGGCCAGGGCGGTGTTGCGGATCAGCGCGATGTTCTCGATCGCGTACGGCAGGCCGTACACCTGCCCGTCCTGGGTGAACGCCTGGACGGCGACCTCCTCGAACTCCTCGGCCGTGTCGCCGAGCTCGATCGGTGCGACGACGCCGTTGCTCGTCAGCTCGCCGAGCCAGTCGTGAGCACCGACGGTCAGGTCGGGGCCCTCGCCCGTGGGCACCTGGGCGAGGAAGTCCGCCCGGATGTCCTCGAAGTTCTTCAGGACGAGCTCGACGTCGACGTCGTTCTCGCTCTCGAAGGCCTCGGCCGCGGCCTCGACGGCCGCCTGCCTCGTCTCGTCGACCCAGACGACCAGGCTCCCCCCGGAGCCTGCGTCACCGGTCGTGTCGGACGTGGCACCGTCCGACGTGTCGTCCCCAGATCCACTGCACGCCGTCAGCGCCAGCGCGAGGCCGAGCGCCAACGCCCCGGCCGGGATGCCTCGTCGCATCGTTCGTCTCCTGTTAGTCCGTTCGTCGACCGACGTCGGCTCTGTGCCGCCGTCGGCCCGTGCCGAGACCGTATGTCCGTTGCACCCTCCGCTGCAAGTCGTTACGGTAACTTTCAGGTATCTGTTTCAGCACGCGTGCACAACGCACGCCGACCACGGGACGAGGAGGTCCGGTGACTCCGACTACGCTGCCCTTCGTGCGTACACGTCTGACCGACCTGGCCGAGCAGGCCGGGGTGAGCACCGCGACCGTGTCGCGCGTGCTCAACGGCAAGCCGGGCGTGTCCGCGCAGGCGCGGCAGGCTGTGCTCGCCGCGCTCGACATGCTCGGCTACGAGCGGCCCGAGAAGCTGCGCATGCGCTCGGCCGGACTCGTCGGCCTGGTCGTGCCCGAGCTCACCAACCCCGTCTTCCCCGCGTTCGCCCAGGTCATCGAGACGATGCTGAGCGACCGCGGCTACACCCCGCTGCTGTGCACACAGTCGCCCGGCGGCACGACCGAGGACCAGTACGTCGAGCTGCTGCTCGAGCACGGCGTCGACGGCATCGTCTTCGTCTCCGGGCTGCACGCCGACACGTCGGCCGGCAAGGACCGCTACCACCGACTGCGCGGGCGCGGCGTGCCGATCGTGCTCGTCAACGGGTACGCCGAGGGCGTCGACGCCGCCGCCGTGTCGACCGACGACGCCGCCGCGATGGACCAGGCATTCCGGCACCTGTACTCCCTCGGCCACCGAGCGATCGGGCTCGCGATCGGACCCACACGCTTCGTCCCCTCGCAGCGTAAGCGCGACGCATTCGTCTCGCTCCTCGAGCGGGACCTGGGCGTGGGACCCGACGGGCACGTCGTCTCGACGCTCTTCACGGTCGAGGGCGGTCAGGCCGCCGCGACCGAGCTGATCCGCTCCGGGCACACCGCGATCGTGTGCAGCTCCGACCTCATGGCGCTCGGCGCCGTGCGCGCCGCACGCACGCTGGGCCTGCGGGTACCGGAGGACGTCTCGGTCGTCGGCTTCGACGACTCCCCGCTCATCGCGTTCACCGACCCGCCGCTGACGACCGTGCGCCAGCCGGTCGCCGCCATGGGCCACGCCGCGGTCTCCGCGCTCGTCGCCGAGGTCACCGGCACCCCCGCGGCTCGTGCGGAGCTGCTGTTCCACCCCGAGCTCGTCGTGCGCGGCTCGACCGGCACGGCGCCGGCCGACGCCCGCACGCCGGGCATCGCGTCACACGCTCACTGACGCCCCGTCCCCCCACGGACGTCCTCCACCGGCGTCCTCCACCGACCACGCGCGCCGCGCTCCGGTCGACGCTCGTCTGTACCACCAGGAAGGCTGCACCCGTGACCGTCGAGTCCACCCGGACGACCATGCTCGTCCACCGCCCCGACACCGACCACCAGTGGTGGCGGCACGCCGTCATCTACCAGGTCTACCCGCGCTCGTTCGCCGACGCGTCGGGTGACGGGATCGGCGACCTGCCCGGGGTCACCGCCCACCTCGATCACCTCGTCGAGCTCGGCGTCGACGCCGTGTGGCTCTCACCCTTCTACCGCTCCCCGCAGGCCGACGCCGGCTACGACGTCGCGGACTACCGCGACGTCGACCCCCTGTTCGGCACGCTCGCCGACGCCGACGCCCTCGTCGCGCGCGCGCACGACCTCGGACTGCGCGTCGTGGTCGACCTCGTCCCCAACCACACCTCGGACGAGCACGCGTGGTTCCAGGCCGCGCTGCCCGCCGCACCCGGCTCCCGCGAGCGCGAGCGGTACCACTTCCGCGACGGGCGCGGCGCACACGGCGAGCTGCCGCCCAACAACTGGGAGTCGATCTTCGGCGGACCCGCGTGGACCCGCACGACCGACGCCGACGGGACCCCCGGGCAGTGGTACCTGCACCTGTTCGACTCCAAGCAGCCGGACCTGAACTGGGAGAACCCGCAGGTCCGGACCGAGTTCGAGGACGTCCTGCGGTTCTGGCTGGACCGGGGTGTCGACGGGTTCCGCGTCGACGTCGCGCACGGCATGGTCAAGGCCGACGGGCTGCCCGACTGGGACGGGCACGTGACGATGATCGACGGCTCGGACGACGCCGTCGCGGACGTCGACGCCGTCGAGGGGTCGGGCAACCGCGGCCCCATGTTCGACCAGAACGGCGTGCACGAGATCTACCGCGCGTGGCGCCGCGTGCTCGACTCCTACGACGGCGACCGCGTCATGGTCACCGAGGCATGGGTCGAGCCGCTCAGCCGCCTCGCCCGCTACGTGCGCCCCGACGAGGCGCACCAGTCGTTCAACTTCGCGTTCCTCGCCGCGGGGTGGCACGGTCCCGCCCTGCGCCGCGTCATCACGGCGTCCTACGCGGCGAACGACGCCGTCGGCGCCCCGACCACGTGGGTCCTGTCGAACCACGACGTCGTGCGCCACGCGTCCCGCCTCGGGCTGTCCGACCCGACCCACCGGCCCAACGGCATCGGTCACGGCGACGAGCAGCCCGACGCGGCGCTCGGCCTGCACCGCGCCCGCGCCGCGACGCTGCTCATGCTCGCCCTGCCCGGGTCCGCCTACCTCTACCAGGGCGAGGAGCTCGGCCTGCCGGACCACACCGCGCTCGACGACGACCTGCGTCAGGACCCCGCGTTCTTCCGCACCGGCGGCGCCGAGCGCGGCCGGGACGGGTGCCGCGTGCCGCTGCCGTGGGTCGGTGACGCGCCGGGGTACGGCTTCTCCCCCACGGGCGCGACGTGGCTGCCGCAGCCCGACGGCTGGGCGGACCTGGCCGTCGACCGTCAGCGCGGACGCGCCGGGTCGACGTACGAGCTCTACCGCGCGGCGTTGCGCCTCCGGCGCGCCGAGCGCCTCGGCGAGGGCGGCCTGACGTGGCTCGACCACCCCGGCGGCGAGCACGTGCTCGCGCTGCGCAACGGTGACGTCGTCGTCGTGGCGAACCTCGGCGAGAGCGCCGTCACCCTGCCCGGTGGGGACGTGCTGCTCGCGTCCGGACCGGTCGACGGCGCCACGCTCCCGCCCGGCACGACCGTGTGGCTGCGGGCGTCCTGACCTCAGGCGAGAGTGGCGGCGACGGCCTGCTCGACGACCTCGGGCAGGCCGCCGTCGCGCGCCCAGCCCCGCTGCTCGTCCGCGCCGGTCCCCCGCGACCACAACCGCGACAGCAGGTCCTGCACGGTCGGCAGGTCGCCGGTGTCCGTGAGCGCGTCGCGCACGTGGTCGAGCAGCGCCGCGACCGCGTCGCGTGCAGGCACGGGTGTCAGCGCCGGTGGGACGAGCAGGTCACCCGCCAGCCCTGAACGGCCCGCGCGCCACGTCGCCGCCCGCAGCGGCTCGACGCGTGCGTGGGTCGGGCCGACGCCGTCGGCCGCCTCACGCGCGGCCGTCTCGACGAGCCCGCGCGAGAGCGCCGCGACGAGCACCGCGTCGTCGGCACGCAGGCACACGTCGGCGACCCGCACCTCGACCGTGGGGTACCGCTGCGAGATCCGCGCGTCGAAGTAGATCATCGCGGGGTCGAGCGCGACGCCCGTCGCGACGAGCTCGTCGACGGTCTCGCGGTACCGCTGCGCGTCCCCGAACGGGGCGGTCGGCCCCGCGGTCGGCCAGCGGTTCCACAGCTGCGAGCGGATCGACGCGTAGCCCGTGTCCTCCCCCTGCCAGTACGGGGAGTTGACGCTCAGGGCCAGCAGCACCGGCAGCCAGGGCCCGATCCGGTCGAGCACCGCGACGCCCTCGTCGTCGTCGGCGACCGACACGTGCACGTGGCACCCGCTCGTGAGCTGCTCGCGCACGGTCAGGGCGTAGGCCTGCGCCATCGCCTCGTAGCGCGCGCCGTGGGACAGCGTCGTCGGCCCGGGCAGCGGCGACGTCGCGACCGCCACGAGCCGGGCGTCGGCCTGCACCGCGGCATGCGACGCGCGGGCCCGGCCCGCACGCACCTCGTCGGCCAGCTCCGCGAGGTCGACGCACGGGTGCGTGCCCGTCTCGACCTGCTGCGCCTGCAGCTCGTGCTCCAGGCCGCCGCCGGGCTCACCCTCCTCGGCGGCCTCGCCGCCGCCGCGCTCGTGCGCGCGCACCGCCGCATCCGCCACCCCGGTCGGCACGCCCGCGGCGTCGACCAGCAGGTACTCCTCCTCCACACCCATGCTCCGCACGCCGTGCAGTCTGCTGCCCCGGCCGCGATCCCGCGCGTCGAGCGCACCCCCGGCCACGGGACGCGGGGCCGGCGACGGCCCTAGACTCACGACGTGCCCCACGTGCTGGTCGTCGGCCCCTCGTCCTGGAACACGACGGTGCGCGTCGCGTCGCTGCCCGAGCCCCGCCCGCACACGACGTTCGCGCAGGGCTGGGCGCAGGGGCTCGGCGGGACGTCCGCTGGCAAGGCGCTGACGCTCGCGGCGCTGGGCACCGACGTCACGGTGCGCACGGTCCTCGGCGACGACGACGCCGCGCGGGACGTGGCGGCGGCGCTCGCACGCCCACGCATCACGCTCGACGTGCTGCCCGCGCGCGACGGCGCGAGCGAACGGCACGTCAACCTCGTCGACGCGACCGGTGGGCGCGTGTCGGTGTACCTCACGCTGCCCGAGGCCGCCGACCCGGTGCCGCCGGTGCGGCTCGACGGGGTCGCGGCCGCCGTCGTCGACCTCGCCGAGCACGCACGCCCCGTGCTCGCGTCGGCGCGGAGCGCGGGTGTGCCGGTGTGGTGCGACGTGCACGACGACGACGGCACGTCCGGTGCGTATGCACGCGCGTTCACGTCCGCGGCGGACGTCGTCGTCGCGTCCGACGTGCGCCTCGACGACCCGGCGGCCTACCTGCGCGACCGCGTCGCGCAGGGCGCGCGGCTCGCGGTGGTGACCCGCGGCGCGGCAGGGTCGCTCGCGCTCGACCGCGACGGACGCACCTACGACGTGCCGCCCGCGCCCGTGCCGGCCGCCGTCCAGGCC
>JAFAEH010000270.1 GCA_023424135.1 Actinomycetes bacterium | reverse complement strand
GGCCGGTGCCGTGCGCGGGACGGGCGGCCCGCGCTCCGTCAGCCGCGGTCGGCGGCCTCGGCCGCGCGGCGACGCCGCTCGATGCGCTGCCGCGCGTTCCAGTCGCGCACGCGCTGGGGGTAGCCCGTGCGCTGCACGTCGTACACGGGGATCTGCAGGTCGCGCGCGAGCGCGGCGGCCGTCCGCTCGTCGGGCACCTTGCGGCGCGTCCACTCCCCGTCGGTCGCGACGAGCATGAGCGTCGTCGGCGTCACGTTGGTGCGCGGCTCGACGTACGCCTCGACCCCGACGCGGGTCGTGACGAACTCCCGCAGGTACGCAAGGGTCTCGGCCCGTGCGTCGCGTCCTGCGGGCACGTCCGTGACCTGGCGTCGCCGACGCGAGAACAGACCCATGCGCGGCACCCTACCCACGGTGCCTGGACGTGCGCTGGGAGTCACCCGTGCGCGCGGCCGTCCGCACGCGACCGCGGTGCGACGTCCGACCGGTACATGGGACGAATGTCGTGGGACTCACACGCGCGGACGTGGTGGCCGGTTCGTCGCGACGGGGGTGGGATGACAAGATGGGTCGGCAGCCCACCGGGCAACCCGAGCATGCGAGGAGTGCGCACGTGGCCGAGAACGGCACCGCTTTCGACATCGTCGTCCTGGGCGGAGGCAGCGGCGGCTACGCGGCCGCGCTGCGCGCCGCCGAGCTGGGCAAGACCGTCGCCCTGGTCGAGGCCGACAAGGTCGGCGGCACCTGCCTGCACCGCGGGTGCATCCCCACCAAGGCGCTGCTGCACGCGGCCGAGCTCGCGGACAACGCCCGCGACGGCGCGCACTTCGGTGTGCACACGCAGCTCGAGCGCATCGACATGGGCGGCGTGAACTCGTACAAGGACAACGTGATCGGTCGCCTCTACAAGGGGCTGCAGGGGCTGATCAAGTCCCGCAAGATCGAGGTCGTCGAGGGCTACGGCAAGCTGACCGGCCCGAACACCGTGCAGGTCGGCGACCGCACCCTCACCGGTGAGCACATCGTGCTCGGCACGGGCTCCTACGCCCGCTCTCTGCCGGGGCTGGACATCGGTGGCCGCGTCATCACGTCCGACCAGGCCCTCACGCTCGACTGGGTGCCGCGCTCGGCGATCATCCTCGGCGGCGGGGTCATCGGCTCCGAGTTCGCGAGCGTGTGGCGCTCGTTCGGCGCTGACGTCACGATCATCGAGGCGCTCCCCCACCTGGTCCCCAACGAGGACGAGGCCGTCTCCAAGGCCTTCGAGCGCGCGTTCCGCAAGCGCGGCATCGCGTTCAACCTGGGCGTGCGGTTCTCCGGCGTCACGCAGGACGACAACGGTGTGCACGTCTCGCTCGAGGACGGCAAGACGTTCGACGCCGACGTGCTGCTCGTCGCGGTCGGCCGCGGCCCCAGCACCTCGGGCCTCGGGTACGAGGAGCAGGGCATCACGCTCGACCGCGGCTTCGTCATCACCGACGAGCGGCTGCACACGGGCGTCGCGAAGATCTACGCGGTCGGCGACATCGTCCCCGGCCTGCAGCTCGCGCACCGCGGGTTCCAGCAGGGCATCTTCGTCGCCGAGGAGATCGCGGGCCTCAACCCGCCGACGATCGACGAGTCCGGCATCCCGCGCGTGACCTACTCCGACCCCGAGGTCGGGTCGGTCGGCGTCACCGAGAAGCGCGCCAAGGAGCTGTACGGCGACGAGAACGTCGAGACCCTCGAGTACAACCTCGGTGGCAACGGCAAGAGCCAGATCCTCGCCACCCAGGGCTTCATCAAGCTCGTGCGCAAGAAGGACGGCCCGGTCGTCGGCGTGCACATGATCGGTGCACGGGTCGGCGAGCTCATCGGCGAGGGCCAGCTCATCGTCAACTGGGAGGCGTACCCCGAGGACGTCGCCCAGCTGATCCACGCCCACCCGACGCAGAACGAGGCTCTCGGTGAGGCGTTCCTCGCGCTCGCCGGCAAGCCGCTGCACGCCCACAACTGACCCCAGGATCGAAGGAGACACGAGCGGTCATGTCCGAGAACGTGCAGCTTCCCGCGCTCGGTGAGTCCGTCACCGAGGGCACCGTCACCCGGTGGCTCAAGGCGGTCGGCGACCGTGTCGAGGTCGACGAGCCCCTGCTCGAGATCTCGACCGACAAGGTCGACACCGAGATCCCCTCGCCCGTCGCGGGCGTGCTCGAGAAGATCCTCGTCGACGAGGACGAGACCGTCGAGGTCGGCGCGACCCTCGCGGTCATCGGCTCCGGCGAGGGCTCCGACGACGCCGGCTCCGGCTCCGACGAGCAGCAGGAGCCGGAGCAGGCCGACGAGCCGGAGCAGGCGTCCGGCGCCGCCGAGCAGCAGGCCCCGGCCGAGGAGCCCGCCGCCGAGCAGGCGCCCCAGCAGCCGACCGAGGAGCACGAGGACGCGCCCGCGGCGTCGTCCGGCGGCGGTGGCGGCGGCGGTGGCCAGGAGGTCACGCTGCCCGCGCTGGGCGAGTCCGTGACCGAGGGCACCGTCACGCGGTGGCTCAAGGCCGTGGGCGACGCCGTCGAGGTCGACGAGCCCCTGCTCGAGATCTCGACCGACAAGGTCGACACCGAGATCCCCTCGCCGGTCGCGGGCACGCTGCTCGAGATCAAGGTCGAGGAGGACGAGACCGTCGAGGTCGGCGCGGTGCTCGCGCTCGTCGGCTCCGGCGACGCGGCCTCGTCGTCGGCCCCGGCGGCGAAGGACGACGCCCCCGCAGCCGAGAAGTCCGAGCCGAAGGCCGAGGCGCAGGAGAAGCCGGAGGCGCAGGCCGAAGCGCAGGCGAAGCCGGAGAAGCCGGCAGCCGCGGCGCAGGACAAGCCGCAGCCCGAGGCGACGCCGCAGCCGAAGGCACAGGCCCCGGCTCCGTCCCCGTCGGCGGGTGGCTCCTACCTCACACCGCTCGTGCGCAAGCTCGCGTCCGAGAAGGGCGTCGACGTCGCGTCGCTGACCGGCACGGGCGTCGGCGGTCGCATCCGCAAGGAGGACGTGCTCGAGGCTGCGGCCAAGGCCGAGGAGGCGCGCAAGGCCGCCGAGTCGGCCGCGTCGGCACCCGCACCGGCGGCGGCACCCGCGGCCGCACCGGCGAAGAAGGCCGAGGTCTCGCCGTTGCGCGGCACGACCGAGAAGGCCAGCCGGCTGCGTCAGATCATCGCCGAGCGCATGGTCGAGGCGCTGCACACGCAGGCCCAGCTCACGACGGTCGTCGAGGTCGACGTCACGAAGATCGCCCGGCTGCGGGCCCGCGCCAAGGACGACTTCAAGGCGCGCGAGGGTGTCAACCTCACGTTCCTGCCGTTCTTCGTGCAGGCCGCGATCGAGGCGCTCAAGACGTACCCCAAGGTCAACGGCGTGCTCGAGGGCTCGACGATCACGTACCACGGGCAGGAGAACGTCGGCATCGCGGTCGACACCGAGCGCGGCCTCGTCGTGCCGGTGATCCGCGACGCGGGCGACCTCAACCTCGCGGGCATCGCGCGCAAGATCGCCGACCTGGCGACCCGCACGCGGGCCAACAAGGTCACGCCGGACGAGCTGTCGGGGGCCACGTTCACGGTCACCAACACGGGCTCGGGCGGCGCCATCATCGACACCCCGATCGTGCCGGGCGGCACGTCGGCGATCCTGGGCACGGGCGCGATCGTCAAGCGTCCCGTCGTCGTCAAGGGCGCGGACGGCGAGGAGGTCATCGCAATCCGGTCGATGTGCTACCTGTGCCTGTCCTACGACCACCGCCTGGTCGACGGGGCCGACGCGTCGCGCTACCTCACCGCGGTGAAGAACCGTCTCGAGGAGGGTGCGTTCGAGGCCGAGATCGGTCTCTGAGCGCCGCCGGCGCGCGCCGACACCTGCTCGCAGGGCCGCCCACCGCACAACGCAGCGGTGGGCGGCCCTGCGGCGTCCCCGGCCACGGCCCGTGCTGCCCCCCTGCCGCCGCAAGCGGTGCTCGCAGCACCCCACGAGCGGCTGCGGGCTCCGATCGGGCCGGGCGCAGGCCCGTCGGGGTGCGACGGGGCGCCAAGGGGCCGGACGCTGGTTAGGGTGACGGCCATGCGCGTAGTCGTCGCAGGGTCCTCCGGTCTCATCGGCACCGCCCTGGTGCGTCAGCTGCGCGAGGGCGGGCACGACGTCGTGCGTCTCGTGCGCCGTCCGCCGCGGGGGCCCGGTGAGGCCGCGTGGGACCCGTCGGTCGGCGAGGTCGACACCGCGGCGGTCGCGGCCTGCGACGCGGTGGTCGACCTGGCGGGCGTCAACGTCGCGTCCCGTCCGCTCACCGCGGCGCGCAAGCGTGAGGTCCTCGCGTCACGCGTCGACAGCGCCGGGCTCCTGGCGCGCACGCTCGCGGACCTGGGCGACTCCGGGCCGCGCGTGCTGCTGCAGGCGTCGGGCATCGGGGCGTACGGCGACCGGGGCGAGGACCTGCTGGGCGAGGACGAACCGCTCGGCGACACGTACTTCGCGCACGTGGTCCGCGCGTGGGAGGACGCGACCGTGCCCGCGCGCGACGCCGGCGTGCGGGTCGTGCACCTGCGCACCGGCATCGTGCTGTCCCCCCACGGCGGTGCTGCGGCCCCGCTGCTGGCGCCGCTGCGGCTCGGTACCGCCACCCGCCTGGGCTCGGGTCGGCAGTTCTGGAGCTGGATCACCCTCCTGGACGAGGTGCGCGCGATCGACCACCTGCTCACGGCGCCGGTGCACGGACCGGCGAACCTCGTCGCGCGTGCCGACCGGCACCGCGACCTGCTCGGCGCGCTGCGCCGGGTGTGGCACGCGCCGCTCGAGGTCCCGGTGCCGGCGTTCGCGCTGCGGCTCGCGCTGCGCGACTTCTCCTCGGAGGTGCTGGGCTCGATCCGCGCCGACCCAGGCGTGCTGCGCGGCTCGGGCTTCGTGCCGCGGCACGCGACCGTGCTCGACGCCGCGCGCTGGCTCAGGGCCGCGCGGCACCCGGCTCCCTGACGTCGCGCACGCGCCACCCGTCGTCGGTCCAGGCGAGCACGAGCTGGACCGTGCGCACCTGACCGGCGGGCACGTCGGTGCGCTCACCACCGGGCGCGACGCGCACGTGCGCACCGAGGCCGGACGTCACCTCGACCGTCGCGTCACCGTCCGCGGCGGCCCCGGTCGCGGTCGCACCGGACACGTCGACGACCAGCCCCTCGCTGCGCGCCCCGTCCAGGGACGCGACGAGCGCGGCGTCGGCCTGCGCCGCGGCCGATCCCGGCACGCTCAGCGCGGCGAGCGCACCGGCGTCGGGCTGCGCC
>JAFAEH010000269.1 GCA_023424135.1 Actinomycetes bacterium | reverse complement strand
CGGCAGGGTCGCCCGTCGACCCGGTCGTGCCGGCGACGTCGTCGCCGACCTCGTCCGTGGGTCCGTCGCCCGACGCGTCCTCGTGCGTGTCGTCCGCAGCGGTCGCACCGTCGGTCGCTCCCGGCGGCGACGGCTCGTCCGTGGGCTCCGGGCGGGGCGTCCCCGCGGCGGCGGCGAGTCGGTCGGCGAGGTCGTCGCGGGCGACCGACACGGACGCGACGAGCCGGGCGAGCGGACCTCCCGGGGCCTGGTCCGCGTCGTCGGCGGCCTGTGCCGCGTCGGCGACGAGGGCCTCGAGCAGGGCGGTGACGTCGGCGGGCAGGGGGGTGGACGTCGTGGCGGTCGGCGCCGGCGTGGGGTCGGGCAGGCCAGAGTCGTAGACCCCCCCGAGCTCCTCCGCGTGCTGCGTCGAGAACGCCGCGACGTCGTCGAGCACGGCGCGCACCGCGTCGTCGCCCTGGTCGGCCGGGAGCTGAGCGGCCAGGGCCTGCGCGGCCAGCGTCAGCGTGAGCGCGTCGTCGACGGTGCGCGCGCGCACGACCTCGGTCGCGTCGGGGGTGGGCTCCGACGGCGGGGGTGTCTCCAGCCGCAGCCCGCTGCACGCGCCGAGCAGCAGCACGCACGCGACGAGCACCGCGCCGGTGCGCGCGCGGACGGTCGCGCCGGTCGGGTGCGGCGAGGGTCCGGGGCGGGGCGAGGGGTGCATCGGCCGCGATCCTGCCATGCCCGCGCCGTGGCGTCGCGCACGTCCGGCGGCCCCGCCAGGAGTCGTTACGCTGGTGGGACAACGTCACAAGGGTCGCCGTCTGCGCCCCGCCGCAGAGAGCCGACAGGAGGCCGGTCATGGTCGCGCCAGCCGCCGCACCGCGGGTGCGGGAGGTCGTCGAGGCCGCCGTGACCCGTGCGGGCCTGCTGCTCGACGGTCTGGAGGTCGCCCGCAGCGGCGGCAGCACCGTCGTGCGTGTCGTCGTCGACCTGCTCGACGACGACGCCGGTGTGCTGGACCTCGACCGGGTCGGGCTGGCGACGCAGGCCGTCTCGGACGCGCTCGACGCGGCCGACGTGCTGCCCGGGGCGTACACGCTCGAGGTCGGCAGCCCCGGTGCCGAGCGTCCCCTGACGGCGGCGCGGCACTGGCGGCGGGCACGCGGGCGCACGGTCGCCGTGCGGCTGACGGACGGGCGCACGCTCACCGGGCGGCTCGAGGACGTGGCCACGGGCGAGACGCCCGCGCTCGTCGTCGTCCCCGTGACGTCCCCGGGCAAGGGGCGCCCGCCGAAGGTCGGCCCACCCGTGACGCTGGCTTGGGACGACGTGCGCGACGCACGCGTCCAGGTGGACCTCGCCGCGGTGCGCGACGACGAGGCGGATGACGACGCCGACCCCGCGGGGCGCGGCGCAGGGAGGGACTGACGTGGACATCGACATGCAGGCGCTGAGACTCATCGAGCGTGAGCGCGAGATCAGCCTCGACGTGCTGGTCGAGGCGATCGAGCAGGCCCTGCTCTCGGCGTACCACCGCACGCCGGGCGCGCAGCAGCGGGCACGCGTCGAGGTGGACCGTCGTACCGGGCACGTGACCGTGTGGGCGCGGGAGGCGCCGGACGTCGACGCGCCGGAGGGTGCGCCGCAGGCGCCCGAGTTCGAGGACACGCCGGAGGGCTTCGGCCGGATCGCGACGTCCACGGCACGCCAGGTCATCGTGCAGCGGCTGCGCGACGCCGAGGACGACCAGGTGCTCGGTGCGTTCCGTGGCAAGGCGGGCGAGGTGCTCGGTGGTGTGATCCAGCAGGGGCGCGACCCGCGCACCGTGCTCGTCGACGTCGGTGGCGTCGAGGCCGTGCTGCCGCAGCACGAGCAGGTCCCGGGGGAGAAGTACGTGCACGGCGAGCGGCTGCGGGCCTACGTGCTCGACGTCGCGCGCGGACCGCGTGGACCGCAGATCACGCTGTCGCGCACGCACCCCAACCTCGTGCGCAAGCTGTTCGCGCTCGAGGTCCCGGAGATCGCGGACGGCACGGTCGAGATCATGTCGATGGCTCGCGAGGCCGGTCACCGTACGAAGATGTCGGTCCGTGCGTCGGTGCCGGGTGTGAACGCCAAGGGCGCGTGCATCGGCCCCATGGGCGGACGCGTGCGCGCCGTGATGGCCGAGCTGCACGGCGAGAAGATCGACATCGTCGACCACTCCGACGCCCCCGAGGAGATGATCGCCCACGCGCTGTCGCCGGCGCGTGTGCTCGACGTCACGGTCGTCGACCCCGACGCACGCGCCGCGCGGGTCGTCGTCCCCGACTACCAGCTGTCCCTCGCGATCGGCAAGGAGGGCCAGAACGCCCGCCTGGCGGCCAAGCTGACCGGCTGGCGGATCGACATCCGGTCCGACGCCGAGCCGGCCGCGACCGGTGCGGCGACGGAAGGGGCCGCGGCCCCAGGCGGACCGTCCGACGCGACGGCCTCGGGGGCGCCCGGTCACGTCCGGTGAGCAGGCGCGGTAGACTCTCCGAGGCTGGGCCGGGTGCCCGGCTCTCCTCGCCGAGCAGGCGGAATCCCGATCCCGCGCCTCCCGTGCCCGAACCGGGTCCCGTCCGCACGTGCGTGGGGTGCCGCGCGACCGGTCCCAGGTCGGCCCTGCTGAGGGTGGTGCTGGCCGACGACACGACGGGTGAGCCCGTGCTGGTCGTCGACGAGCGTCGCCGGATGCCGGGCCGGGGTGCGTGGCTGCACCCCGACCAGCGGTGCCTCGAGCTCGCCGTACGGCGGCGGGCGTTCGGACGCGCGCTGCGGCACACCGGCTCCCTCGGGACCGAGGTCGTCGCGCGGGCCGTCGCGGCGCACGACGCAGGACCAGCCACGGAGCAGCACCACGGTGCCGGGACCCAACCCGGTACCGACCGTCGACAGGGAAGCGGGTTGGAAGCCGATGGCGACCCGATGAGCACGCAGCGATGAGTACCCAGCGATGAGTACCCGGCACTAACGACGGTCCGACCCTGTCCGGGCGGACCAGGACAGGAGAGATGTGGCCAAGGTCCGCGTCTACGAGCTCGCCAAGGAGCTCGGAGTTGACAGCAAGACCCTCATGACCAAGCTCAACGAGCTCGGTGAGTTCGTGCGTTCGGCGTCCTCGACGATCGAGCCGCCCGTCGTGCGCAAGCTGCGCGACACGTACCCCGCCGGCGGCGGCAACGGCCGGTCCGGCGCCGCGCGCCCCGCCGCGCCGAAGGCGCCATCCGCACCGGCTCCCTCGGGACCGAGGTCGTCGCGCGGGCCGTCGCGGCGC
>JAFAEH010000250.1 GCA_023424135.1 Actinomycetes bacterium | reverse complement strand
ACCCCCGAGCGGTCCGGCCCCGCCGTCGTCGGGCACCGCGCGGGCGCGGACGACCACGCCGGAGCACCCGCCGCCACGACCTCGGCGCGCGACGACGGCGGGCCCCGGCTCGTCGCGCGTGGACTCGTCTGCGGCTGGCCCGGACGCCCACCCGCCCTGCGGGACGTCGACCTCGAGCTCTCGCCCGGTGCGCGTGCGGCCGTCGCGGGCCCGAGCGGCGAGGGCAAGACGACCCTGCTGCTCACGCTCGCGGGACTGCTGCGCCCGGTCGCCGGGGAGGTCACGCTCGACGGGGTCCCCCTCGACGTGCTGCCACCCGCCCGCGTGGTGCGCGCCGTCGTGGCGACCACGGAGGACGCGCACGTGTTCGGCACGACGGTGCTGGAGAACCTGCGCGTCGCCCGCGGCGACGTCGCACCGGACGAGGCCATCGACGCGCTGCACCGCGCCGGGCTGGGGCCGTGGCTGGCGGCCCTGCCCGACGGGCTCGACACGCTCGTCGGATCCGATGCGCGCACCGTCTCCGGTGGTGAGCGCCGACGGCTGCTGCTCGCGCGTGCGCTGCTGTCCGACGCACCGCTGCTGCTCGTCGACGAACCGGCCGAGCACCTCGACCCGGCGACCGCCGACGCCGTGCTGGACGGGCTGTGGCAGGCACCGCCCGCACGTGACGGCGCACCGCGCGGTGTGCTCGTCGTGAGCCACCGCCTCGCGTCCCTCGCGGCGGCGGACGAGGTGCTGTGGCTGCACGGCGGACGCGTCGCGGCACGCGGGACGCACACGCACCTGACCGCGCACGTGCCGGGCTACCGTGAGGCGGTGCGCGCCGAGCAGCTCGACGCCGGCGCCGAGGCACGCGACGACGAGGCACGGGAGGTGTCGTGAGGGAGCACCGGGGCGAGATGCGCGAGGTCGGTGGTGCAGGTGCACCACGCACGGGCCTTCCGTTCGACCACGGCATCCTCGTCGACACCGGGACCGCACCGGAGCCCCTCACGGGCGACGCGCTGACCGACCTGCTCGGGGCGATGCTCGCGGTCGCCGGTCAGCTCGAGCTGCCCGCCGTGCTCGACCGGTTCGTGCAGGTCAGCGCCGAGCTCACCCGTGCGCGCTACGGCGCGATCAACGTCCTCGACGACACGGGGACCTCGACCACGTTCGTCTACACGGGCGTGCCGACGACCGTCGCCCGCGCGATGGCGCACCCCCCGCACGCGCAGGGCGTCCTGGGACAGATCCCCGTCGAGGGCGCGCTGCGTCTCGACGACCTCACGCAGCACCCCGCGTTCCAGGGGTGGCCGTCGCACCACCCGTCGATGGGCTCGTTCCTCGGCGCGTCCGTGCGGGTCGGCGAGCACGTCTACGGGCAGCTCTACCTGTCGGAGAAGCTCGACGGGGGCACGTTCACCGCGGCCGACGAGCAGATGGTCGTCGCGCTCGCCGCCGCCGCGGGCGTCGCCGTCGCGAACGCCCAGCTCTACGCCGAGGCCGAGCGCCGCGAGCACTGGCTGCGCGCGGGGCAGGACATCACGACGATGCTCCTCGAGGGCGTCGACGAGGAGACCGCGCTCGAGCACGTCGCCCGCACCGCGCGTGAGGTCGCAGGCGCCGACACCGCGCTGCTCGCGCTGCCAGGACTGGGCGGCGAGCTGTACGTCGAGCTCACCGACGGCTACCTCGCCGACACCCTCACGGGGCTGGTCATGCCGCGCGGGGGCCGCACCTGGACGGTCCTGGAGTCCGGGCACGGGCTGATGACGCCGTCGCTGTCGACGTCGCGGACCGTGGCCCTCGACGAGCTCCGCGCCTTCGGGCCCGCGATGTTCGCACCGTTGCAGTCGTCCGGGCGCGGCGTCGGGGTGCTCGTGCTGCTGCGGCGCATCGGCCGCACCCCCTTCGAGGACAGCGACCTGGCCACCGCCGAGTCGTTCGCGTCGCAGGCGGCCCTGGCGTACGTGCTGGCCGAGGCGCGGCACGCGCAGGACGTCGCGGCGCTGCTCGACGAGCGCGAACGCATCGCCCGCGACCTGCACGACCTCGCGATCCAGCAGCTCTTCGCGACCGGCATGCAGCTCGAGACCGTGCGGCGGCGGTCCGCACGCGGCGTCGACCCGCACGAGCTGACGAGCATCGTCGAGGAGGCCCTCGACAACGTCGACTCCTCGGTGCGCCAGATCCGCCAGATCGTGTACGCGCTGCGGGACCCCGACGCCGCGACGGGCCTCGTGGAGCGCCTGCGCCGCGAGACGTCGCTCGCGCGCACCGGCCTGGGCTTCGCCCCCTCCCTGGTGCTCACGCTCGACGGCACCGCACTGGCCGCCGGGGACGGCGAGGGCGAGGACCTCATCGACGAGCGGCTGGAGCAGGAGCTCACCGACGACGTCGTCGCGGTGGTGCGCGAGGGGCTGGCGAACGCCGCCCGGCACGCGCACGCGTCCTCCGTCCGCGTCCACGTCAGCGTGCGTGGGCACGGGCACACCGGGTCGGTGGAGGTGGACGTCGAGGACGACGGGGTCGGTCTGCCCGCGTCGCGGGACCGCAGCTCCGGCACGGGCAACCTCGCGGCGCGCGCCCGCCAGCACGGCGGGACGTTCACGCTCGGCACGGCCCCCGACGGCACGGGTGCCCTGCTCACGTGGCAGGCCCCGCTGGCCTGACCGTCAGTGACCGGGTTCGGCGCGCCAGCCGGAGTTCTTCCGGGAGGCGACCCACGCCGCGACCTGCGTGCGACGCTGCAGACCCATCTTCGCCAGCAGGGACGTGATGTGGTTCTTCACGGTCTTCTCGGCGACGCCCAGACGCTCGGCGATCTCCCGGTTCGACAGACCCTCGCCGATGAGGTCGAGCACACGCAGCTCGCTCGGCGTCAGCGACTCCGTCGGGTCCTCGTGACCGGCCCGGCGCCGGGCGACGGTCCGGTCGTCGAGCAGCGTGCGGCCCGCGGCGACGGCGCGGATGACGTCGGTGATCTCGGCGCCCCGCACGCTCTTGAGCAGGTACGCCGCGGCGCCCGCGTCGAGCGCGGCCGCGAGCGCGTCGTCGTCGTCGAACGACGTCAGGACGATCGCGCGGGCCTGCGGGAGGGACTCCCGCACGGCCTTCATGAGGTCGATGCCCGTACCGTCGGGAAGCTGCAGGTCGACGAGCATGACCTGGGGGCGCACGAGGGTCGCGCGGCGCACGCCGTCGGCGACCGAACCGGCCTCGGCGACGACGGTCATGCCGTCGGTGCGCTCGACGACCTCGGCGATGCCACGGCGCACGACCTCGTGGTCGTCGACGATCATGACGGAGATGGGCGCGGACCGGGTCGCCGCGGACGTCGGCTGGCTGCTCAGTGACACCCTGGCATCGTATCGACCCGTGACCACGATTCTGCTGCCCCGGACCGTCGACGGCGCGCCGCGCCTGCCGGACGGTGTGACGACCGTGCCCTACGACGTGTCCGCACCGCCGCCCCCGCAGGCGGTCGACGCCGATGCGGTCGTCGTGTGGGGCAACCCTGCGGACCGTCTGGCCGAGCTGGCCGCGACCGCGCGCCGCGTCCGCTGGGTGCAGACGCTCGCCGCGGGACCGGACGCGGTCCTCGCCGCCGGGTTCGCACCCGAGGTCGTGGTGACGAGCGGGCGGAGCCTGCACGACGCGACGGTCGCCGAGCACGTGCTGGCCCTGACGCTCGCGTGCGTGCGGCGCGTCCCCGACCTCGTGCGTGCGCAGGCCGAGCACCGCTGGGCCGGTGAGCTCGGGGGGCTGCAGCCCCTGCACCCCGCGGGCCAGGTGCGCACCCTCATCGGTGCGCACGTGACGGTGTGGGGCTTCGGGTCGATCGCGGCACGGCTCGCACCGATCCTGGCCGGTCTGGGTGCGCACGTCACGGGCGTCGCGACGACGTCCGGCGAGCGGCACGGGTTCCCCGTCATGACCGCGGACGACCTGCCGTCGGTGCTGCCCGGGACGGACGTGCTCATCGGTCTGCTGCCGGCGCTCGCGAGCACCCGGCACGCGATCGGTGCGCGGGTGCTGGACCTGCTGCCGGACCGCGCCTGGGTGGTCAACGCCGGACGGGGCTCGACCTTGGACGAGGACGCCCTGGTGGCGGCGCTGCGCGCGGGGTCGGTCGCCGGCGCCGCGCTCGACGTGTTCGAGACCGAGCCCCTGCCGGCGTCCTCACCGCTGTGGGACGAGCCGCGCGTCCTGGTCAGCCCGCACGCGGCGGGTGGGCGTCCGGTCGGCTGGGAGGGCCTGGTCGAGGACAACGTGACCCGGTTCCTGACCGGTGCGCCCCTGCGCAACGTCGTCGAGCGCTGACGGGCGCCGGTGCGCGCGGGTCAGCGCGCCCGCGTGCGGGGCCGCGGCTGGCAGCGCGGGCACGTGTACGACGAGCGGTTCATGAATTCGTCGCGTCGCACCGGCGTGCCGCAGCGCGGGCAGGCACGCCCCTCCTGGCCGTAGACCGCGAGCGACCGGTCGAAGTAGCCGGACGCGCCGTTGACGTTGACGTAGAGCGCGTCGAAGCTCGTGCCGCCCTGCGCGAGCGCCTCGCCCATGACCTCGGCCGCCGCGTCGAGGACGCGCTCGACGTCGGCGCGGCGCAGCGTCGCGGTGGGTCGGCGTCCGTGCAGGCGGGCGCGCCACAGGGCCTCGTCCGCGTAGATGTTCCCGACGCCGGACACGAGGGTCTGGTCGAGCAGCGCACGCTTGACCTCGGTCCGCCGGGCGCGGACGGCGGCGACGAGCGCCGCACGGTCCAGCGCCGGGTCGAGCAGGTCGCGTGCGATGTGCGCGACCGGCACCGGCACGACGGGCCGCGGGCTGCCGAGCCCACCCGCGGCTCCGTCGGGCGTCGCGACGAGGTCCGGCACGGACAGGTGCCCGAACGTGCGCTGGTCGACGAAGTCGAGGGCCGACCCGTCGTCGAGCGTCAGCCGCACGCGCAGGTGCGGGTGCTCGGCCCACCCGCCGGCCGGCGTCGTACCGGGGCCGCGCACGAGGAGCTGACCGCTCATCCCGAGGTGCGCGAGCAGCGCGTCGTCGCCGCGGCCCGGACCGTCGTCGAGCAGCAGCCACAGGAACTTGCCGCGCCGGACCGCGGACAGCAGGGTCCGGTCGGTCAGCCGCGCCGCGAAGTCGACGGGCCCGGCCTCGTGGCGGCGCACCGAGTACGCGCGGCGCACGTCGACGTGCGTGACCGTGCGGTCCAGGACATGACGTGCCAGACCGTCACGGACAGTCTCGACCTCGGGGAGCTCGGGCACGCGTCAGCGCGCGTCGACGTCCGCGGCGGACCGGGCGTCCGCGGGGTCCGGGTCCTGCACCTCGGCGGCGGCCGCGGCGTCGGCGGCCGCCTTGATCTCGGAGAGCGTCGTCCACGCGGCCGACGCGGCCTCCTGCTCGGCGATCTTCTTGGCGCTGCCCGTCCCGGAGCCGCGCACCTGCCCGCCGACGACGGCGTGCGCGGTGAACGTCCGCGCGTGGTCGGGGCCCTCGCCGGTGACCTCGTACGACGGTGCGCCCAGGCCCAGCGCCGCGGACAGCTCCTGCAGCGAGGTCTTCCAGTCCAGCCCGGCACCCAGGTCCGCTGCGGCCGCGAGGGTCGGGCTGACGAGCCGGTCGACGAGCTCGCGCGCGGGCTCGAGCCCGTGCGACAGGTACACCGCGCCGAAGATCGCCTCGAGCGTGTCGGACAGGATCGAGTCCTTGGCGCGGCCGCCCGTCGCGAGCTCGCCCTTGCCGAGCAGCACGTACTCCCCCAGGTCGAGCGTGCGCGCCACGTGAGCGAGCGCACGCTGCGAGACCGTGGCGGCCCGCATCTTCGCGAGGTCGCCCTCGGAGTGCGCAGGGTGCGAGCGGTACAGGTGCTCGGTGACGACGAGGCCCAGGACGGTGTCGCCCAGGAACTCGAGGCGCTCGTTGGTGGGGATGCCACCGGCCTCGTGCGCGAACGACCGGTGCGTGAGCGCCAGCACGAGAAGCTCGGGGTCCAGGTGGACCCCGAGCTTCTCGAGGAGCGCCTGCGCTGCCGTGCTCACGCGACGTCGGTGTCGACGGGTGTGCCGGTCATCGTGGTCGCGAGGTTCAGACGGCCTCGTGCTCGCTGCGCACGGCCTCGACGTACTGGCGACCGTTGTAGGCGCCGCACGACGGGCACGCCACGTGCGGGCGGGTCTGCGACTTGCACTGGGGGCACGTCGTGAGCGTCGTGGCAGTGGTCTTCCACTGCGACCGACGCGCACGGGTGTTGCTGCGCGACATCTTGCGCTTCGGAACCGCCACGGTCAGCTCTCTCTCTGTTCGTCGTCAGGACCCAGCAGGCCGCCGAGGGCCGCCCACCGGGGGTCGATCGTGTCATGCGTGTGGTCCGGGTCGTCCGCGAGCCGCGCCCCGCACTGCGGGCACAGGCCCGGGCAGTCCGGCCGGCACAGGGGCCGGAACGGCAGCGCGGGCACGACCGCGTCCCGCAGCGCGGGCTCGAGGTCGACCAGGTCACCCTCCAGCTCACGCACGTCCTCGTCCTCGTCGTCGTCCCCGCTGCGCGCCGCCGCCTCAGCCCGCTCGGGGTAGACGTACAGCTCCTGGATCGCGGCGTCGACAGGCTCGACGACCCGCTCCAGGCACCGCACGCACTCCCCGACGGCTTCGCCGCGGATCGCACCGGTGACCAGGACCCCCTCCATGACCGCCTCGAGCCGCAGGTCCAGCTCGAGGTCGCTCCCGGAGGGGATGCCGATCATGCCGCTGCCGAGCTCGTCGGGTGCCGCGACCGTCCGTCGCACCGTCCGCATCGATCCCGGACGTCGGCCGAGCTCGTGGGTCTCGAGCACGAACGGCGAGCGGGGATCGAGGTGGGATGGGCGCACGGTCCGGTCCCCTCGTTCCTCGTCGGTGCGCACGCGTGCGACACCGACGACCAGCTGAGTTGTTACGACATGACGAGTCGGCCCACGCCATGACCGGCAGGACCAACCGTCAACTCTACGGCACCGCGAGCCGCTGGCCCAAACCGGTCGGCCTCAGCGTTGAGCCAGCGCCGCACCGGCGCCGCACGAGCGCCTGGCCCGGCGCCGGACCTCAGTGCCCGGCACCGCCGTCGTCGGGCGTCAGCCGCCCCGCGAGCTTCGCGCGACCGGCCTGCACCTGGGACAGGACCTTGCCCAGGTCGATCTCGAAGTCCGCGAGCCGCCGGTCGCAGTAGTCGTCCGCGTCGCGGCGCAGCCCCTGCGCGGTCTCCTGCGCCTCGGCGACGATCTCGGCCGCACGCGTGCGGGCCTCGATCACGACCGACTCGGCGTCGACCAGCTCGGCCGCACGCGCCCGGGCCCGCGCCAGGATCGCGTCGGCGTCGGCCTGCGCGGCCGCACGCGCCTCGGCGGCGTCGGCCAGCACCTCGTCGGCCTCGTGCAGCTGGCCCGGCAGCGCGGCGCGCACCTCGTCGACCAGCTCGAGCAGCTCGGCCCGGTTGACCAGGACCGAGGACGACATCGGCATGGCCCGCGCCTGGACCACGGCGTCCTCGATCGCGTCCAGGACTCCGCTGACCCCCTCGGTGCGCTCCTCGGCGTCCGTCGGCCCGCCCTGCTCGTCCACGTGCTCCGTCATCGTGCGTCCTCTCCGCCGCGCGACCCGTCGCGCGGCTCCCCCACCGGTGCACCGACCGCCCGCCGGACCGCTGCCGCGACCGCCGGGGTCACGAGGTCCTCGATCCGGCCGCCGTGCCGTGCCACGTCCTTCACCAGCGACGACGCGACGTGCGCGAGCGCCGGGTCACCCAGCACGAACACCGTCTCGACCCCCGACAGGTGACGGTTCATCAACGCCATCGCGTGCTCCGCGTCGAGGTCGGCACCGCTGCGCAGCCCCTTGACGACCGCGCTCGCACCGACCTCGCGCACGAACCCCGCCAGCAGTCCCGACGTGGCGACGACGCGCACGCCGTCGAGGTCCGCGAGCGCGTCGGACGCGAGCGCGACACGCTCGTCCGGGCTCAGCAGCGCCTGCTTCGAGGAGTTGTGCGCGACCGCGACGACGACCTCGTCGAACATCGAACGGGCCCGTCGCACGACGTCGGCATGACCCAGGGTGATCGGGTCGAAGGACCCGGGGCAGACGGCGATGCTCACGGACGCCAACCTACGTCACGCACCTGGTCGCGGCCCCCCGCACAGCGCTACCGTGCCGCGCGTGAGCGAGATCCGTCCCGCCGCCCCCGGCGACGCACCCGCCCTGCGCACGGTGTGCGCGCTCGCCTACCAGGACAACCCGCTGATGCGCTGGGCGCTGCCGGACGCGCGCACCCGCCAGGACGCGTGCGCGGCGTGGCTGGGCCCCGCGCTCGACCGGTACGTCGTGACCGGGCGCGTGGACGTGCTCGAGGTGGACGGCGACGTCGTGGCGCTCGCCGCCTGGCGTGTCCCGGGCCGGGACGTCGCGGGTGGGCCGGTCGCCGCCAGCCTGCCGACGCCCGCGGGGGTCCTCGGGGCGCTCGTCGGCCCGGTGCGGGCGGCCGAGGTGCTCGACGCGCTGCGCGGGACGGTCCGGCTTGCGCCCGCGGCGGCGGGTCCGTACCTCAACTACCTCGCCGTCCACCCGTCCCACCAGGGACGTGGGCTGGGCGGCGAGCTCCTCGCGCACGGCCGCGCGGGGCTCTCGACGGTGCACGGCACGGTCTGGCTCGCGACCTCCGACCCGCGCAACGTGCGGTTCTACGCGCGGCACGGCTTCGCCCACGCGGGCTCGCACCCGCTGCCTCCCGACGGGCCGACGCTCACGGTGCTGCACGCCGGCTGACCCGCCGCCGGTCGGCCCTCAGGCCGGTCGCTCGGCGAACCACACCTGCGTCTCGCCGTACCGGCGGTCGTCGACGGCCTCCAGCGGGGCGGGCCACACGGGTGCGGTCGCGCGCGACGAGCGCTCGACGACGACGACCGCACCAGGTGCGACGCACGTCGCGACCCCGTCGAGCGCAGCCGCGAGCACGTCGTCGCGCAGGTCGTAGGGCGGGTCGAGCAGCACGAGGTCGAACGCGTCGGGCGTCGCGCGCGCGACGTACCGGTCGACCCTGTCGGCGACGACGTCGACGCGGTCGGCCAGGCCCAGCGTGCGGGCGTTGCGGCGGCACGCGTCGACGGCGACGCGTGCGCTGTCGACGAGCACGGCGTGCGCGGCGCCGCGGCTGAGCGCCTCCAGACCGAGCGCCCCGGAGCCCGCGTACAGGTCGAGGACGCGGGCGTCGTCGACCGCGTCGAGGTGCTCGAGCCGGGAGAACAGGGCCTCGCGCACGCGCTCGCTCGTGGGCCGGGTGCCCGAGGACGGCACGACGAGGGTGCGCCCGCCCGCGGTGCCCGCGACGATCCGGGTCACCGCGGTCCCCCCGACGCGGACCGGGCCGTGCCCTGCGCGGCGTCCTGCTGGTCGAGCATGCGCTCGAAGAACCCCTTCTCGTGGGTCGACGACGCGATCATGACCGCGACCACCGAGAGCACCACCTGGGCCGTCACCATGACGGTCGACACCATGTGCAGGCCGATCGCGATCCACAGCGGGAGCAGGCAGAACGCGACGAGGTCCGGGCCGCGTGCGATGACGGTCAGCACCCCCGTCGGCAGCGCGCCCGCGGGCGTCGAGACGAGCGGCTTGTCCCAGCTCGGCGCGGGCCGGTACGCGGCACGCACCGCGGCGGCCGCCCAGACGGGTGCCGACGCGACACCCAGCGCGACCCAGTCGAGCAGACCGCCCGCCCACCACCCGATCGCGGCCGTCGCGACGACCGACCACACGAGCATCACGACCCCCGGCACGACCATGCGCAGCCGGCGCACGGTGCGGTGCTCGAGCGGCAGCAGCCGGTCGAGGACCGGCGCCATCTCGGCCCAGCGCGATCCCTCGGCGCTCGCACTGGACGCGGCCCAGCCGCCCAGCAGCACCGCGACGAGCACACCGACGGGGCTGGCGAGCTGCGGCACGACCGTCACGAGCACCGGCAGGCCCGCCGCGACGACGATCTGCACGACGTGGCGCAGCGACCGGCGCAGCACCACGAGGTCGGCCGTGACGAGCGCCGTCGCGGGCCCGCGGACCGTGCGCAGCCGTGACGTGCGGTGCCGCGACGACGGTGCGACACCACCGGACAGGGCCCGCCCGAGCTCGCGCGAGTCCAGCGAGACGACGGCACCGAGCGCCTGCGTCGCGACCGAGCCACCCTCGCGCAGGATCCCGCCCGTGATCGCGACCAGCCGTGCGTCGACGAGCACCGCGAGCGCCGCAGCGACGACACCTGCGGCCAGCACGACGGGCCAGGACGGCGACGGCAGCGTGTGCGGCGTCCGACCGGTCAGGACGACGACGAGCGCCACGACGGGCGCCGCGACGAGCACGAGGTCGCCCACGAGCGCCGTGCGACGGCGCGGCACGCGCACCGACTGCGCGACGGCGGCGACGAGGACGACGACGGCGGCGACGGCCGCACCGAGGAGCGCCGAGCGCACGAGCCCCGCACCCGAGCCGCCGAGCAGCCCCGCGTCGAGCACGGTGACGACGAGCGCACCCGCGGCGGC
>JAFAEH010000235.1 GCA_023424135.1 Actinomycetes bacterium | reverse complement strand
GGTGAGGGGGTGAGGGGGTGAGGGGGTGAGGGGGTGAGGGGGTCAGGCGTGGGGGACGCCGGCGATCATGCCGCCGTCGACGACGAGCTCGGTGCCCGTCACGTACGCGGACGCGTCACCGGCCAGGTACATCACGGCGCCGACGACGTCCGCCGGCTGCGCCGGCCGGCCCAGCGGGATGCGCTGACGGGACTCGTCCAGACCCGCCGTCATCGCGGTGCGCACGAACCCCGGGTGCACCGAGTTGACCCGGATCCCGTCGCGTCCGAGCTCGACCGCGAGCGACTTGGTCAGCCCTCGGACACCGAACTTCGACGCGACGTACCCGTGCAGCGCGGCATCCCCGCGCATGCCCTCGACCGACGAGATGTTGACGATCGACCCGCCCCCGGCGGCCTTCATGTCCGGCACGACGGCCCGCACCCCCAGGTACGTGCCGGTGAGGTTGACCGCGATGACGGCATCCCACGGCTCGCGCCCGTAGCGCTCGACGCGCCCGGCGTTCGCGATGCCCGCGTTGTTGACCAGCACGTGCACCCCGCCGAGGTCGCGCGCGACGCCCACGGCCCCCGCCCACGCGTCCTCGTCGGTCACGTCGAGGTGGACGAACCGCGCGCGGTCGCCCAGCGTGGCGACCAGGTCACGCCCCTCGTCGTCGAGCAGGTCCCCGACGACGAGCGACGCGCCCGCCGCGTGCAGCGCCCGCACGTACGCGGCACCGAGCCCGCGGGCCCCGCCGGAGACGATCGCGACGCGTCCGGTCAGGTCGCCCGCGGCGCCGACGGCGGCATCGTGGACAGCGCCGACGGCGGCAGCATGGACCGAGCCGACAGCGGCAGCGTGGACGGCGCCACCGTCCGCACCGCCGACCGCCGCACCCGGCTGCGTCACGACGCGACGGCGACGGCGAGCCGCCCGACGACCGCCCCGGACGCGAGGCACTCGAGGGCCTGCGGCGCCTGGGCGTACGGCAGCACGTCGGCCACGACGGGCCGCACCACGCCGGACTCGACGAGCGCGAGGATCTTCGTGTGCGCGGCGTGCACGGCCTGCGGCCGCCGCTGCACGTACAGCCCCCAGTGCACGCCGATCACGCCGTACGACTTCACGAGCGCGTGCGCGGCACGGACCTCCTGCTGGCGGCCGCCCGCGAACCCGATGACCATGATCCGGCCGTCGAGCGCGATGCACTTGGTCGACGCGTCGTACGCGTCCCCGCCGACGGGGTCGATCACGAGGTCCGCGCCGTGCCCGGCGGTGGCCTCGCGGACCGCGGCGGCCAGGTCGGGCGTCGTCGTGCGGTCGATCACGACCTGCGCGCCCGCCTCCTTGGCGGCCTGCGCCTTGGCCGCACCTGCGCCGACGACGCCGATGACGTGCGCACCGGCGGCAGCCGCGAGCTGCACGGCGGCGGAGCCGACGCCGCCACCCGCGGCGTGCACCAGCACGGTCTCACCGGGCTGCAGGTGCCCGCGGTCGTGGAGCGCGAACCAGGCGGTGTGCTACGAGACGGCGAGCACGGCGGCCTCGGCGTCGGTGAGCGAGGCGGGTGCCTCCAGGACGTGCTCGGCGGGCAGGACGACCTGCTCGGCGAACGTCCCGATGACGGATCCGACGACCCGCTGGCCGACGGCCACGCGCGTGACGCCGTCGCCGACCTCGAGCACCTCGCCGCACATCTCGATGCCCGGCGGGAACGGCAGGGGCGGCCGCACCTGGTACTGCCCGCGGCACAGCAGCACGTCGGCGAAGTTCACGCCGGCGGCGAGCACCTTGACCCGCACCTCTCCGGGTCCGGGGCGGGGGTCGTCGACCTCCTGCAGTGCCAGGACGTCCGTCAGCTCACCCAGGGAGCCCACCTGCCATGCGCGCATCTCTCACCCTTCTCCGGAGGCGTGGGTCGGTGGCGCCGCCGCAGCGGTGGCGCGGGCCGACGACGCCGCGATCGAGACCAGGAACAGGTCCGTCAGGTCCTCGGCGAGCCGGCGCGCGTCGTCGACGCCCTCGGCCCGGTACCAGGAGGACAGGTAGTGCAGGTCGGCGAAGAAGTGCGCGACCAGCACGCCGCGCGGGATGTCCGTGCGGTAGATCCCCTGCTGCTGCCCGGCCTCGACGAGCCCGGCGAACGTGTCGTGGTACGCGCGGCGGCGGCGCGTGACCTCCGCCTGGCGCGGTGCGGTGAGCATGTGCTGGCTGCGGAAGAACACGGTCCCCTCGGCGAGCAGCTCGACGGACGTCTGCACGACGTCGAGGCACACCTCCCGCAGGGTCTCGTCCACGGGTCGGCCGCGGGCGATGATCTCGTTCATGTGCTCCGTCTGCAGCGACAGCATCCGCTCGTAGATCGCGAACAGCAGGTCGTCCTTCGACTGGAAGTAGTGGTACATCGCCCCCTTGGTGACGCCGGCGGCCTCGACCACCTGCTGCACCGACGTGTTGGCGTACCCCTGGGCCGCGAACAGCTCCAGGGCGGCCTGCATGACGTCCTCGACGACGCTCGTCTGCCTCATGCCCCCATCCTTCACCCGAGGGGGCGCACGCTCGCGCCACCGTCGACGAGGAGGGTCTGCCCGGTCACCCATGCGGAGTCGTCGGACAGCAGGAAGGCGACGGGTGCGGCGACGTCGGCGGGCTCGCCGAGGCGCCCGAGGGGGTAGCCCGCGACGACGTCGTCCTCGCGCCCCTCGAACAGCGCACGCGTGAGCGTGGTGCGCACGATCGCGGGTGCCACGGCGTTGACGCGCACACCGGGTGCGAGCTCGTGCGCGAGCTGCTGCGTGAGGTTGATGAGCGCGGCCTTCGACACGCCGTAGAACGCGATGCCGGGGCTCGCGGTGGTGCCGGCGGCGGACGCGGTGCACACGACGGACGCGCCGGTGTGCGAGCCGAGCCCCGCGTCGACGGCCTCGCGCGTCCACTCGAGCGCGGCGACGACGTTGACCTCGAGGATCTTGCGGACGGCGCGCAGGTCCGTGCGCAGCACGGGTGCGTGCACGGGGTTGATGCCGGCGTTGTTGACGAGGTGGTCGAGCCGGCCGAACCGGTCGAGGGTCTCGCGCACGGCCGCGGCCCGGTGCTCCGGGTCGTCGGCCTTGCCGGCGACGACGTGCACCTGACCGGCCGGGAGCGTGGCGGCGAGCTCGTCGAGGGTCTCGCGGGTGCGTGCGGTCACGGTGACGGACGCGCCCTCGGCGACGAGGCGCTCGACGACGGCGCGGCCGATGCCGCGGGAGCCGCCCGTGACGAGCGCGACCCTGTCCGTGAACCGTCCCTGCATGCACGCCTCCGTCGCCGTGGTGACCGACCTCGTCGTCGAGACCGACCGGACGGTATGTGACCGTACACGACGAGCGCCGTGGCGGACAGAGGGGTGCGGGGAGGATGCGGAGTGCGCCGGGCGCCAAGAGGCGCGACGGTTGGGCGCGAGGCTGGGCGGCCATCTCGCATACTGCTCCTTGACCGAGCGACGCGCCAGAAGGTCATGAGGATCGTCACATCTTCGTGACATCGAGGCGTTTCGACGGACGGAACTTGGTGTTCGACGTCCGTAGGTCAAGACAAGGTCATCAAAGGTCTTGGCACGGGCGGCGAGGAGGAGCATGATGTCGCCCGTCTCCAGCGGGGCTGGGCGGCCACGCCAAGGACGACGCGGACGCCTCCGTGCGCCGGACGACGAGGTCCCGGCGTGCGGCGGCCCGGGCACCCGTGGGCACCCGGGCCGCGCACACGACGTCCGACGTCGAGGCGTCCGACGTCAGGGCGCCGGGACGTCAGCGCGGCGGGACGTCACGACGCGCGCTGCAGCGTGCCGTGCTCGTGGCCGCGCCACCCGCCCTTCCCCTTGCCCTTGCCCGGCTTCCAGCCACCGTGGCCCTCCGGGCCCGGGCCGGACACCCCGTTGATCGCCGACGTGTCCTGCGCGAGGCTCGCGGTCGCGAACGCCACCGCCGGCGCCATGATGCCGATCGCCTCACGGCTGACGTTCGACAGGTCGTCGGCCGCCGTGTGGTAGTTCGGGTCGTGCCGGATGCCGGCCGTGCCGCCGAACAGCGCGACCTCCTCCTCGGTCTTGATGTCGTCCGCGCCCGTGAACAGGCCGGACGCCGGGACGCCGTGCTCGATGAAGGCCTGGTAGTCCGAGCGGCCCGAGAACTCGGTGTCGACCCACGGCTGCCCGGTCGCGTCGAACCAGCCCGTGAACACGGCCTCGGTCTCGGCCGAGCCCTCGGGCACCTCGACCGGTGCGGGGTACGTCGACTCGTCGGCGTCGTACACGCCGATCACGTAGTTCGGCGACCCGACCATGTCGAAGTTCAGGTACGTCGCGATGCGGTCGAGCTCACCCTCCTGCGTCGCGAGCTCGTCGACGTACGCGGTCGAGCCGATCAGACCCAGCTCCTCGGCGCCCCACCACGCGAACCGCACGGTGTTGTTCAGCTTCTTCTGCTTCGCGAGCTGGACCGCGACCTCGAGCAGCACCGCCGAGCCCGAGCCGTTGTCGTTGATGCCTGCACCCTCCTCGACCCCGTCGAGGTGCGCACCGAGCACCACGACGTTGTCGTCGCGGCCCTTGCGCGTCTCCGCGAGGACGTTGAAGCTCTCGGCGACCTCGGTGTGGAACCGGACGTCGAGCGTCAGGACGACGTCGTCGCCGGCCGCGACCGCCGCGGCGACCGCCTGACCGTCGGCCATGCCCGACCCTGCGACCGGGATCGAGACCAGGCCCTCCTCGCCGAGCGTGCCGAACAGCAGCTCCTCGACGTTGTTGTAGACGACGACACCGACGGCCCCGGCCCCCTCGGCAGCGACGGCCTTCTCGGCGAACGTGCAGGCGCCGCGGCTGACCACGGCGATCGTCCCGGCGGCCTCGACCCCCGCCCACGAGTCCGCCGTGCAGCCCGTCGTGTCGGCCGGGACGGACGCGGGTGCGGTGACCCCTCCCTCGGGCGTGCTCGACGAGTACGCCATCTGGTCGACCTCGTACGTCGCACCCCCCTCGACCGCGAGCGACGCCTCGTCGACGACCTCGAGGTCGAACGTGAACGGGTCGCGCGTGGTCGTGTACCCCGCGCGCTGCAGCGTGCGCTCGACGTAGCGCGCGCTGGCCTCGTAGCCGGACGTGAGCGCCGCGCGGTTGCCGTCGTTCTGGTCCGCGATGCGCTGCAGCGCCTCCAGGTGCTTCCAGACGCCGCGGGTCGTGACCGTCGTCGCGAACCTCTCGGCGTCGATGCCGTGACCGTGCCCCCCGCCGCCTCTGCCGTGGGCGGTGGCCGGTGGTGCGAGCAGTGCGCTCGTGCCGAGCACGAGCACGGCGAGGGTGCCGGCGAGAGCAGTGGTGCGTCGAGCTGCCACGGTGTGTCCCCTTCTCCGCGCGAGGCCCGCGGTCGGTCGGCCGCGGGCCGTGGACGTCACCCGGGCGGGTGGTCCGGACGGACGTCCCGGACAACGTAGGTCGATCTGGACGCAGAAGTCACGACATCCGATGACTTCTCCCGCGCCTCTCATCACGCGGCGGTCGCCTCGACACCGCGCCCGACGTCCCCGCAGGACGCCGGCGCGCAGGACACCGGCACGCGGGACCGACGCCGCGCGGGACGAACGTCCGGGCGCGGGACGACGCGCGCGCGGTGGGCTGGGTCCATGCGCCGCACGCCCGTCTACTACTACTCGTCCACGAGCGGGCTCGTCCGCACGTTCGCCGAGCGGCTCGACCGTCCTGTCCACAACCTGGCCGAGCGCGAGCACCGACGCAGCGAGGTCGACGGCCCGTGGGTGCTGCTCACCCCGTCGTACAAGACCGGGAACGAGGCCAACGACACCGTCCCCGAGGCCGTGCGGCGCTTCCTGCGCTCGGCGCACAACCGGCGCCTGCTCGTCGGCGTCATGGGCTCCGGCAACCGCAACTTCGGCACGTACTACCAGAAGGCGGCACGGGAGATCGCGCAGCGCTCCGGCCGCCCCGTGCTGTTCGAGTTCGAGCTCGCGGGCACACCCTGGGACGTCGAGGAGTGCGAACGCATCCTGCGTGACCTCGACACGGCGCTCGCCGTGCGGCACGCCGGCTGACGCGCCCGGCGCACCGCCCGCACCCGAGCGGATGCCGGCGCACCCCGGGCAGGGCAGGCTGGGCGGTGCGGAGGTGGCCATGAGCGGGCACGGGCAGCACGAACCCTGGGGCGACGAGCCCCGGCACCAGCAGCTGCGGCGCGTGCTGCTGGGACTCGGCGTGGTGGTCGTCGTCGCCGCCGTGGTCGCGGCCGTGGTCCTGCTGACGCGCTGAGCACGGCGTGCGACGCTGGTCGCGTGGACGACCGGCAGCGCACCCGGATGCGCGCCCGCCTGCTCGTGTGGTCGGGTGCGGCGGTGTGCCTCGCCGTCGTCGTCGGCCTCGTCCACGCCGTGCACCCGCTGATCTGGTGACGGGTGCGCGCACCGTGCGTACCGGTGCGCAGCCCACGGGCGGCCGTCAGCCGTCGTCGCCCGTCGCCCTCGACGCGTCGTCCGCGACCGGGACGTCGAGCAGGCGGAAGTCGCCCTCCAGCCACCCACTCCCGACCTGCAGCACGACCGTGTCGACGTCGAGCCGCGGGTACACGCTGCTGTAGACGCGCGACTGACCGCCGTCGATCCGGGCACCCGCGTTCAGGTCCGCCACGACGTACCACTCACCGCCGGGCCAGGTCTCGTTCTCCCCCACGCGGTAGTCCACGGGGAACAGCCGGGTCGCGCCCTGCAGGACCGTGACCCGTGCCGCGACGTCATGCGGACTGACCGTGCCGTCACCGCGGTGCGAGCTGAACCCCCGCATGAACCCGGCGACCATCCCGACGCTCTGGACGTCGTCCACGGCACCGACCACAACGTCGACGACGACGTGGTCGTGCACCCGACGTGCCGTCGCGTCCACGACCCACTGCCGGACAGAGCCGTCGATCCGGAGCCCGGTGCCCGCCGTGCCGGTCTGTCCGGTGAACGGCGGCAGCTCACCGGTGGCGGTGACGTCCGTGCGGGTCACGACCGTCGACTCCAGCGTGACCGTCACCCGGCGGTTCAGCGCCCGGTTCTCCTCGGACGTGTTGGCGACGAGCGGTTCGCGCTCACCGCGCCCCTGCACGGTCGTGGGGTACGACGCACCGTCGACCAGCGCCGCGAGCATGTCCGCGACGGCCTGCGCGCGGCGCTGCGACAGGTCGAGGTTGTAGGCGTCGTCACCCTGGTCGTCGGTGTGGCCGACGACGCTCACGGTCCCGGGCGCACGTTCGGCGACACGCTCGGCCACCAGCGCCACCGCCTCGGCCGCCGCCGGCGTCAGCGTGGCGGAGTCGAACTCGAAGAGCACGTCCGAGCCCAGCGTCGCCTCCACACGCTCGACCGACTCGGTCGTCTGGACGGCGCCGTCGAGCTCGGTGCTCGTCGACTCGAGCGGGAACGTCGGCGCGGCGGCGACCTCGTCCCAGGCGAACCCCACGCCCTCGGCCGTCGCCGTAGGCGTGGCGACCGGCGACGTGGCGGCCGGTGACGTCGCCGACGACGGCGCGGACGGGGCCACCGGCAGCAGCGCCTCGCCCTCGATCACCGGGACGTCGGCCACGAGCGGCGCACCGGGCACGAACAACGACAGGCTCGTCACGTCGGGTGCCGGTGCCGCGTACGCCGCCTGGAGCCGGGCACCCTCGGGCGGGATGGGGTCGGACCGCCCGATGCTCGACGCGGTCACGGGCACACCGTCACGGTCCTCCGCGACGTGGTGGACGACATCGCCCTCGAGGTCGACCAGCCGCACGTTGACCGGGCTCCGCCCCTGCCCGATGAACGAGGCCACGGAGTGCGAGTCGATCCGCACGTCCTCATCCGGGTCGTGCCCGTCGGGCAGCAGGTGGTCGAGCGTGAGCAGCACGTGCTCGCCGTGCCGCACGAGCGGGTGGACACGCACCTCGACGTCGACGCCGTCCATCGGCACCGTGAGCGTTGCGACCACGTCCTCGGGCTGCGGCCCGGGGTCCACGCTCGCGGTCGGTGCCGGCCCGGGTGACGGGTCGCCGCCCGTGCAGGAGGCCAGCAGCGCGACGACGAGCAGGGCGAGCACCGGGCGGGCACGGCGGAAGACGAGCACGGACGGGACCTCCAGCGGGTCGGGGGGACACGTCCATGGTGCCGGACCCGCACACGTCCCGGGTCGCGCCGTCCACAGGACCACCCGCACGCACATGCTGTGCCGCACCCCAGACGTCACACAGCAAGGGCACAGGCTCGTCGGGCTTGATGGTCGGGCACCTGAACTCCAGGTGAACGCCCGATGACCCCCGGAGGCCCTTCGTGCCCGACTACGCGCTTCTCGCGGCCGACCTCGTCGCCGTCGCGATCCTGACGTTCGCGCTGTACTTCCCGCGCCACCGGCGCCGTGACCTCGTCGTCGCGTACCTCGGTGTGAACGTCGGCGTGCTGGCCGTCGCGGCGGCCCTCGGGTCGACGACCGTGGGCGCCGGGCTGGGCCTCGGGCTGTTCGGTGTGCTCTCGATCATCCGGCTGCGGTCCACCGAGCTCGCGCAGAGCGAGGTCGCCTACTACTTCTCGGCGCTGGCCCTCGGGCTCATCGGCGGCCTGGGGATGGCGTCGGCGCCCGTCGCGATCGGGCTCATGGCCCTGATCCTCGTGGTCGTCGCCATCGGTGACTCGCCACGCCTGCTGCGCCGCTACCGGTCGCAGACGATCGTCCTCGACCAGGCGTTCACGTCCGAGGGCGCGCTCGTCGCGCACCTCGAGGGCATGCTCGGCGCACGCGTGCACTCGGTGAGCGTGCAACGGCTCGACCTGGTGAACGACACGACCTGGGTCGACGTGCGGTACTCGCTGACCGGTTCCGACGTCCCGGCGCCCGCCGCCGAGCAGCCCGCGCCGTCCGTGGCCGTCACGACCGGAGCCGGCCGATGAGCGGGCCGATGGGCGTCGCCACCGCGACCGGCGTCGCCGACCGGTTCGCGACCGTCACGCTCGACGAGCTGAACGCGCGCGCGAGCCTGCAGACCCGGGTCGACCGCAAGTACGTCGTCCCCGCGGCCTTCGTCGACGACGTCCTGACGGGGCTGCGCACGCAGCTCGGCGACGACGCGCGCGTGCTGCGCATCGACGGGCAGGACGACTTCGCGTACGAGTCGGTGTACTTCGACACCCCCGCGCTGACGAGCTACCTGGGTGCCGCGCACCGCCGGCGACGCCGGTTCAAGGTCCGCACACGCAGCTACCTCGACTCGGCGGCGTGCTTCGTCGAGGTCAAGACCCGGGGGCCGCGCGGCTCGACGGTCAAGACGCGCCTGCCGTACGACCTCGACGCACGCGACCGGCTCGACCGCACCGCGCTGGGCTTCACCGGCGCGACGCTCGACGACGCCGCGGTCCCCGCACCCGACGACCCGCGGTTCACCCCGACCCTCGTGAGCCGCTACCACCGCCGCACGTTCCTGCTCGCGGGACCCGTGCCGGCGCTCGACTCGCGCATGACCGTCGACACCGACCTGACGTGGACGTCGACCGGGGCCGTGGCCCCCGTCGACGGGGCGCTGCGGCTCGACGGCCTCGCGATCGTCGAGACCAAGACCGGCTCGACGCCGTCCGCCGCCGACCGCCTGCTGTGGCGTCACGGCCACCGGCCCGTGCGGATCTCGAAGTACGGCACGGGTCTCGCGGCGATCGCCCCCACCCTGCCCTCGACCCCCTGGCGGCGCGTGCTCGACCGGCACGTGACCCCCGCCCTCGTCCCCGTCGGCTGACCGGCACCCCGGACCCGACCACCAGAACGGAGCACCACCCATGCGACGCACCCTGAACCGACGCCCCGCCCGCCGCACGTCCGCCGGGCCCGCCCGTCCCCGCCGTTGGGCGCGCCTCGCCGCACCCGCGGCGCTGACGGCCGTGCTGCTCACCGGGTGCGGGGTCGCCGCGGCGACCACCGACGCGTCGTCCGGCACGACGTCGCAGACGTCCACCATCGCCGACGTCGACCCGGCCGCGGCCGACACCACCGTGCAGGCCGAGCTCGACGCCAACCACGACTGGGTCACGTCCGACACGTCGTACGACGCGTCGTCGGCCACGACCGTCACGCTCGACGGGACCAGCGCGTCCGCCGACGGCGACGGGGTCTCGGTCGACGGCGGGACCGTGACCATCACCGCCGCGGGGACGTACGTGCTGACCGGCACGCTCACCGACGGGCAGGTCGTCGTCGACACCGCCGACACCGACCAGGTGACGGTCGTGCTCGACGACGCCGACATCACGTCCTCGACGACGTCGGCGCTGCAGGTCACCAACGCCGAGGAGGTCGTCGTCGTCCTGGCCGACGGGTCGGTCAACGCGCTGACGGACGCCGCGACGTACGTCGACGCGGACGCCGAGGACGCACCCAACGCCGCGCTGTACTCGACCGCGGACCTGACGATCGCCGGGACCGGCGCCCTGACCGTCACCGGGAACAGCAACGACGGCATCGCGTCGAAGGACGACCTCGTCATCGCGTCCGGGACGATCACCGTCACCGCGGTCGACGACGGCCTGCGCGGCAAGGACGCGCTCGTCGTCCTCGACGGCGAGATCGGCGTCGACGCCGGCGGCGACGGCCTGAAGTCCGACGCCGACGACGACACGACCCGCGGGTACGTGTACGTCGCCGACGGCACGATCGACATCACCGCGGGCGACGACGGCATCACCGCGACGACCGACGTGCTGGTCGGCGGCGGGGCCGTGACGGTCGTCGCGGGCGGCGGCGAGCAGGAGGCGGCGTCGGTCACCGACGAGGTCAGCCCCAAGGGCGTCGCGGCGGGCGTCACGCTCGTCGTCGGCGGCGGGCAGCTGCTCGTCGACGCCGCGGACGACGCGCTGCACTCCGACGGCAACCTGACGATCGCTGACGGCGACGTGCAGGTCGCCGCCGGGGACGACGCGCTGCACGCCGAGCTCGGCCTGACGATCAGCGGCGGGTCGCTCGACGTGACCGCATCCGTCGAGGGCATCGAGGGCGAGGTCGTCACGATCAGCGGCGGTGACGTCTCGGTCGTGTCGTCCGACGACGGCATCAACGGGTCGTCGTCGACGGCGACCGAGTCGATGAGCGCCGTCGAGGGCGTGTCGGTGACCATCAGCGGTGGCACCGTGGTGCTGGACGCCGAGGGTGACGGGCTCGACTCCAACGGCACCGCGTCGATCACGGGCGGCGTGGTCGTCGTCAACGGCCCGACGAACGGCGGCAACGGCTCGCTCGACGTCAACGGCACGTTCACCATCAGCGGCGGGGTGCTGCTCGCGGCCGGGTCGTCCGGCATGGCGCAGACACCGTCGGCGGACAGCGCGCAGTCGTTCGTGTCGCTGACGTCCGCGCAGGGCATCGCCGCCGGGACCGTCCTGCACGTCCTCGACGCCGACGGGAACGTGCTGGCGACGTTCGAGACGAGCAAGCAGGTCGGCAACGTGGTCTTCTCCTCCGCCGACGTCGTCTCCGGCGAGACGTACCGCCTGGCCGTGGGTGGCACCACGTCCGGGTCGTCGACCGGTGGCCTGTACGAGTCCGGTGACGCGACGGGGGCGACCGTGCAGGTCACGGGCACCGCGGGCACCGAGTCCTCAGGCATGGGCGGCATGGGCGGTGGCCAGGGCGGCGGTGGCGGTCAGGGCGGCCGCGGCGGCCAGCAGGGCGGCGGCGGGCGCGGCTGACCCAGCGGCGGCCGGGACCGGGTCGTGAAGCGACCTCTCCCCGTCAGCGGGAGGTGACCGTCCAGCGGCCCGTCGTGAGGTCGTGCAGGCGCGGCAGGATCGTGTCGGCCGCGACGCGCAGCCCGTCGTGCAGGTACTCGTTGGTGATCCACACCTGGCTGTTGCCGAGGCCCGAGGCCGTCGCGAGCGCGAGGTCCAGGTCGACGTACGGGTCGTCGTAGTACTGCACCGCCGCGACCGGGACCTCGTTCGCGGCGAGCCGGTCGGCGTCGTACAGCGCGGGCCACTGCGTGCGGGCCGCGAGCTCCTCGGCCGCCGCCGCGAACGGGCGCAGCGCCGGGACCTGCGCGAACATCCACGGGAAGGCGGCCTCGCCGGTGAGCAGCAGGGGCCGGGCGTCCGTCGCGAAGGCCGCGTGACGCGCGTGCTCGGCGGCCGCCGCCCAGCCGGGTGCCCGTTCACCGCTGTGGTAGATGACCTCCTGCAGCACCAGGTACAGCGGGTTGGCGTCGAAGCCGGTGCGCGTCGCGACCTGGGCGAGGAACCCCGGTGCAGGCTCGCCACGGCGGTCGAGCGCGGTGTCGAGCAGCCAGTGCAGGTCGTCGACGCCCGTGCTCATGCCCAGCGGCATGCCCAGGGTCTGCAGACGTTCGACGGTCAGCTCCTCGCCCGTCGGGAGCACGACACCCCCGGCGGCCACCCGGTCCGCGAGGCGGCCCAGCACCTCGACGTCGCCCGGGAACGCACGGTGCAGCGCCGAGTTGCGCGCGAGCTGGCGCGGGTACGTCGCGGCGTAGACGTCCTGCGCGTCCGCCCCGACGGGCGGCAGACCGCCCGTCACCCAGCACGCGTCGAGCGCACCGGGGTGGCGGGAGAGGTACGTGAGGGTGCAGAACCCGCCGTACGACTGCCCGAGCGTCGTCCAGCGACGGCCGCCGTAGACCGTGCGACGCAGGTGCTCGGCGTCCTCGACGATCGCGTCGGCGCGGAAGCACGCGAGGTAGTCGGCGGCCGTGCGCGCGTCGTCGAACGCCGCGACGTCGGCGCCGTCGACGCGCGACGAGCGGCCCGTCCCGCGCTGGTCAAGCAGCACGACGCGGTGCGTGCGCAGCGCCGTCGCCCACCACCCGCCGCCGGGCATCGGCCGCGGGCCCATGCCGCCCGGTCCGCCCTGCAGGAACAGCAGCAGCGGCAGGTCGTCGCCGTCCTTGGCGGGGTCGACGACCTCGCGCGCGAACACCTCGATCGAGCCGAACCGGTGCGGGTCGGCCCGGTCGACCGGCACCTCGACCCGGTGCTCGCGCACCCGGAACCCCGTCATCGCGTACTCGCCCGTGCTCACCCGGCCACCCTAGGCCCGTGCCGACGCGTCGACCGTCGGGCACCTGCGACCGACGCGCATGTTCGATCTTGAAAGTTCGGCATACCGAAACTAGGGTCTCGGGCATGCAGATCCACAGGGAGGGCCCGCCTCCCGGCCGCCGACGACGAGCGCTCGCGGCAGCCGCCGCAGCCGCGCTGCTGATGGTCGCCGCCTGCGCACCGGGCACCGCCACGGCCGCCGACGACGAGCGCCCCGTCGTCCTGACGACGTTCACCGTGCTCGCCGACATCGCACGCAACGTCGCGGGCGAGCACCTGCAGGTCGAGTCGATCACGCAGGTCGGCGCCGAGGTGCACGGCTACGACCCGACGCCCGGCGACGTCGCACGCGCCTCGCGCGCCGACCTGGTCCTCGACAACGGCATGGGCCTCGAGACCTGGTTCGCGCAGTTCGTCGACGACCTCGACGTGCCGCACGTCGTCGTCTCCGACGGGGTCGAGCCCATCGACATCACGGACGACGCGTACGCCGGCCGCCCCAACCCGCACGCGTGGATGAGCCCCCTGCGCACCCAGGCGTACGTCTCGACCATGGCCGACGCGTTCGCCGACCTCGACCCCGCGCACGCCGACGACTACCGCGCCAACGCCGCCGCGTACGCCGCCCAGCTCCAGCAGGTCCACGACGAGCTGGTCGCGGCGCTCACGACCCTGCCCGAGCACCAGCGCGCGCTGGTCACCTGCGAGGGTGCCTTCAGCTACCTCGCCCAGGACGCCGGGCTGGTCGAGCGGTACATCTGGCCCGTCAACGCCGAGCAGCAGGCCACACCCCGGCAGGTCGCCGCCGTCGTCGAGTTCGTCCGCGAGTACGACGTCCCGGCCGTGTTCTGCGAGTCGACCGTCTCCGACGCGCCCATGCAGCGCGTCGTCGAGGCGACCGACGCCACGTTCGGCGGCACGCTCTACGTCGACTCGCTGTCCGAGCCCGACGGACCGGTGCCCACCTACCTCGACCTGCTGCGGCACGACGTCCGCGTGATCGTCGACGGGCTGACGGGCCGCACGTCGTGACCGCCGCGCTCGAGGTCCGCGACCTGCACGTGCGCTACGGGGACGTGACCGCGCTCGACGGGGTGACCCTGACGCTCGCGCACGGGCGCGTGTGCGGGCTCGTCGGCGTCAACGGCTCCGGCAAGTCGACGCTCTTCAAGGCCGTCACGGGGGTCGTGCGGCCCGACGCGGGCACGGTCGTCGTCGACGGCACGGACCCCGCGGGTGCGCGACGGCGCGGCGCGGTCGGCTACGTCCCGCAGAGCGAGGACGTCGACTGGACCTTCCCGCTGTCGGTCCGCGACGTCGTGCTGACCGGCCGGTACGGGCACCTGGGACCCACGCGCCGACCACGGCGCGCCGACCACGCGGCCGTCGACGACGCGCTCGACCGCGTCGGCCTGTCCGACCTCGCCGACCGGCAGATCGGCCGGCTCTCCGGCGGGCAGCGCAAGCGTGCGTTCGTCGCACGGGGCATCGCGCAGGGCGCGACCGTGCTGCTGCTCGACGAGCCGTTCGCCGGCGTCGACAAGACGTCCGAGGCGACGATCACGCGTCTGCTGCGCGAGCTCGCGGCCGCGGGCACGGCCGTGCTGGTCTCGACGCACGACCTGCACGCGCTGCCCGACCTGGCCGACGAGGCCGCCCTGCTGCACCGGCACGTCCTGGTCCACGGCACCCCGCAGGACGTGCTGCGCCCCGAGCACCTCGCGCTCGCGTTCGGCCTCGACCCGCTGGCGGCGGTCCGGTGAGCGTCGTCGACCTGCTGCTCGACCCCTTCGCGTACGACTTCATGGTCCGGGCCCTCGTGACCACGCTCGTCGCGTCCGTCGTGTGCGCCGTCCTGTCCTGCTGGCTCGTGCTCGTCGGCTGGTCGCTGATGGGCGACGCCGTGTCCCACGCCGTGCTGCCCGGCGTCGTGCTCGCCTACGTCGTGGGTGCGCCCTTCGCCGCGGGCGCCGTCGTGTTCGGTCTGCTCGCGGTCGTGCTCATCGGGTTCGTGCGCGACACCAGCCGGGTCAAGGAGGACGCCGCGATCGGCATCGTGTTCACGACGCTGTTCGCGCTCGGGCTCGTGCTCGTCTCCGTGACGCCCAGCCACACCGACCTCAACCACATCGTGTTCGGCAACCTGCTCGGGGTCTCGCGCGGCGACCTCCTGCAGATCGCCGTGCTCGGGGCCCTGGTCCTGGCGGTGCTCCTGCTCAAGCGGCGCGACCTCACGCTGTGGGCCTTCGACCCGACGCACGCGCACGCCATCGGCCTGAGCCCGCGCCGGCTCGGTGCGCTGCTGCTCGGTCTGCTCGCGCTCACCGCGGTCGTCGCGCTGCAGGCGGTCGGGGTCGTGCTCGTCGTCGCGATGCTCGTCATCCCCGGCGCCACCGCGTACCTGCTGACCGACCGGTTCTCCCGCATGCTCGTCATCGCGCCCGCGCTCGCCGCGGCCTGCGGCGTGGTCGGCCTGTACGCGAGCTACTACGCCGACACCGCGTCGGGTGCCGCGATCGTGCTCACCCAGGGGGTCGTGTTCGCGCTCGTCCACCTGCTCGGCCCGCGCCGCGGGGTCGTCACGACGCGGCTCGCGCGCCGGCGGGCACGTCGGTCCGGCGGCGTGCCGCAGCCGGAACCCGCAGGACCTCCCGCGCTCACGCCGTGACACCGCGGGCCGTCGTGACGGCACCACCCACCCCTCGTCGTCCGCCGCGGGGAGCCTCGCGAGCGCCTGACCCGCGCGCTACGTCCACGCGGACCGCGCCGCGCGGGAATGGTGACGCAGGGTGGGCGTGTTGACGACGGCATGCCTCTCGTCGGTGAGTACGCACCCAGCACGTCGGACCACGCCCGCGCCCAGGTCGAGCTGATCGAGAGCTCCGGGGGCACGAAGGGCACCATGTTGAACGGCCGGCCCGTGATCGTCCTGTGGACCCTCGGAGCCACGTCCGGGAAGATCCGCAAGACCGCGCTCATGCGGGTCGAGCACGACGGCGAGTACGCGGTCGTCGCGTCGCTCGGCGGCGCGCCGCAGCACCCCGCGTGGTACCGCAACATCCTCGCCCACCCGCAGGTCGAGCTGCAGGACGGCCCGGTGCGCAAGGACTACGTCGCGCGCGAGGTCACCGGTGACGAGCGCGACGCGTGGTGGGCCCGCGCGACCGAGGTGTGGCCGGACTACGACGTCTACACGACCCGCACCGACCGCGTCATCCCCGTCCTCGTCCTCACCCCCACCGCCTGACCCCACTCCCCGCTCCCACACACGCGAGAGAGCGATCCGATCGCACTCTCACGCCCAGGCAGGGGTGGAGACCGGCACCACTCGAGCCAACACCCACCCCACACGCACGAGAGGGCGATCCGATCGCACTCTCACGCCCGCAGGGCGCCCCCGTGCGTAACGGGTACGGCACGGCCCCGGTCCGGATCGCTCCGGGCCGGGGCCGTTCGACACTGCCGTCCGATGCGGCGGGTGGGGCCGGATCAGGCGGTGTGGTTCGCGCCCGACGACGAGCCCGCACCAGGGACGGCGCGGTTCGCGATGCTCGCGACGAGCGTGTTGAGGTCGAGGCCGGTGAGGGACTTGATGACCTCCTGCCCCTCGCCGAGCACCTGGCCGACGGTCTTCGTGACGTGCGACGCGCCGTCGGTCGAGACGACCGTGAGCTGGTCGATCCCGCTGATCGGCTCCGCGGCGGCCCGGACGATCTCCGGCAGCAGCGCGATCACCTGCTGCGCGAGCACGGCCTCGCCCTGCTCCCGCAGCGCCTCGGCCTGTGCGCGCGTGGCCTCGGCGGCGGCCAGACCCTCGGCCTTGGCGGCCGACGCACGGGCCAGACCCAGTGCCTCGAGCGCCTTGGCCTCGGCGAGCTGGCGGTCCCGCTCGGCGTTACCGGCCCGGATGGTCGCCTCGGCGGCGGCCTCGGCGTCCTGCACGGTCGCGATCTTGTTGGCCTCGGCGACCTTCATGCGGCGGTACGCGTCGGCCTCGGCAGCCGCGTTGGCGGCGTCACGCTCGGCGTTGGCCTGCTGGACCGCGGCGTACGCGGACGCCTCCGCGGGCTTGCGGACGTCGATGTCGAGCTGCTCCTCGGTGACCTTCGCCTTCTCGGCGAGGGCGTCGCGCTCCTGCGTGGCGACGAGCTTGTCCTGCTCGGCGCGCGCGAGCTGGCCGGCGGCGTTCGCCTCGGCGTTGGCCCGGTCCGTCTCGGCCTTGATGCCGGCCTGCTTGAGCGCGAGGTCACGCTGACGCTCGGCGATGGCCTCCATCGCCTGGATCTTCGCGAACTCGGAGACCTGCTGCGCCTCGGCCTCCTTGACCTCGGCGACCTGACGGGCGCGCGCGGCCTCGGCACGGCCGAGGTTGCCCAGGTAGTCCGAGCCCGGCGTGGAGATGTCGGAGATGTTGAGCAGGTCGACCTGCAGACCCTGCTCGGCGAGGTCGGTCTTGGTCGAGTTGACGACGGCGTCCTGCAGCGACTTGCGGTCGCTGATGATCTGCTCGATCGTCATGTCGCCGATGATCGAGCGCAGCGACCCCTCGAGGGACTCCTTGATGACGTCGGTCAGCGTCGCCTGCTGCGAGAGGAAGCGCTGCGCGGCACGCCGCACGCCCTCCTCGTCACCACGGACCTTGAAGTTGATGGACGCCTTGATGGCGAGCTTGATGCGGTTCTTGTCGACGCCCTCGACGGTGATGCCGATCTGGCGCTGCTCGAGCGAGATCGGGAAGCCCTGCTGCAGCACGGGCCAGACGAACACGCGTCCGCCGACGACGACGCGCTGGCCGGAGTCGGCCGACGCGTCCTTCCCTGCGCCGCGCCCGACGATGATGAGCGCCTCGTTGGGCGGGACCCGCCGGATGCGCTTGGTGATGAGCGCGATCACCGCGATGAACGCGATGATCAGCGCGCCGACGGCCAGGATCGTGGCCCCGTCCTGCACGAAGTCGAACATGGTGGTCCCGGCCGGGCCGGGCTCCTTCCTCTGGGTCCTGCGCGGTCGCTGTGGTGCGGGTGCCGCGGTGGTGCCGCCGCGCGGCGCGGCTCAGCGGTGGGGCGTCGTCCTCACGCCCGGGTGACGTGCACGCGGGACCCGGAGACGCCGACGACGACGACGCGGGTGCCCGCCGGGAGCTCCTCGTCCGCCCACGCGAGACGCGCCTCGAGGTCGCGCACGCCCTCGAGGCGGACCTCGCCGCCGGACGGGCCCGTGGTCGCGGTCGTCATGCCGAAGGCGCCGTCGAGGGGTGGGGGTGGTGCGTCCTCGGTGTCCGACAGCCGTTTGATCATGAGCTGCGACACGGCCCCGGCGAGGGCCGCGAACCCGATGCCGATGACGTACGCCCATACCGTGGCCAGCCCGGAGGACAGCGCGATCACGCCGCTCGCCCCGAACACGACGGCTCCGACGCCCGTCGCGATGCCGGACAGCCCGCCCTCGCCGATGTCGAACGACTCGAAGATGTCGCCGAACACGAGCGACGCGAGCAGCACGACGAGGCCGAGGCCCCCGATGACGAGGAAGACGGTCACGGGTGTGGGTCCCTTCGATGGTGTGCGGTCAGTATGCCGCAGCGACCACCCCCGCCGGGCGGGCCCCTGGGCCCGCTGTGGACCGACCCGCCCAACCCGAGGGCTGTGGGTGGCTCGACGCGCTCAGTGCGCCCCGACGTCGGGCTCGACGTCGCGCACACCGACGGGCGCACCCCGCCCGAGCATCGAGCTCCGGTAGGAGAACGACGCGTAGATCACGACGCCCACGAGGACCCACGCACCGAACCGCAGCCACGTCAGCGTCGTCAGGTTGAGCATGAGCCACAGGCACGCGACCCCCGACAGGATCGGCAGCCACGGGGACAGCGGCACCCGGAACCCCCGCACCAGGTCCGGACGGGAGCGACGCAGCAGCGGGACGCCGAAGCTGACGAGCACGAACGCCGACAGCGTCCCGATGTTGATCATCTCCTCGAGCAGCTCGACCTTCGCCAGTCCCGCGATGAGCGCGACGACGACACCGGCACCGATCTGCAGGCGCAGCGGCGTGCCGAAGCGCGGCGACGTGCGCGACACCGCCCGCGGCAGCAGGCCGTCCCGGCTCATCGCGAAGACCACGCGCGTCAGGCCCAGCAGCAGCACCATCAGCACGCTCGTCAGGCCCACGAGGATGCCCACCGAGATCACGCGTCCCGCCCAGTCCGCACCGACCAGGACGAACGCCGTCGTCAGCGACGGCGAGTCGCTCGCCGCGAGCTCGGTGTAGCTGACCATGCCCGTGACGACCACCGTCACCAGCACGTACAGCACCGTCACGAGCGCGAGGCCGCCGAGGATGCCCCGCGGCACCGCGCGCTGCGGGTCCTTGGTCTCCTCGGCCGTCGTGGCGACGACGTCGAAGCCGATGAACGCGAAGAACACCAGCGCCGCACCGGACAGGATGCCCATCACGCCGTACGTGCTCGGCTCGAACCCGAGCAGGAAGCCCGTCAGGGGCTGGTGCAGCGCGCTCGCCCCCTCGGCCGCGGGCTGGCTCGGCGGCACGAACGGCGTCCAGTTCTCGGCCCGCACGTAGAAGAACCCGGCGACGATGACGAAGAGCGTGATGCCGACCTTGATGATCGTGAACACGCTGTTCACGCGCGTCGACAGGCGCGTGCCGACCGCGAGCAGGGCCGTGAACACGGCGACGATCAGCATGGGGCCCCACGCGACCTCGACGCCGCCGAGGCTGACCACCGTCGGCACGTCGACGCCGAACAGCCCGAACGCGTCCGACAGGTACACGCCCCAGAACTTCGCGATGACGGCCGAGGCCAGGAGCATCTCGAGGATCAGGTCCCAGCCGATGATCCACGCCACGAACTCGCCCATGGTCGTGTACGAGTACGTGTACGCCGACCCCGCCACGGGCATGGTGGACGCGAACTCGGCGTAGCACATGATCGCCAGCCCGCACACGACGGACGCGATGACGAACGACAGGATCACCGACGGGCCGGCGTGCCGGGCGGCGGCGGTGGCCCCGACCGAGAAGATGCCCGCGCCGACCGCGACCGCGACGCCCAGGACCGCGAGGTCCCACGCGGTGAGCGTGCGCCGCAGCTGCCGCGACGGGTCGTCGACGGCCGCGAGCGCGTCCTCGACGGACCTGCGCCGCAGGATCCCGCGG
>JAFAEH010000174.1 GCA_023424135.1 Actinomycetes bacterium | reverse complement strand
GCGACCGCGTGACGATCCGCACGCTCGGCCCGCTGGGGGTCGCCGCCCGGCAGGCGTCGGTCGACGTCCCCGCACGGCTGCGCGTGCTCCCGGAGTTCGCGTCGCGCCGGCACCTGCCCTCGCGCCTGGCCCGGCTGCGCGAGCTCGACGGTCGCGCCGCCGTGCAGGTGCGCGGCGCGGGCACCGAGTTCGACTCGCTGCGCGAGTACGTCGACGGGGACGACGTGCGCTCGATCGACTGGCGTGCGACCGCACGCCGCCAGGAGGTCGTGGTCCGCACCTGGCGCCCCGAGCGCGACCGGCACGTCGTCCTCGTCGTCGACACCTCGCGGACGAGCGCGGCCCGCGTGCAGGACGGCACGCGGCTCGAGGCGTCGGTCGAGGCCGCGCTGCTGCTCGGCGTGCTCGCCTCGCACGCGGGAGACCGGGTCGAGCTGCTCGCGTACGACCGGCGGGTACGGGCCCGGGCGGTGGACACCCACTCCTCGCGCGTGCTCCCGGCGCTCGCGGACGCGCTGGCCGTCGTCGAGCCCGCGCTCGTCGAGACCGACTGGCCGGGCCTCGTGGCCCAGGTGCGGGCGCGGGTGAGCCGCCGCGCGCTCGTCGTGCTGCTGACGTCGCTCGACCCGGCGGCCGTCGAGCAGGGTCTGCTCGACGTCGTCTCGGGTCTGACGCGTCGTCACCAGGTGGTCCTCGCCTCGGTCGCGGACCCCGAGCTCGCGGCGCTGCGCGAGCGGCGCGGGACGGTCGAGGAGGTGTTCGACGCCGCCGCGGCCGAACGTGCGACGCTCGAGCGGGCCGCGCTCGGCGCGCGGTTGCGGCAACGCGGCGTCGAGGTGGTCGAGGGCGCGCCCGACGACCTGCCGCCGCGGCTCGCCGACACGTACCTCGCGCTCAAGGCGGCCGGCCGCCTGTAGGCGTGCGGAGGACGCGCCCGCCCGGGCGGGCCACCGACCTCGATGTCGGTGCCCGGCGCTAGGTTCGGACCGTGCTCGACGACCGTGCGCTCAACCGTGCGCTGCTGGCGCGCCAGCACCTGCTCGCGCGCACGCGCACGCCCGTGCCCGCCGTGGTCGAGCACCTCGTCGGGCTGCAGGCGCAGAACCCGTGGTCGCCGTTCCTCGGCCTGTGGAGCCGGGTCGAGGGGTTCACGACGGCGGACCTCGACGCGCCGCTGCTCGACCGCACGGTGTCCGCGACGCAGCGGCGCGAGGTCCTGGCCGAGGCCCGGCGGTGCGTCGCGTTCCTCGCCGACGACGCCGACACGCACGACGTGCGCTGGGACGGGTGACGCCGACGCCTCAGCCGGCGGTCGCCACGCCGTAACCCGCGCGGTGCTCCTCGAGGTCCCCCGTCTCCCCCGACCGCGCCGCACGGCCGCCGAGCACGAGCACGTACGTCCAGAACCCCGCGAGCACGACGACCCCGACGGCCACCTTGACGGGCCACGGCAGGCCCGAGCCGGTGACGAAGCCCTCGACCAGCCCGGAGACCGCCAGGACGCCGACGAGCCCGATGGCGACCGTGAACAGCGCGCGGCCCTCCTGCGCGAGCGCCCGGCCTCGCGGGCGAGGACCCGGGTCGACCCACGTCCAGAACAGCCGCAGCCCTGCGGCACCGGCGACGAAGATGGCCGTGAGCTCGAGGAGCCCGTGCGGCGCGATGAGCTGCAGGAACACGTCCAGGCGACCGTGCGCGGCCATGAGGCCGCCGGCCGCGCCGACGTTCACGGCGTTCGTGAACAGCATGTAGGCGGGCAGGACGCCCGTGATGCCCGTGCCGACGCACACCGCGGCGATCCACGCGTTGTTCGTCCAGACCATCGCGGCGAAACCCGCACCCGGCGCGTAGTACTCCGCGAACGCGTGGTCCACGTACTCCTGCTGCTCCGCGGGCGTGCCCATGAGCGCCAGCGCGTCGGGCGACGTCGCGACGAGCACGCCCGTGGCGACCGCGAGCGCGACGAACGCGAGCGTCACGGCCGTGGTCCACCACCGGATGCGGTACATCGCGGCCGGCAGCCGCGTCCCGACGAACGCCCCGACGTCGGCGAGGGACGCGGCGTGCGCACCCGCGAGCCGGGACCGGCCGCGCGCGAGGACCTGCGAGAGCCGGGCGACCGTCTCCGGGTCGGGTGCGGCCGAACGCACCGCCGACAGGTCGGTCGCGGTCGCCTGGTAGAGCGCGACGAGCTCGTCGGCCTCGGCGCCGGTCAGGGTCCGACGACGCGCCAGCTCGTCGAGCCGCTGCCAGGTCGGCGTGCGGGCCGTGGTGTACGCGTCGAGGTCCACGGGTCCAGCCTGCCACCCTGGGCAGCGGGCGCGGGCACGGCGGATAGTCTGCGGGGGTGAACGAGCCGGCACGCACGACGTCGCTGCAGGACGGTGTCGTCATCGGCGAAGGGGTCCTGCTGGACTCGCGGCCCGCCTCGGCGGCGTCACGGCTGCTCGCCGCGATCCTCGACCTGATCGTGCTGCTGCTGCTCGTGATCACCGTCACGTGGGTGCTCGGTGGCCTGCTGCAGGTGCAGGTCGACGCGCAGACGGGGCGCATCCTGACGGTCGTCGTGGCCGCGACCGTGATGGTCGTGCTCCCGACGACGGTCGAGACCCTCACGCGCGGACGGTCGGTCGGCAAGCTCGTCGCCGGCGTACGCATCGTGCGTGACGACGGCGGGCCCATCACGTTCCGGCACGCGTTCATCCGCGCGCTGACGGGCGTGGGCGAGCTGTGGATGACGCTCGGCTCGGTCGCGCTGATCACATCGGTGCTGCACCCCCGCGGCAAGCGGCTGGGCGACGTGCTGGCCGGCACGTACGGCTCGCGCGTGCGCACGAAGAGCGCTGTCCGCGCGCCCGCGGTGATGCCACCGCACCTGGCGGGCTGGGCCGCGCACGCGGACGTCGCGCGCCTGCCGGACGGTCTCGCGCTCGCGGTGCGGCAGTTCGTCGCCCGTGCGCCGTCGTTGCACCCGGTGTCACGCACCGCGCTGGGCGTGCGTCTCGCCACGGACCTCGCACCGTACGTGAGCCCCCCGCCCCCGCCGGGGACGCACCCGGAGGCGTTCCTGTCGGCCGTGCTGGCCGAGCGTGGCCGTCGCGAGACGGTCGTCGAGCTCGGGCGGGTGCGCCGCGAGCACGCGGAGGCGGTGCTGCTGCGCCGGCTGCCGCACGGTGTGCCTGATCCTGACGTGTGACGTCCGCCACCTGCACGGACGCCCGTGGGGCATGGGAGCCGGGTGCACGAGCGCACGCGGACGCACCATCGTGTAACGATTCGATCACGCCCCGGCCTTGTCGTGAACGTGCAGGTCAGCACGCGTTCTTGACCTGTGCTTGAGGCTTCCTCGACCCTCGCAAGCCGGACATTCGCCCAGTTCGCCGGTTGCGACCCCCTTGCCGGGCACGGCAGGGTGGTCGGGTTCCGGCCCACCGGTCGGGACGGACCCCGAGTGCGCCACCCGGTGCGCTCGCCCCCGGCACGTGTGCCGGACCGGCTGCCTGCGCCCCGCGCGGGGCGGGGTCCGACGTGAAGAGCTCTCCGGCTCGCGGGACGCGCGGCGCGCGTCCCGCGGATGCCGCACGCCCTCGTGCGCCCGGACGGCTCGTGAACGCACGAGGTGGATGTGACCGCACTGCGCGCCCGAGGCGTGTACAAGGTGTTCGGACGACGACCGGCCGAGGCCGTGCGCCGGCTGCGCGAAGGCGCCTCCCGCGACGAGGTGCGCCCCTGGGGCACCGCCGCCGTGATCGACGCGAACCTCGAGATCGAGGCGGGTGAGACCTTCGTCGTCATGGGCCTGTCGGGGTCCGGCAAGTCGACGCTCATCCGGATGCTCAACGGCCTGTGGCGGCCGACCGCCGGGCAGGTCCTGCTCGGGGACGACGACCTCGCGACCGTCGACGACAAGCGCCTGCGCGAGCTGCGCCGGCGCCGCATCAGCATGGTCTTCCAGCACTTCGCCCTGCTGCCGCACCGCACGGTGCTCGACAACGCCGCGTACCCGCTCGAGATCCAGGGCGTCGACCGCACCGAGCGACGGCGACGGGCGGGCGAGGCCCTGGAGATGGTCGGGCTGTCCGGCTGGGGCGACTCGCTGCCCTCGCAGCTGTCCGGCGGGATGCGCCAGCGTGTCGGGCTGGCCCGTGCGCTCGCCGCCGACACCGACGTGCTGCTCATGGACGAGGCGTTCAGCGCGCTCGACCCGCTGATCCGCCGCGAGATGCAGGACCAGCTGCTCGACCTGCAGCAGAACCTCGGCAAGACGATCGTGTTCATCACGCACGACCTCAACGAGGCCATGCACCTGGGCGACCGGATCGCCGTCATGCGCGACGGCCGGATCGTGCAGGTGGGGACGGCCGAGCAGATCCTGTCCGACCCCGCCAACGACTACGTCGCGCAGTTCGTCGCCGACGTCGACCGCACGCGTGTGCTGACCGCGTCGTCCGTCATGGTCGCGCCCGCCGCGGTCGTGCCCGCGTCCGGCGGCCCGCGCCAGGCCGGCCGCACGATGCGCGAGGCGCAGGTGTCGGCCGCGTACGTCGTCGACCGCCAGCGGCGCCTGACCGGCGTCGTGCGCGACGACGAGACGGTCGCGGCGCTGCGCGAGGGCCGCGAGACCCTCGACGGACTCGTGCACGACGGGATCACCGCTGTCGGTCCCGACACCCCGCTCGCGGAGATCTTCGCGCCCGCGGCCGAGTCGGCGCTGCCGGTCCCGGTGACCGACGCGGACGGCCGGCTCGTCGGCGTCGTGCCGCGCGTCACGCTCCTCGAGGCGATGGTCCCGCCCGAGCAGCCCGCACCGGAACCCGTGCCGGCCCCGGGGACCCTCGTGGACGCCCCGGCCGACGCGACCGTCGAGGACCTCGCGGTCGATGCCGCCACCAGCACGCAGGGAGGTGCCCGATGAGCGAGTCGTTCGTGCCCCGCATCCCCCTGGGCCCGTGGGTCGAGTCCGGCGTCGACTGGGTCACCACCACGTTCCGGCCGTTCTTCCGCCTGGTCAAGGACGTGCTCGTCGGCATCTACGACGCGCTCGACGTCGTGCTCGCCGGCCCGCCGTTCTGGGTCGTCGCGCTCGCGCTCGCCGCCCTCGCGTTCCTCGCGAAGGGCTGGCGCCTCGCCGCCGGGTCGCTCGTGGGCTTCGTCGTCGTCGCGTCGGTCGACCAGTGGGACAACGCGATGGACACGCTCGCGCTCGTGCTGCTGGCATCCCTGATCGCGCTCGCGATCGCGATCCCCGTCGGCATCTGGGCGGCCCGCTCCGACCGGGTCTCGGCCGCCGTACGGCCCGTGCTCGACTTCATGCAGACGATGCCGGCGTTCGTGTACCTCATCCCGACCGTCGTCATCTTCCTCACCGGACCCGTGCCCGGCATCGTGGCGACCGTCATCTTCGCCCTCGCACCCGGGGTGCGCATGACCGAGCTGGGCATCCGGCAGGTCGACCCCGAGGTCGTCGAGGCCGGTCACGCGTTCGGCTCCACACCGGGACGCATCCTGCGCCAGATCCAGCTGCCCCTCGCGCTGCCCACGATCATGGCCGGCGTCAACCAGGTGATCATGCTGTCGCTGTCCATGGTCGTGATCGCCGGCATGGTCGGTGCCGACGGGCTGGGTGCCGACGTCGTCGCCGCCCTCTCGCGCATCGACGTCTCGCTCGGCTTCGAGGCCGGCGTGTCCGTCGTCATCCTCGCGATGTTCCTCGACCGCGTCACCGCCGCCCTCGGTCGACGCGCCCCCGTCTCCCGGGCCCTCGCCGCCGCGAAGGCCTGAGACCGCGACGCCGCCCCGCGGCCCGCACCCGTCCCCCACCCCACGGCGCCGGCACCCGTCGGCGCCACGGAAAGGAAGCATGACTCCCGCCATCACGCGCACCACCCGCCGCCGTTCCGCCGCCGTGGCCGCCACCGCGGTCCTCGGCCTGACCCTCGCCGCCTGCGCGTCGGGCACCGACACCGACGGCACCACCGCCGGCTCGGGCGACGGTGCCGACGAGACCACGGTCTCGATCGGCATCCCCTCGGGCTGGGACGAGGGCATCGCCGTGTCCCACCTGTGGCAGGCGATCCTCGAGGACGAGGGCTACGACGTCTCGACGCAGACCGCCGAGATCGGCGTCGTCTTCACCGGGCTGGACGGCGGCGACTTCGACCTGCTGTTCGACGCGTGGCTGCCGCTGACGCACAAGTCCTACCTCGAGAGGTACGGCGACAACCTCACCGACCTCGGGACCTGGTACGACGACGCGAAGCTGACGATCGCGGTCGACGAGGACTCCCCGGCGCAGTCGCTCGAGGACCTCGCCGCGATGGCCGGCGACTACGGCAACCGCCTCGTGGGCATCGAGGCCGGCGCCGGCCTCACCGAGGTCACCCAGGACGCGGTGATCCCGACGTACGGCCTCGAGGGCCTGGACTACGTCACGTCCTCGACGCCCGCGATGCTCACCGAGCTCAAGGCCGCGACCGACGCCGGTGATCACGTGGCCGTGACCCTGTGGCGCCCGCACTGGGCGTACGACGCGTACCCGATCCGGGACCTCGAGGACCCGCAGGGCACGCTCGGCGACGCCGAGGAGATCCACACCTTCGGCACGGGCGACTTCGAGGAGCGCTACCCGACGCTCACGAAGCTGGTCGGCGCGTTCACGCTGACCGACGAGCAGCTGTTCTCGCTCGAGAACATGATGTTCAACTCCGACGAGCACGCGGACGAGGCCTCGGCGGTCCGCGCGTGGCTCGAGGAGAACCCCACGTTCGTCGACGACCTCAAGGAGAAGGCCGGCGTCTGACGGCGACCTCCCGCACGGCACGGGCCGGCGACCCCGCCCCGGGGTCGCCGGCCCGTCGCGTGCGGGCGTGCGTCAGCCGACGGGCCGCGCCTCGTCGACCAGGAGGACCGGGACGCCGTCGACGACGGGGTACTCCAGGGGACGGTCCGGGTCGGTCGAGCGCAGCACCGGGGACCCGTCCTGCGCCACGGCGTCGACCAGCTCCGCGCCGGTCGCGGGGCAGCGCAGCAGCGCACGGGCCCAGGGCTCGAGGTCGGTGGCGGGACGGTCGGGAGTCGTCATGCGGCCAGTCTCCCAGGTCCCACGGCCCCTCGGCCCCACCGCGACGGACGTCACGACGACGGACGCCGCGCCCGCCGATGCCGCACGCGCGTCGAGACCGTCAGCCGCGCGGTGTGCCGTCCGGGCCCAGCGCCGTGCCGTCCCCACCGACCACGTACCACGCCGTGGCCTCGCAGTCCGGGCACGAGGCGAACACCGCGGGGCGCCCGTCGGGCATCGCGAGGCGCACGCGCGTCAGGTCCGTCGCGGAGCACGCGTGGCACGCGGGCACGACCGTGCTGTCGTCCACGACGGGTCGCGTCACCGACCCGAGCGGCTCGTCCGCCGGCGGGCGGCGGTCGCGCGCGCTCACGCGTCCCCCCCACCGGGCACGACGCGCAGGTGCCCGCGGCGGCGCGACACGTCGGGCT
>JAFAEH010000167.1 GCA_023424135.1 Actinomycetes bacterium | reverse complement strand
GTCGCGGACCTCGTAGGTCCGCGACCCTCCCCACCGTCGTGCGGGGCCGTCGTCGGGCGGCCGTCCCGCGGGCGGGCGCTAGATCCCGCGCGCGAACTCCAGGACCGCCTCGGCCAGGAGCTGCACGGCGATCGCGGCGAGCAGCAGACCGGCGATGCGGCTGACGAGCATGGTCCCGGAGTCCTTGAGGACCCGGTGGATGGCGTTGGCGAACCGCATGGACAGCCACAGGCAGACGTGCACGAGCACGACGCCGAGACCGAGCGCCACCCAGTCGGTCGGCTCGGATGCCTGCTGCACGAACAGCATGGTCGCGACGATCGCGCCGGGCCCGGCGAGCAGCGGCGTCCCCAGCGGCACGAGCGCGACGTTGCCCTGCGTGCCCTCGAGCCCTTCGTTGCTGTCCATCTTGCCGGTGAGCAGCTCCATCGCGACGAGCAGGAGGAGCAGACCACCGGCGGCCTGCAGCGCCTCGACGGACACGTGCAGGTAGTTGAGCAGCGACTGGCCGAACAGCGCGAAGCCGACGATCACTCCGAACGCGACGAGGATCGCCTGACGTGCGGCCCGGACCCGCTGCTGGCGGGTCATCGAGCTCGTCAGCGCGAGGAAGATCGGCACCGTCCCCGGCGGGTCCATGATGACGAACAGCGTCACGAACACCGAGATGAACAGCTGCACGTCGAGCACGGCGCTCACGCCGTCACCACCTCCGTCGTCCCCTGCCGGACGATCTCGTCCAGCACGTGCGGGCTGGTGAGGTTCTCCCCCAGCCGGTTGGCCTTGCCGTCGCCGTGGTAGTCGCTCGACCCCGTGACCAGCAGGTCGAGTCGGGCCGCGATCGCGAGCAGCCGCTCGCGCTGCGCGGGCGAGTGGTCGCGGTGGAACACCTCGAGGCCCGCCAGGCCCGCGTCGGCGAGCTCGTCGAACACGTCGTCGGCGACGATCCGCCCGCGCGCGTCGGCCGCCGGGTGCGCGAACACCGGGACGCCGCCGGACGCGCGGATCGCGGCGACCGCGGCCGGCGCGTCGGGTGCGTAGTGGTCGACGTGGTACGGCCCGTCGGACGCGAGCAGGTGCGTGAACGCGGCGTCCCGGTCGGGGACGACACCCCGGGCGACGAGCGCGTCGGCGATGTGGGGGCGTCCGACGACGACGGCGTCGCGCGCCTGGTCGAGCACGTCCTGCCACGTGATCGGGACGTCGCGGGCGAGCCGCTCGACGATCCGCTCGGCGCGGTGCACGCGCGACTCGCGCGCCCGCGCGAGCTCGTCGGCCAGCGCGGGGTGCGCGGGGTCCTGCAGGTAGCACAGCAGGTGCACGCTGACGCCGCGTGAACGCGCCGAGACCTCGGTGCCGCGCACGAGCGAGACACCGGTCACCCGGGCGGCGTCGGCGGCCTCGGCCCAGCCGGCGGTGGTGTCGTGGTCGGTCAGCGCGACGACGTCGAGACCCGCGGCGCGTGCGGAGGTGACGAGGTCCGTGGGGGTCTGCGTCCCGTCCGACGCGCGCGAGTGCGTGTGGAGGTCGATGCGCACACGTCCCACGCTAGCCCGTCCCGCGCCGCCGGTCCGCCACGGCGTGCTGCGCACCCGCACCGCACCGCCCGGGGCGGCCGTGTCGCCCGTCGGTGCGAGACTGGGCGGGTGAGCACCGACGAACGCCCCGAGAACCTCACGTCCGAGACCGTCACGCCCGCCGACGACGAGCAGGCGCTCCAGGAGCGTGGCAGCAACCGGTCGCACCGGCCGCAGTCGCGCCGGTTCGTCGAGTTCGTGACGTCGGGCTGGGGCGAGCGCCCCGCGTCGACGGCGGCACGGGCCGAGGTCGCCGACCACACGGCCGCGCGGCGCAGCGCGCTGTCCGCCCGGTTCCCCGGCTCGCGGCTCGTCGTGCCGGCCGGCCGGTTCAAGGTCCGCTCCAACGACACGGACTTCCGGTTCCGTCCGCACGCCGCGTTCGCGCACCTCACGGGCCTCGGCACGGAGCAGGAGCCCGACGCGGTGCTCGTGCTGCACCCGGTCGAGGACGGCAGCGGCGACGACGGCAGCGCGCACCACGCCGTGCTGTACATGAACCCGCTGGCGGGGCGCGACACCCCCGAGTTCTTCTCCGACTCCCGCTACGGCGAGTTCTGGGTCGGCGCCCGGCCGACGCTGGACGACGTCGCGACGGTCACCGGCATCGAGACGGCGCACCTGGACGACCTGCGTGACGCGCTCGCCAAGGACGTCGGCGACGGCGGCGTGCAGGTGCACGTCGTGCCCGGGGCCGACGAGGTCGTCGAGGAGGTCGTCGCCGAGCTGCGCGGCGAGCAGGAGTCGGGCGAGGCCGACGCGCGCCTCGCCGAGGCCCTGTCCGAGCTGCGGCTGCTCAAGGACGCCTACGAGGTCGCCCAGCTCCGCGAGGCCGTCGACGCGACCGTCGCGGGCTTCGAGAAGGTCGTGCGTGCGCTGCCGCGGGCCGTCGGGCACCGGCGGGGTGAGCGCGTCATCGAGGGCACGTTCCTGGGTCACGCGCGCGAGGAGGGCAACGACGTCGGGTACACGACGATCGCGGCCGCCGGTGAGCACGCGACGACGCTGCACTGGACGGACAACGACGGGCAGGTGCGCACGGGCGAGCTCGTGCTCGTCGACGCGGGGGTCGAGGTCGACTCGCTGTACACCGCGGACGTCACGCGAACGCTGCCCGTCGACGGCACGTTCACGGACGTGCAGCGGCGCGTCTACCAGGCGGTGCTCGACGCGGCCGACGCGGGCTTCGCGGCCGCCGTGCCGGGGGCGCGGTTCCGCGACGTGCACGACGCGGCGATGCGCGTGCTGGCGGCGCGGCTCGAGGAGTGGGGTCTGCTGCCGGTGCCGGCGCAGGAGTCGCTCGACCCGGACAACCAGCACCACCGCCGGTGGATGGTGCACGGCACGTCGCACCACCTCGGCCTCGACGTGCACGACTGCGCGCAGGCACGCGCCGAGCTGTACCTGGACGGCGTGCTGGAGCCCGGCATGGTGTTCACGATCGAGCCGGGCCTGTACTTCAAGTCCGACGACCTGCTGGTGCCCGCCGAGTACCGCGGGATCGGCGTGCGCATCGAGGACGACGTGCTGCTCACGTCCGCCGGCGCCGAGAACCTGTCCGCCGCGCTCCCCCGCGATCCCGACGCGGTCGAGGCGTGGATGGCGACGCTGCGCGAGCGCTGACCCGGCGCGTCAGGCGCTCGGCGGCGCAGGGGGCGGCGGCGGACCGGGCTGCTGGGGGGTCGTCGGTGCGGGCGGCGTCGCGGGGGTCTCCGGCCAGCCGGACACGACGCCACCGACCTCGGCGAGCAGGTTGCGTGCCTTGTGGGCGTGCTCGGGCAGGCACAGCACCGCGTACGACGCGGCGACGATCTGGCTCGACGACGCGAAGTCGCGCCGCCCGCGCGTGAACGAGTACCCGATCACGGACAGCAGCAGGCCGAACGCACCACCCAGGAGCACGGCGGGCAGGATGATCCCCGCACCGCCGGACGTCGAGAACAGCGTGAGCAGCAGGCCGACGAACAGCCCGAACCAGGCACCGGACAGGAACCCGCCGAGCGCCGCGCTCGGGTAGGACAGCCGGCGCAGGACGCGTTCGACCATGAGCAGGTCGGTGCCCACGATGGTCACCGCGCGGACCGGGAACTGCTTGTCGGCGAGCAGGTCGACGGCCTTCTGCGCCTCGAGGTAGGTGCCGTACCGCGCGACGGTCTCACCCGTCGGCAGGGTGGGCGTCGTCGGGATGCGGTTCGACTGCGAGAGCGACATGACCCGATCCTCCCGCAGGAGGCTGGACACCGCCAGGGAACCCGCTGGACGCCGGGGCGGAAGGTGAGGCTACCCTTACCCTGTGGTCGCCACCAGCAAGATCCAGAAGCCGCAGGACCAGCGCATCCTGCGCGGCGAGGTGCTCGCCAGCGAGCGCGTCACACCGCACATGATGCGCGTCACCGTCGGGGGCGGTGAGCTCGGCGCCGAGTTCACGCCGCGGGGCTGGGACCAGTGGTTCCGCCTGTTCGTGCCGCGCCCCGGGCAGGAGGGGCTGCACCTGCCCGGCGGCATGACGCTGCGCGGCTACGCGCACTACGTCACGATGCCCGAGTCCCGTCGCCCGCTGCTGCGCAACTACACGGTGCGCGCGACCCGCCCCGGCCAGATCGACATCGACCTCGTCACGCACGGCGACCTCACGCCGGCGACCGTGAGCGCGGCCGGCTGGGCGGTGCGCGCCGAGGTCGGCAGCCCGGTCGCGCTGCTCGACGAGGGCACGGTGTGGGCCGGCGACGGGACGCACGACTGGACGCTCGTCGTCGCCGAGGAGTCCGGGCTGCCCGCCGCGCTCGGCGTGCTCGCGTCGCTGCCGCGCGACGCGCGCGGGCTCGCGTTCCTGGAGGTGCCGACGGCCGAGGACGTGCAACCCGTCGACGCGCCCGACAAGGTCGAGGTGCGCTGGCTGTTCCGCGACGACCACCACGCGGTCCCCGGCGCCCTCGCGCTGCGCACCGTGACCGCGGCGACCCTGCCGCCCGGCCGCCCGTACGTGTTCGCCGTCGGCGAGCAGACCCTCCCGACGAGCACGCGCCGCCACCTCGTCGCGCACGGCGTCGACAAGTCCGACATCGCGTTCTGCGGGTACTGGAAGCACGGCGCACGGCCGATGCGCTGAGCACCGACGTTCACGCGCCGTCCACCGGCGCGTGCCGGGCCGTGCACGGGACCGGCGTCTAGGCTGACGCCCGTGAGCAGCGTCGGGACCCGGGTGTTCGTCGCGCGCCTCGCCGGCACCACCGTCTTCGACCCGATCGGCGACGAGGTCGGGCGGGTGCGCGACGTCGTCGTGCTGGTGCGCCTCAAGGGCGCACCGCGTGCCGTCGGCCTGGTCGTCGAGGTCCCCGGTCGACGACGGGTCTTCCTGCCGCTGACGCGCGTGACCGCGGTCGACGCGGGCCAGGTCATCTCGACGGGCCTGGTGAACATGCGCCGGTTCGAGCAGCGGGTCTCCGAGACGCTCGTCGTCGGCGAGCTGCTCGACCGGACCGTGGAGCTGTCGGACGGCTCGGGCAGCGCCCGCGTCGAGGACGTCGCGATCGAGCTGCAGCGCAACGGTGACTGGCTCGTCACGAAGGTCTTCGTGCGCAGGGTCGAGCAGCGTGGGGGCCTGCTGCGCCGGCGCGGCGAGACGCTGCTCGTGCCCGTCGAGGACGTCGCGGGCCTCGCCCGGCCGTCCGCCGCGCAGGGCGCCGAGCTGCTGCTCGCGCAGTACGAGGACCTCAAGCCCGCGGACCTCGCGGACGTCCTGCACGACATGGGCGTCACGCGACGCCTCGAGGTCGCCTCCGCCCTGGACGACGAGCGCCTCGCCGACGTGCTGGAGGAGCTGCCGGAGGACGACCAGGTCGAGATCCTCGGCGGCCTGGAGCGCGGGCGCGCCGCCGACGTCCTCGAGGCCATGCAGCCCGACGACGCCGCGGACCTGCTGGGCGAGCTGCCCGACGAGCAGGCGGCCGAGCTCCTCGCGCTCATGGAGCCCGAGGAGGCCAAGGACGTGCGCCGGCTGCTGGCGTACGAGGACAACACGGCCGGTGGTCTGATGACGACCGAGCCGGTGATCCTCGGGCCGGAGACGTCGATCGCCGCGGCGCTCGCGCACGTGCGCCGCCAGGACCTCAACCCGGCGCTCGCGTCCCTCGTGTTCGTCGCACGCCCCCCGCTGGAGACGCCCACCGGCCGGTTCATCGGCGTCGTGCACCTGCAGCGCATGCTGCGCGAGGCGCCGCACGAGTCGATCGGGCAGATCGTCGACACCGACCTGGAGCCCGTCGCCGTGGACGCGCCGCTGATGACCGTCACACGCCAGCTCGCGACGTACAACCTGCTCGCGCTGCCCGTCGTCGACGAGCAGCGCCGCCTCCTGGGCGCCGTGTCCGTGGACGACGTGCTCGACCACCTGCTGCCGGACGACTGGCGCGAGACCGACGACGAGCACGTCGGCCCGCCCACGCGTCCCACGCCCGCGGTCGGCCGCCCCGAGGTGACCCGTGGCTGAGCGTCTCGACCAGCCGCGCACCCGCAGCCGCTCGCTGCTGGCGCTGCCGCGCGCGTCGGCGCGCGACGAGGACGCGTCGGGCCGCGTCTCCGAGTCCATCGCGCGGTTCCTGGGGACCCCGCGGTTCATCGTGTGGCTCACCGTGTTCTGCATCGTGTGGCTCGCGTGGAACTCGTGGGGCCCCGCCCACCTGCGCTTCGACCAGGCCGAGAACGGGTTCACGGCCCTGACGCTCATGCTGTCGCTGCAGGCGTCGTACGCGGCGCCGCTGATCCTGCTCGCGCAGAACCGGCAGGCCGACCGCGACCGCGTGCAGGCCGAGCAGGACCGCCAGCGCGCCGAGCGCAACCTCGCCGACACCGAGTTCCTCGCGCGTGAGATGGCGTCGCTGCGCATCGCCCTGTCCGAGGTCGCGACCCGCGACTTCGTGCGCTCCGAGCTGCGCAACCTGCTGGAGGACCTGCACGCCGAGCAGGCCGACGACGGCCCCGACGACGAGCACCCGCGACGGGCGGGCGAAGCGCCCCGCCGGGGCACCGCCGAGCGCTAGTCTCGGCGCCGTGGACCGACGACGCACCACTCGTCGCGGCGTCCGACGGCACCGGCACCGGGCCGTCGCGGCGATCGTCGTCGTGGCCGCTGCGCTGACCGGCTGCACCGGCCCCGCGCCGCAGCCGCAGCCGTCGTCGACCGTCGCCGACGACGCGTCGGCACCGCTCTTCGCCGGCACAGGCCCGCTGGGGTCGATGCTCTCCGGGAACCCCGACCCGTCGTCGCCGGACTTCGTCCGTGACCTCGTCGCCCAGGTGCGCGCACGGGAGGACGCCGTCGCCGCGTGCATGGCCGAGCAGGGCTTCGAGTACGCACCCGCCGTCCCGGAGCCCGCGGACATCACGGTGCCCGATCCGGACGTGCCCCGGCAGGGCACCCGCGCGTACGTCGAGCAGTGGGGGTACGGCATCACGACCAACCCGCCGGACGACGCCGCCTCGTACACCGTCGAGCAGACGAACCCCGCGTTCGCGGCCCTCTCGGACGAGGGGAAGGAGGCGTACTTCCTGGCGCTCGAGGGCGCTCGCGTCGACGTCCAGGAGCACGCCGACGGCTCGACGGGTGACGCCACGGACGGCGGGTGCTGCGAGCAGGGACGCCTCGGGGGCGGCGACCCGGCGCTGGCCGCGTTCGAGGACGAGGCGGGCGCCTACCTCGCGCAGCTCGACGACGACGGTTCGCTCGACGACGTCAACGGGCGCTGGTCGCGGTGCATGGCGGCCGAGGGGTTCTCGTTCACGTCGCCGACCGAGGCCTACCTGGCGATCGCCGGCGCGCAGAGCGGTGTGCCTCTCGACGAGCACCTCGTGCAGGACGAGGCGGAGGCGACGACCGTGCGCGAGCACGAGATGATCGTCTCGCTCGCCGACCTCGACTGCCAGGTCGAGACGGGCTACGCACAGGCGTGGACGACGGCACGCGACGCCTACGAGCAGCGGTTCCTCGACACGCACGTCGCCGAGGTCGAGGCCTGGCTCGAGGCGCGAGGCTGACGCGACACCCGCGACGGACCGGACGGCCCGTGGTCGGCCGCGCGCACCGACCTACGATGGACGGGTGCCCCCTGCCGACACCCCCTCCCCGAGCGACCCGCTGGTCGACGCCGTCCGCACCGCCCTCGCCGGGGTGCAGGACCCGGAGATCCACCGGCCGATCACGGACCTCGGCATGGTCCGCTCGGTGGACGTCGAACCGCGCGACGGCGGTGCGTTCGTCGTCGTCGGGCTGGACCTGACGACCCCCGGCTGCCCGCTCAAGGACACGCTGACGCGGGACGTCACGGCGGCGGTCGCGCCGCTCGACGGGGTCGTGGGCGTGCGCGTCGACCTGGGGGTCATGTCCGCCGAGCAGCGCGGCGCGCTGCGCACGATGCTGCGCGGCACCGACGCCGAGCCCGTCATCCCGTTCTCGCAGGCGGGGTCGCTGACGAAGGTGATCGCGGTCGCGTCCGGCAAGGGCGGCGTCGGCAAGTCGTCCGTGACGGCGAACCTCGCGGTCGCCATGGCCGCGGACGGGTTGCGCGTCGGTGTGGTCGACGCCGACATCTACGGCTTCTCGATCCCCCGCATGCTCGGGGTGGACCGGCCGCCGACGAAGGTCGACGACATGCTGCTGCCGCCGACCGCGCACGGCGTGAAGGTCGTGTCGATCGGCATGTTCGTCCCGCCCGGGCAGCCGGTGGTGTGGCGCGGGCCGATGCTGCACCGCGCGCTGCAGCAGTTCCTCGCGGACGTCTTCTGGGGCGACCTGGACGTCCTGCTGCTGGACCTGCCCCCGGGGACGGGCGACATCGCGATCTCGGTCGCCCAGCTGCTGCCGGGCTCGGAGATCGTCGTGGTGACGACGCCGCAGGTCGCGGCCGCCGAGGTCGCGGAGCGCGCCGGGTCGGTCGCGGTGCAGACCCGCCAGCGCGTCGTCGGCGTCGTCGAGAACATGGCCTGGCTGGAGCAGCCCGACGGCACACGCCTGGAGCTGTTCGGCGCGGGCGGCGGGCAGCGTGTCGCCGACAACCTCACGCGTCTGACCGGTGCCGACGTGCCGCTGCTGGGACACGTTCCGCTCGACGTGCGCCTGCGCGAGGCCGGTGACGGCGGCACGCCCGTCGTGCTGGACGCCCCGGACTCCCCCGGCGCGGTCGCGCTGCGCGAGGTCGCCCGCCGCCTCGCGTCCCGCCCCCGCAACCTCGCGGGCCGCAGCCTCAACCTCTCGCCCGTCACCCGCTGACCCTCCCGACCACCCCCCAACCACTGCCGAACTCGGGCTTTGGCGGCCTCTGAGCGCTCAGAAGCCGCCAAAGTCCGAGTTCGGCGTGGGGATGGGGGCAGGCGAGGGCGGGTGAGAGCGGGTGAGACCCCGCGTTGGTGTTGGGTTTTGTTTGGGTGTGGTGGATACTGTTCGCATGCTGGCGTCGCAGAGGCAGGAACGGATCCTCGCCGACGTGCGTGCGCACGGCGCCGTGCGCGTCGCGGACCTCGTCGACGCGCTCGACGTCTCGGACATGACCGTGCGCCGCGACATCGCCGAGCTCGCACGCGCGGGCCTCGTCCGGCGCGTGCACGGCGGGGCCGTCACCCCGGAGACGCCGTCACGCTCGACCGACGAGCCCGGGTTCGAGGCCAAGCGCACGTGGGCGTCGGCGCAGAAGGCCGCGGTCGCGCGTGCCGCGCTGTCCGACGTCGAGCCCGGGCAGTCGCTCGCGCTGTCGGCCGGCACGACGACGTGGCTGCTGGCCTCCCTCATCGCGGCCGACACCGCCCTGCGTCCCCTGACCGTGGTCACCAACGGCCTGCGGGTCGCGGACGTCCTGCACGGGGCCGACGACGTCGAGGTCGTGCTCACCGGCGGCACGCGCACACCGTCCGACGCGCTCGTCGGGCCCGTCGCCGACGCGACCCTCGCGAGCCTGCGCGTGGACCGCACGTTCCTCGGCGTGCACGGCCTGGACGCCGACGGGCCGACGACGCCCAACCTCGCGGAGGCCGCGACCGACCGGGCCCTGGTGCGCTGCGCGGCGGCGACGAGCGTGCTGGCCGACCACACCAAGTGGGGCACGGTCGGCCTCGCCCGCATCTGCGGGTTCGACGAGATCGACACGCTCGTCGTCGACACCGGGCTGTCCGCCGACGCCCGCCACCACCTGCAGGACGCGGTCGACCGCCTCGTCCTGGCCACCCCCGCACCCGGAGACGCCCCGTGAGCAACGACACCGCCCACGTCCGCCGCACGTCGACCCGTCTGGCCGACGGGCGCGAGCTCATCTACTTCGACGACTCCGAGCCGTACGTTTCGGGCGCCGCGACGCGCCGGCTCGACGACCCGCGCCCGCTGCCGGACAGGTTCGCGCCGGTCGTCGACGCGGACGGCGTCGAGCACCCCGTCACGGGGCCCGAGCTGCGGCTCGACCCGCTGACGGGTGAGTGGATCCCGATGGCGGCGCACCGCATGAACCGCACGTTCCTGCCCCCGGCGGACGCGAACCCGCTGGCCCCGGCCAAGCCGGGCGCGACCTACCAGGACGGCGAGATCCCCGACACCGACTACGACGTCGTCGTGTTCGAGAACCGGTTCCCCTCGCTCATGGCCGTGCCGGGCGTCACCGACGCCACCGAGCTCGTCGACGGCGAGCCGCTGTGGGAGCGCCGGCCGGCCACCGGCCGCTGCGAGGTCATCTGCTTCTCCTCCGACGCGACCGCGTCCCTGTCGACCGTCAGCCCGCACCGCATGCGCACGGTCGTCGAGGCGTGGACGGACCGGACGCGTGAGCTGTCGACGCTGCCGGGCGTCGAGCAGGTGTTCTGCTTCGAGAACCGCGGCAAGGAGATCGGCGTCACGCTGCACCACCCGCACGGGCAGATCTACGCGTTCCCGTACGTCACACCGAAGACGCGCGCGATGCTGCGCCAGGCCCGCGCGCACCACGACGCGACGGGCCGGGTGCTGCTGCGCGACGTGCTCGACGCCGAGCTGCGCCACGGCGAGCGCGTCGTCCTGGAGTCCGAGCACTGGGTCGCGTACGTGCCGTACGCGGCGCGCTGGCCCGTCGAGGTGCACCTGGCGCCGCGTCGCGACGTGCCGGACCTGCCGGCGCTGACCGACGCCGAGAAGGCCGACCTGGCCACGACCTACCTCACGCTGCTGCGCCGCCTCGACCAGTTCTTCGTCGACGGCGACGGCGGCGCGATCCCCCTGCCGTACATCAGCGGCTGGCACCAGGCGCCCGTGCGCGAGGGGCGCGACGTCTCCCGCCTGCACCTGCAGGTGTTCTCGGTGCTGCGCGCACCCGGCAAGCTCAAGTACCTCGCCGGCGTCGAGTCGGCGATGGCCTCCTGGATCTCCGACACCACGCCCGAGCGGATCGCCCGGCGCCTGCAGGAGCTCGCGTGAGCGCCGACGGCACGTCCCCCACGAGCACCGCACCCACGAGCACGGAGCAGCACGACATGACGACACCGGTCTGGACCCCCGCGTGGGACCGTGAGCAGGGCGAGCAGCGCGCCCGCGACCTGTTCACCGCGACGTTCGGCGCCGCGCCGGACGGGGTGTGGTCGGCACCGGGACGCGTCAACCTCATCGGTGAGCACACCGACTACAACGGCGGGCTGGCCCTGCCGATCGCGCTGCCGCACCGCACGTACGCGGCGGTCGCGCGGCGCCCCGACGACGTCGTGCGGCTCGTGTCCGCGCAGGAGCCCTCGGGCGTGCGCGAGGTGCGGCTGGCCGACGCCGTGCCGGGTGCGGTCGGCGGCTGGGCCGCGTACGTGGTCGGTGTCGCGTGGGCGCTGCGCGAGGCGGGGCGCGCGGTGGGCGGGTTCGACGTGGCGATCGACTCGTGCGTGCCGTTCGGCGCCGGGCTGTCCTCCTCGGCCGCGCTGGAGGCGTCGGTGGCGGTCGCGCTGGACGCGCTGCACGGCCTGGGGCTCGCGGGCGGGGTCGACGACGCGGGCGCGGCGACCGACGACGCGGGACGGGCCGTGCTGGCGGACCTGTGCGTGCGTGCCGAGAACGAGATGGCGGGCGCCCCGACGGGCGGCATGGACCAGGCGGCGTCGCTGCGGGCGCGCGCCGGGCACGCGCTGCTGCTGGACTGCCGTGACGGCTCGGTGCGGCACGTCCCGTTCGACCTCGCGGCGCACGGGCTCGCGCTGCTCGTCGTCGACACGCGCGCCGAGCACTCGCACGTGGACGGGGAGTACGCGCAGCGCCGGGCCGCGTGCGAGGAGGC
>JAFAEH010000114.1 GCA_023424135.1 Actinomycetes bacterium | reverse complement strand
GCACCACGGCGGCATCCGTCCTCGCCCGCTGCGACGCGCTCGCCGCGTGCAGCGACGACCCCGCGCACCTGGACCGCGCGCACCTGACCCCCGCGCTGGCGGCCGCCCACGCGCTCGTCGGGACGTGGATGACGCAGGCCGGGCTGCGCACGTGGCGCGACCAGGCGGGGAACCTGTGCGGCCGGGTCGAGGGCCGCGAGCCCGGGCTGCCGGCGCTGCTGCTCGGCTCGCACCTGGACACCGTCCCGGACGCGGGACGCTACGACGGCATGCTGGGCGTGCTCATGGCGGTCGCGGTCGCGCAGCGCGTGCACGCGGACGTGGCGACGTGGCCGTGCGCGCTCGAGGTCGTGGGGTTCACCGACGAGGAGGGCTCGCGGTTCGGCGCCGCGCTCATGGGCAGCCGCGCGCTCGCGGGCACCTGGGACGACACGTGGTGGTCGCTGACGGACGCCGCGGGGGTCACGCTCGAGCGTGCCGCACGCGACTTCGGCCTCGACCCGGCGCTCGTCGCCACCGCGGCCCGCCGCCCGCAGGACCTCGTCGCCTACCTCGAGGCGCACATCGAGCAGGGCCCTCTGCTGGAGGACGCCGACCGGTCGCTGGGCGTCGTGACGTCCATCGCCGGCGCGCGCCGGTTCCGCGTCGAGGTGCGTGGCGAGGCACGGCACGCGGGCGGGACGCCGTACGAGCGGCGCCGTGACGCGCTCGTCGGTGCGGCCGAGGCCATCGCGTTCGTCGAACGGACCGCACGCGCCTCGGACGCCATCGCGACGGTCGGGCAGATCGAGGTGGCGCCGGGCGCGGTCAACGTCATCCCGGGCCGTGCGGTCTTCTCCCTGGACCTGCGGGCGGCCGACGACGACGCGCGCGACGCGATGCGCGACACGCTGCTGGGCGGCATCGAGGAGCTGTGCACGGCCCGCGGGCTGGGCGTGCACGTCACCGACCTGTACGCGGCCCCGGCGACACCGTGCGCGGACCGGCTGCGCGACGCGGTGCGCGCCGGGATCGTCGCGACGGGCGACACGGCACCGCTCGACGTGTGGAGCCGGGCCGGGCACGACGGCATGGCCGTGGCCGCCGTGACCGACGTCGGCATGCTGTTCGTCCGCTGCCACGACGGGATCAGCCACCACCCGGACGAGGCGGTGCGCGAGGTCGACGTCGCCGCGGGGATCGACGCGTTCGAGGCCGCCGTGCGGGGCGTCGTCGCGCAGGTCGGGGAGCGCACGTGAGCACCGACGTCACCACGTCCGCACCGCCGGCACCGCCCGCACCGCCCACGCGGGACCTCGACGCGCTGCGCATCGACGAGCGCGTCGCGCTGCGGTACGCGGACCTGCCGCCGCAGGAGCGCAAGGGCGCCGACGTGCTGCTCGAGCACTTCGGCGACCTCGCGACGTACTCGGCCGCCGAGCTCGCCACGATGGCCGGCGTCTCCAAGGCGACGATGAGCCGGCTCTTCCGCAACCTCGGGTTCGACGACTTCACGCAGGTCCGCGACCACCTGCGCCGCCTGCGTCAGCACGGGCTGCCGGTGGCGCTCGCCGCGGCCCCCGACCTCGACGCGCACGCGAGCACCGAGGCTGCCGCGGTCGCCCACGCGGTCGCGGCGCTGGGCCCCCACCTCGCGGCGGTCGCGGACCTGCTCGCGCACGCGCCGCGCGTCGTCGTCGTCGGCCTGCGCAACTCCTACCCCGTCGCGCTGCACCTGCGTCAGCAGCTCACGCAGGTCCGTCCGCACGTCGCGCTGCTGCCGCAGCCGGGGCAGTCGTGGTCCGAGGACGTCGTCGACCTGGGCCCGGACGACGCCGTGGTCGTCGTCGCGTTCCGCCGCCGCCCGCCGGGGGTGCGCGCCCTCGTCGAGCGCCTGCGGGACACGGGGACACCCGTCCTGCTGGTCGCCGACCCGACGGCGCGGTCCCTCGCGGCGCACGCGACGTGGTGGGTCGAGTGCCCCGTGCAGGCGCGCGGGGCGTTCGACTCGTACGCGGCGGCCGCGAGCGTCGTCGCCGTCCTCGCCGACGCCGTGCTCGCGCGCCGCGGGCGCACCGGTGAGCAGCGGGTCGCGGCGATCGACTCGGCGTACCGGGACCTCGGCGAGGTCGAGGCCCGCTGATGGACCTGGACGTGACGACCCTGCGCCCGGCGCGCACGCGCGCGGACCTGCACCTGGGCCCCGGCGAGCGGCTGCTCGCGGGCGGCACCTGGCTGTTCTCCGAGCCGCAGGCCGGGGTGAGCGCGCTCGTCGACCTCACGACGCTGGGCTGGGCGCCGCTCGAGCACGTCGGCGACGGGCTGCGCATCAGCGCGACGTGCACGGTCGAGCAGCTCGTCGCGCACACGGCCGACCCGGCGTGGACGGCGTGGCCGCTGGTGCGTGCGTGCGCCGACGCGCTGCTCATGTCGTTCAAGGTGCAGGCGCAGGCGACCGTCGGCGGGAACGTCGTCATGGCCCTGCCTGCGGGTGCGATGACGTCGCTGCTGTCCGCGCTCGACGCGGTCGCCCTGGTGTGGACGCCCGACGGCGGTGAGCGCCGCGAGGCCGTCGCCGACCTCGTCGTCGGGCCGGGCCGCACGACCCTGGCGGACGGCGAGGTGGTCCGGTCGTTCGACGTCCCGGGGCACGCGCTGCGGGCGCGCACCGCCGTGCGGCAGATGTCGCTGACGCCCGTCGGGCGTTCGGCGTCGCTCGTCGTCGCCCGGCTGGACGAGGACGGGACCGTGACCCTCACCGTGACCGCGGCGACCCCCCGCCCGGTGCACCACCGGTTCGCCGCCCTGCCGACGTCCGCGCAGGTCACCGCGGCCCTGACGGGCCTGGAGTGGTACGACGACCTGCACGGCGCGCCCGACTGGCGGCGGGCCGTGACGCTGCTGCTGGCGCGCGAGGTGGTCGAGGAGCTCGCACCGTGAGGGTCGACGGGCAGGACGTCGACGCGACGCCGGAACCGGGCCAGTGCCTGCGCACGTTCCTGCGCGCGCAGGGACGCACCGCCGTGAAGAAGGGCTGCGACGCGGGCGACTGCGGTGCGTGCACCGTGCTCGTCGACGGGCAGCCACGCCACTCGTGCCTCGTGCCCGCCGCGCGCGTCGTCGACTCCGAGGTCACCACCGCCGCCGGCCTCGGGACGCCCGAGGAGCCCAGCGCCGTGCAGCGTGCGTTCGTCGACGCGCAGGGGTTCCAGTGCGGGTTCTGCACGGCGGGCATGGTCGTCACCGCGACGGCCCTGGCCGACGACGACGGGCACGTGCACCTCGACGAGGACGGGCTGGTCCGCCGGTTCAAGGGCAACCTGTGCCGGTGCACCGGGTACCGGGCGGTGCGCGACGCGCTGGCCGGCAAGACGAACGTCGTCGCCGAGGGCGGGGTCGGGGACCCGGTGGCGGTGCCCGCCGGCCCGCGGGTCGTGTGCGGGCGCGAACCGTTCACGCTCGACGAGCCGCCCGCCGGGCTGCTGCACCTGGCCGTGCTGGGCGCACCGCACGTGCACGCGCGCATCACGCGCATCGACACGTCGCGCGCGCAGGCGCTGCCGGGCGTGCACCTCGTCCTGACGCACCGCGACTCCCCCGACGTGCTGTTCTCCACGGGCCGCCACCAGCACCGCACCGACGACCCCGACGACACGCGCGTCCTCGACGACGTCGTGCGCTTCCACGGGCAGCGCGTCGCCGCCGTCGTCGCGGACTCCGTCGCGCTGGCCCGCCGGGCGTGCGCGCTCATCGACGTCGAGTACGAGCCGCTGCCCGCCGTCCTCGACCCCGAGGAGGCGCGTCGCCCCGGCGCGCCGCTCGTGCACGGCGACAAGGACGCGGCGGCCTCGCGCATCGCCGACCCCGCGCGCAACGTCGTCGCGGCAAGCCACGGGCAGGTGGGTGACGTGGACGGGGCGCTGGCCGCGTCCGCGCACGTCGTGCGGGGCACCTGGCGCACGTCGCGGGTCTCGCACGTGTCGCTCGAGACGCACGCCGCCGTCGGCTGGCTCGACGACGACGGACGGCTCGTCGTGCGGACGAGCACGCAGGTCCCCTTCCTCGTCCGCGACGAGCTGTGCCACGTCTTCGGCCTCGGGCGCGACCGGGTGCGGGTCGTCGCGGCGCGCGTCGGCGGCGGGTTCGGCGGCAAGCAGGAGCTGCTCACCGAGGACCTCGTGACGCTCGCGGTCCTACGCCTGGGGCGTCCCGTGCAGTACGAGATGACCCGCGAGGACGAGCTCACGCTCGCCCCGTGCCGTCACCCGGTGCGCGTCGAGGTCACGCTGGGCGCCGACGACGACGGGCACCTGACCGCGATGCGCCTGGACGTGCTGTCCGACACCGGCGCCTACGGCAACCACGGGCCGGGCGTGCTGTTCCACGGCATCCACGAGTCGGTCGCCCAGTACCGGTGCGCCGCCAAGCAGGTCGACGCCGAGGCCGTCTACACCCACCAGCTCCCGTCGGGCGCGTTCCGCGGGTACGGGCTGGGGCAGGTGATGTTCGCGCTGGAGTCGGCCGTGGACGACCTCGCACGGGCCGTCGGGCTGGACCCGTTCGAGATGCGACGGCGCAACGTCGTCCGTCCGGGCGACCCGTTCCTCGTCAACCACGAGGACACGACCACCGACCTCGGGTACGGGCTCGCCGAGCCCGGTGACGACACGCCCTCGTACGGGCTGCTCGAGTGCCTCGACCTCGTCGAGGACGCCCTCGCGTCCACCGAGGAGGGTGATGCGTCGGCGGTGCCGACGGGTGACCGGTGGCGGGTCGGCGAGGGCGTGGCGGTGGCGATGATCGCGACGATCCCGCCGCGGGGGCACCACTCGACCGCGACGGTGTCCGTGGACGACGAGGGCCGGTACGAGGTCGCCGTCGGCACCGCGGAGTTCGGCAACGGGACGTCGACCGTGCACGTGCAGCTCGTCGCGACGGCGCTGGGCACGACGCCCGACCGGGTGCGGCTGCGGCAGTCGGACACGGACCGCGCCGGGTTCGACACGGGCGCGTACGGGTCGACGGGGTCGGTCGTCGCGGGGCGCGCCGTCGCCCAGGCGGCCGCGCTGCTGCGGGCGGACCTGGTCGAGGCGGCGCTGACCGTCGTCGAGGGCGCGCACGAGCCGGGCGTCGCGACCTCCCCCGCCCACCCGACGCCGACGCCGGTCCAGGTCGGACCCGACGGCGTGCGGATCGGCGACCGGCTCGTGACGTTCGCCGAGATCGGCCCCCGCAGCGCGCAGGGATCGCACCACGGCAGCCCGCGCTCGGTCGCGTTCAACGTGCACGGCTTCCGCGTCGCCGTCGACACCGCGACCGGCACCGTGCGGATCCTGCAGTCCGTGCAGGCCGCCGACGCGGGCGTCGCGCTGAACCCCGAGCAGCTGCGCGGGCAGATCGAGGGCGGCGTCGCCCAGGGCATCGGCTCCGCGCTGCAGGAGGAGACCGTGCTGCACGAGGGTGTCGTCGCGTCCCGGACGCTGCGGTCCTACCGCGTCCCGCAGATCGCCGACGTCCCACCCACGCGCGTCCTGCTCGCTCGCACGCGTGACGGCCTCGGCCCGCACGGCGCCAAGTCGATGAGCGAGGCCCCGTACAACCCCGTGGCCCCGGCCCTGGCCAACGCGGTCCGCGACGCGCTCGGCGTACGGCCCTACGAGATCCCGATGACCCGCGACCGCGTCTGGCGCCTGGCCCGCTGAGGCCCCGCCGAGCAGTCTGTCGACACCCTCGCCGGCGAGGACCGCGCTGTCGGCATCACTGCAGGTCAGAGCACCCAACGCTACAGTTTGCCGGGCCTCGAGCCCGACCGTCTGCCGGGCCGGGCTCACCTCGGTCCGCCCCGGGGTCAGCGCCGGTGCAGGGGCCCGGACGTCGTGGACAAGGGCCGGGCGCCGGCGCCGTTGCGGGTCGCGACCACCTCGGCGAGGACCGACAGGGCGAGCTCCTCCGGGGTCGAGCCGCCCAGGTCGAGGCCGATCGGGGACCGCAGCCTGGCCAGGGCGTCGTCGTCGACACCGGCGGCGCGCAGGGCCTCGACGCGGCGGGCGTGCGTGCGGCGCGAGCCCATCGCACCGACGTACGGGGCGGGCGACGTGAGCGCGGCGGTCAGGGTCGGGACGTCGACCCGCTCGTCGTGCGTGAGGACGACGACCGCGTGCGCATCGGTCAGCGGGTGCGCGGCGAGCCAACGGTCCGGCCAGTCGCGGACCACCGCGTAGGCGTCGGGGAACCGCTCCTTTGTCGCGAACAGCGGGCGCTGGTCGAGGACCGTCACGGCGAACCCGCAGGTCGCGGCGATCCGTGTGAGCGCGACGGCGTGCTCCCCGGCGCCGACGACGAGCAGGGGGCGTGCCGCCGGTGTGCGCAGCTCGACGAGCGGCGCATCCGTGCACGCGCGCCCGTCGGCGTCGAGACCGACCCACGCGTCGAGACCCTCGGCGGCGCGCCGCACCTGGTGCAGCGCGTGCGCGTCGAGCGCCGACACGTCGTGCACGAGGACCGTGATCGTGCCGCCGCACAGCAGGCCCGGCTCGCCCAGGTCGTCGCCGATCCCGTACGCGACGACGTGGGCCGGTCCCCCGTCGAGCACCCCCCGGCAGCGCTCGACGAGGTCCGACTCCACGCACCCGCCCGACACGCTGCCCGCCACCGTGCCGTCCGACCCGACCACGAACGACGCCCCGACCGCGCGCGGCGCCGATCCGTCGACGCGCACGAGCGTCGCCGCGACGACGCGCTGGCCTGCGTCGAGGCGGCGGCAGATCTCCGCGGCCTGGTCGAGCATGTCCGCGACGCTACGAAATGATTGTTTCGAGAACTGGCGCGCGGGGGTAACGGCGGCGAAACAGCGGGACCGCACGATCGACGGCAGCACGCGGCACCGCAGCGGTGCCGCCGGAGGAGGGACCGTCATGTCGATCGTCGTGGACCCCGTGGGCGCCGCGCCGCGCACCGCCGCCGACGAGCGCTGGCTGCGGCGCGCCGTCGAGCTCGCCACCAGCAACGTCGCCGACGGCGGCGGACCCTTCGGCGCCGTGGTCGTCGGCCCGTCGGGCGTCGAGGTCGCGGCCGGGCAGAACCGCGTCACGCGCGACCTGGACCCCACCGCGCACGCCGAGGTGCAGGCGATCCGCGCCGCGTGCCGCGCGGCGGGCTCGTTCGCGCTCGACGGCATGACGCTCTACACGTCGTGCGAGCCGTGCCCGCTGTGCCTCGCGGCGTCCTTGTGGGCGCGTCTCGACCGCGTGGTGTTCAGCGCCGACCGGCACGACGCGAGCCGCGGCGGGTTCGACGACTCCGCGTTCTACGAGCTGTTCGCGCGCGACCGCAGCACCTGGGACGTGACGCGCGTGCACGAGCTGCGTCTGCCCGAGTCCACGCGGCCGTTCGACACGTGGCTGTCGCACACGTCCCGCACCGACTACTGAACCGGTCGACACACGCCGGACAGGTGTCCGAGACCGAACCGTGACCGGACGCGGGCGGCGTTTACACCCGGGACACAGATCACGTCACGGCCTGTCACGCCGCGTCCGTAGCGTCGCCGACGCAACACCCGTTTCACCCGCGCGAACCGCTCGCGCCGTCCCCCGAGATGGAGTGCCGATGACCCTCCCCCAGCCCCGCCGCCGTGCGGGCCGTGCCCGCCTCGCCGGTCTGACCGCCGCCGGCGCCGCCCTCGCGCTCGTCCTGGCCGCCTGCTCGTCGGGTGCCGACGCCGACGCGGGCAGCGACGACACCGGCGCCACCGACCTCGGGCCGCTGACCGTGCAGCTCTCCTGGATCAAGAACGCCGAGTTCGCGGGCGAGTTCTTCGCCGACAGCAAGGGCTACTTCGCCGACGCCGGGTTCAGCAGCGTCACGCTCAACGCCGGCCCGGGCGCGACCGAGTCGATCGTCCTGTCCGGCGGCGCCGACTTCGGCCTGTCGAACGCGATCTCGGTCGGCCAGGTCGTCGCCGAGGAGGACGCACCGCTGAAGATCGTCGGGACGACGTTCCAGAAGAACCCGTTCACGATCCTGTCGCTCGCGGACGGCGGCGACATCGCGACCCCCGAGGACCTCAAGGGCAAGAAGATCGGCGTCCAGGCCGGCCCGAACGAGTCGCTCTTCGACGCGCTGCTCGCGGTCAACGACATCGACCCGTCCGAGGTCACGAAGGTGCCGGTCGAGTACGACCCGTCCCCGCTGGTCAACGGCGAGGTCGACGGCTTCCTCGCGTACGTGACGAACGAGTCGATCATCGTCGAGTCCGAGGGCCACGAGGTCACGAACCTGCTGTTCGCGGACAACGGCCTGCCGTTCGTCGCCGAGTCGGTCGTCACGACCGACGACATGATCGCCAACCACCCCGAGAAGGTGAAGGCGTTCCTGCAGGCCGAGATCCTCGGCTGGAAGGACGCCGTCGCCGACCCCGAGGAGGGTGCGCGCCTGGCCGTCGAGGAGTACGGCAAGGACCTCGACCTCGACATAGACAAGGAGATCCAGCAGGCCACCATCCAGGCCGAGACGCTCATCGTCACCGACGAGACCAAGGCCAACGGCCTGTTCACGATCTCCCCGTCGCTCATCGAGCAGAACCTCGCGACCCTCGCGGCCGCGGGCATCGAGCTCGAGGCCGACGACCTGTTCGACCTGTCCCTGCTGACCGAGCTGCTCGAGGAGCAGCCCGACCTCGCGAAGTGAGGCCGCGTCCGTGACGCACGCGCTCCCCGCCGCCGGTGCCCAGCAGCCCTCGGGCTCGCTGGGCACCGGCGTGCGCCTCGACGGCCTGGGCAAGACGTTCACGACGGGTCGCCGCCACGTCGTCGCGCTGCAGGACACGACGCTGTTCACCGACCAGGGCAGCTTCCTGTCGCTGCTCGGCCCCTCGGGCTGCGGGAAGTCGACGATCCTGCGCATCCTGGCCGGGCTCGAGCAGCCGACCACGGGCACGGCCCTCGTCGAGGGGCGCACGCCCGTCGAGCTGCGCGCCGACCACGCGCTCGGCATCGCGTTCCAGGACTCCGCGCTGCTGCCGTGGCGCAGCGTCGTCGCGAACATCCGCCTGCCGTTCGAGGTGTCCGGCACCACGGTCGACGACGCGCTCGTCGCGGACCTGGTCCGGCTCGTCGGGCTCGAGGGGTTCGAGAAGGCGAAGCCCGCGCAGCTGTCCGGCGGCATGCGCCAGCGCGTCTCGATCGCACGGGCGCTCGTCGTGCAGCCGTCGGTCCTGCTGCTCGACGAGCCGTTCGGCGCGCTCGACGACATGACGCGCCAGCGCCTCAACCTCGAGCTGCTGCGGATCTGGACGGAGAAGCCCGCGACGACGCTCATGGTCACGCACGGCATCTCCGAGGCGATCTTCCTGTCCGACCAGGTCGCCGTCATGAGTGCGCGGCCGGGTCGGGTCAAGGAGGTCATCGACGTCGACCTGCCGCGCCCGCGGACGCCGGAGATGATGCGGACGCCCGAGTTCCACGCGCTGCACGACCACGCCTCCGAGCTGCTCTTCGGCGGCGGCGCGGCCGGCACCGACACCCCGGTCGACGCCACGACGTCCGCGACGGGCCGGCCCGCATGAGCGTCGCCGCAGGTCCCACGGCCACGACGACGGCCGCACCGCCGCTGCCCGCGCGCCCGCCGCGCCTCGCCACGCTGGCCCGCCGGATCGCGCCCGGGGCGATCGGCGTGGTCTCGATCGTCGCCGTGTGGTGGCTCTCGGCCGTCACGGTGCTGTCCGGGACGACCATGCCGACGCCCGCGGGGGTCGTGCGTGCGTTCGTCGACGACGGCCTCGGGTTCTACGTCGCGAACATGTCGATCACGCTCGAGGAGGCCGTCCGCGGGTTCCTCGTCGGCAACGGTCTCGCGCTCGTGCTGGCCTCGCTCGTGCTGCTCGTGCCGCAGCTCGAACGCCTCGTCATGCAGGTCGCCGTCATCAGCTACTGCCTGCCGCTCGTCGCGATCACGCCGATCCTCTACATCGTCATCGGCCCGCCCCCGTCGGGCGAGCCGTCCGGCACAGCCGTCGCGCTCGCGGCGCTGTCGGTGTTCTTCACGACGGTCGTCGGCGCCGTGCTCGGGTTCCGGTCCGCGGACCCCGCGAGCCTCGACGTCGTCACCGTGTTCGGCGGCGGACGCTGGCAGCAGATGGTCCGGGTCCGCCTGGTCGCGGCCCTGCCCGGGATCATCGGCGCGCTGCAGATCGCCGCACCGGCGGCCCTGCTCGGCGCGATCCTCGGGGAGTACATCGGCGGTGTCGACCGCGGCGTCGGGCCCGCGCTCGTCAACGCCGGGCAGTCCCTCAACGCCGAGCGCGCGTGGGGCATCGCGCTGGTGTGCGCGCTGCTCGCCGGCGCGGGGTACGCGCTGTTCGCTCTGGTCGCACGCTTCGTCACACCGTGGGCGTCGGGCGGACGCCCCGCGGGAGGTGCGTCGTGAGCGCCCCCGGGACGCCGCTCGTCGCCCCGACCACGACGGTCGCCACCCCCGACGACGCGCCGCGCCGCACCCACCTCGCATGGCGGCGCGTCGGGCGCGTGCTGATCGACGCGGCCGCGACCACGGTCGTCGTGCTCGTCGCCTGGACGGGTCTGCTCGCGGTGTTCGACGTCTCGCCGTACGTCGGCAAGGGTCCCGCGCAGGTCTGGGAGTACCTGGTGACCGACGACGACGCGGGCGAGAACCTCGCCGAGGTCCTGCGCCTGCTCGGCGAGACCCTGACGGACGCGTCGATCGGGTTCGTCGTCGGCATGCTCGCCGCACTCGTCCTGGCGTCGGCGATCGTCCTGTCGAAGGCCGCCGAGGGCGCGATCATGCCCGTCGCGATGCTCTTCCGGTCCGTGCCGCTCATCGCCCTCGCGCCGATCATCATCCTGCTCGTCGGGCGGGGCGTCGCGTCCGTCGCGGTGATGAGCGGGATCGTCGTCCTGTTCCCCGCGCTCGTGACGATCGTGCTGGGGCTGCGCTCCGCGTCACCGCAGATGCGTGACGTCGTGACCGTCTTCGGCGGCGGGCCGCGCACGGTGCTGCGCCTGGTGCAGCTGCCCGCGGCGCTGCCGTCCGTGTTCGCGGCCGTGCGCATCTCGGTGCCCGGTGCGATCACCGGGGCGCTGATCGCCGAGTGGCTCGCGACCGGCGGGGGCATCGGGTACGGCGTCGTGTCGGCCGTCGGGCGTGCCCAGAACACCAAGGTGTGGGCGCTCGTCGTCATCGTGACGCTCGCGTCGCTCGTGCTGTACACGCTCGCGCAGATCCTCGAGCAGTGGGTGCTGGCGCGGTTCGGCCCGGCGGCGGGGCGTGCCTGAGCCGCTGCTCGGGCTGGTCCTGGCCGCCGGGGCCGGACGCCGCATGGGCGGCCCCAAGGCCCTGTGCCGCACACCCGACGGTGTGCCGTGGCTGCACCGCGCCGTCGACGCG
>JAFAEH010000076.1 GCA_023424135.1 Actinomycetes bacterium | reverse complement strand
GCACCAGCCGCCACGCGACGTCGACGAGCGACGCCGGGTCGGCGGGCTGGGCGCCGCCCGTGGCGGCGCGTGCGAGGCGCACCGACGGCGGGACGGGTCCGGTGCTGGCACGCACCGCGAGGGTGGGTCGCACGGGGCCGGGATCTGGCACGGGGTCCTCCCCGGTGAGCAGGGGCAGCAGGTGCAGCCAGGCCATGCGGCCCAGCTCGGCCTGCGGCACGGCGGCGGTGGTCAGGGACGGTGTCGCGAAGCGTGCGAGCTCGACGTCGTCGAAGCCGACGATCGACAGGTCGCCGGGCACGGCCACGCCGATCTCGTTGAGGCGGGCGAGCAGGCCGAACGCGACGAGGTCGTTGTAGGCGACGACGGCCGTGGGGCGTGCGGCGAGCACGTCCTCCGCCACGAGGTAGCCGGCCTCGACGGTCGCGCCCGCCGGCATCTCGGACAGGCGTACGTCGGCGCGGTGCGCGGCGGCGGTGCGCAGCGCCTCGAGCCGGCGCAGGTGCGACGCGCTCTCCGGCGGGCCCGCCAGGTAGAGCAGGTGACGGTGGCCGAGCCCGACGAGGTGGTCGACGATCTGGCCGATCCCGTCGGCGTAGTCGATCTCGAGCGTGGGCGTCGTCCCGTCGGGGGCACGGTTGACGACGACCGCGGGACGCACCTGGGGCAGCAGCGCGCGCAGCGCACGCTCGGGCATCCGGGGCGAGACCAGGACGATCGCGTCGCAGCGCATGCGCGCATCGACGACGACGCGCTGCTCGTCGCCCGCGTGCTCGGCCGTGTCGGCGACGAGCACGCGGTACCCGGCGTCGCCCGCGGCCGTCGCGACACCCCGGAGGACCTGCTGGAACATCGGGTTGGCGAGGTCGGGCACGACGACGGCGACGGTCTCGGTGCGGCCGAGGGACAGGCTGCGCGCGACGTTGCTGGGGCGGTAGTGCAGCCGGTCGGCCACCTCCCGCACGCGGGCCACGAGGTCGGCGTCGACCGTGTCGTGGCCGTTCATCACGCGCGAGACGGTCGCGCGGGAGACACCGGCGGCGTCCGCGACCTCGGCGATCGTGGGCGCGCCTCGCGGGCGCCGCGTCTGCGGCCGGGGAGTGGACAACTGCGGCCTCCTGCGTTCGGGGCGGTCCTGGCCGGCCACGTCGTCGTGGCCCGCGGACCTGCGCTAGGACCGGACCATACACCACGGGAAACCGGTTCCCAACGCCGTTTCCTCGTGATAGCGTCCCGGCCGGGAACCGGTTTCCACCGTCCTGGACGCGCGACCCGCGACCAAGAGCGGCGGCCCGGTACCAGGACCGCACGTTCCTCCCGAACGCCACGGCGCGACGACGCACCGATGGCCGTTGAGCACGAAGAGGTGATCGACGATGTCCGTGGTCTCCGAGCTGCGCCGCACGGCGCGCTCCGGACCGAAGGGACCCGCAGGCCGGGTCCCTCTGCGCCGGGGCGACGGCCGCGCTGCCGCCGTCTTCCTCGCGCCCTGGTTCGCCGGCCTCCTGCTCATCACGGTCGGCCCGATGGCGGCGTCCGCCTACCTGGCGTTCACCGACTACAGCCTGCTCGCCGACCCGAACTGGGTGGGCCTGGAGAACTTCGTCCGCCTGTGGCAGGACCCGCGCCTGCACAACTCGCTGGTCGTGACCTTCACGTACGTGCTCACCGGTGTGCCGCTGCAGCTCGTCGTGGCCCTCGGGCTCGCGATGCTGCTCGACCGCGGCATGCGGGGCCTGGCGTTCTACCGCTCGGTGTTCTACCTGCCCTCGCTGCTCGGCGGGTCGGTCGCGATCGCGATCCTGTGGCGGCAGATCTTCGGTGTCGAGGGACTGGTCAACCGCTTCCTCGCGTTGTTCGGCATCGAGGGCCGCGGCTGGGTGTCCGACCCCGACACCGCGCTGTGGACGCTCGTCATCCTGCACGTGTGGACGTTCGGCGCACCGATGATCATCTTCCTCGCCGGCCTGCGGCAGATCCCCGAGATGTACTACGAGGCCGCGTCGATCGACGGTGCCGGGCGCGTGCGGCAGTTCTTCCACATCACGCTGCCGCTGCTCACGCCGATCGTGTTCTTCAACCTCGTGCTGCAGGTGATCGGCGCGTTCCAGTCCTTCACGCAGGCGTTCGTCGTCAGCGGCGGCACCGGCGGCCCCGCGGACTCGACGATGTTCTACACGCTGTACCTGTACCAGAAGGGCTTCACGGCCTACGAGATGGGGTACGCGTCCGCGATGGCGTGGCTGCTCGTGCTCATCGTGGCGGCACTGACCGCCATCAACTTCCTCGCCTCGAAGTTCTGGGTCTTCTACGATGACTGAGGTCCGCGTGCGTACCGAGACACCCCGTCCCCCCCGACGTCGCGACGCCGCCCTGGCCGCGCGCACCACGGCGCTCGCCGCCGAGAGCACCAGCACCCACGTGCGTTCCCCCTGGCCCGAGCGGCTGCGCTCGCTGGGCAAGCACATCGCCCTCGGCGGGCTGGCGGTCGTGATGATCTACCCGCTGATCTGGCTGCTGGTCAGCTCGATCAAGCCGAGCGACACGATCTTCCGCGACGTGTCGATCATCCCGACGCAGATCGACCTGACGAACTACACGCAGGGCTGGAACGCCCTGCTGCACCCGTTCGGCCACTACATGATGAACTCCGCGATCATCGTGGCGGGGTCGCTCGTCGGGAACCTCATCGCCTGCTCGATGGCCGCCTACGCATTCGCACGCCTCGACTTCAAGGGCCGCAAGGTGTGGTTCGCGATCATGCTCATGTCGATCATGCTGCCGATCCACGTGATCATCGTCCCGCAGTACGTGATGTTCTCCCAGCTCGGCTGGATCAACACCTACCTGCCGCTCATCGTGCCGAAGCTGCTCGCCACCGACGCGTTCTTCGTGTTCCTCATGGTGCAGTTCTTCCGCGGTATCCCGCGCGAGCTCGACGAGGCCGCACGCCTCGACGGCTGCGGGCACGCCCGCATCTACCTGCGGATCATGATGCCGCTCGCGATGCCCGCGCTGGCGACGACCGCGATCTTCACGTTCATCTGGACGTGGAACGACTTCTTCAGCCAGCTCATCTTCCTGCCCAACCCCGACATGTACACCGCACCGATCGCGCTGCGGACGTTCATCGACCCCACCGGCCAGAGCGCCTGGGGGCCCATGTTCGCGATGTCGATCGTCTCGATCCTGCCGATCTTCCTCGTGTTCCTGTTCGGCCAGAAGTACCTCGTCAAGGGCATCGCCACGACGGGTATCAAGTAGCACCTCCCCCTTCCTCGGCCGGCAGCCGCCGACCGGGACCGTCGTGACGGACACCGCCGTCCTGCTCACCACCCCAAGGAGAGACATGCGCACCCACCGCACCCGACGCGGACTGCGACCGACCGGCATCGCCGCCGGGCTCGTGGCCGCAGCCCTCGCCCTGACCGCCTGCGCCCAGGGGGGCGACGCCGGCGGCGACGGCTCCGCCCAGGCGGCCGACCCCGACGAGCCCGTCACGATCCGCTGGTCGTGGTGGGGCTCGGACACGCGTCACACGCTGACGCAGGAGGTCATCGACCTGTTCGAGGAGAAGAACCCGAACATCACGGTCGTGCCCGACTACACCGACTGGGGCAGCTACTTCGACAAGCTCGCCGTGTCCGTCGCGGGTAGCGACGCGCCGGACGTCATCACGCAGGAGGAGCGGTTCATCGCCGACTACGCGTCGAAGAACGTGCTCGCGGACCTCTCGCAGCTCGACATCGACACGTCGAAGATCGACGACAACATCCTGCAGTCGGGGACCATCGAGGGCGGCCTGTACGGCATCGCCACGGGCGTCAACGTGTACTCGGTCGTCGCCGACCCGCAGGCGTTCGCCGATGCGGGCGTCGAGCTGCCCGACGACTCCACGTGGACCTGGGAGGACTACGTCGAGATCGCCAACCAGATCTCGGCGGCGTCCGGCGGCGCCGTCTACGGCGCGCAGGACTACGGCTTCAACGAGCCCGGCTTCTCGATCCTCGCGCGGCAGAACGGCCAGTCGCTCTACGACGAGAACGGTGAGCTCGGCTTCGAGCCCGACCTGCTCGCGCAGTGGTGGCAGACGTCGCTCGACCTGCAGGCAGGCGGCGGCACGCCGGAGGCGTCCAAGACGATCGAGGTCGACGCCGGTGGCCCGGAGCAGTCCCTGGTCGGCACCAACACCGGTGCGATGGCCTGGTTCTGGTCCAACCAGCTCACCGCGCTGAGCAACGCGTCGGGCCGCCCGCTGGAGCTGCTGCGGGTGCCGGGCGAGTCGGAGTTCGACCGCACGGGCATGTACTTCAAGCCCGCCATGTACTACTCGGTGTCCTCGAAGTCGAAGCACCCCGAGGCCGCGGCCAAGCTCGTCGACTTCCTGCTCAACGACCCCGACGCCGGTGCGATCCTGCTGTCCGACCGCGGTCTGCCCGCCAACACGGACGTGCGCGCCGCGGTGACCGACAAGTTCGAGGACACCGACAAGCAGGCCGCCGAGTTCCTCACCGACCTCGAGGACGAGATCGTCGACGGCCCGGTCGTCCCGCCGGCCGGTGCCGGCTCGGTCGCCGAGATCACCAAGCGGCTCAACGCCGAGGTCCTGTTCGGGCGCCTGTCTCCGCAGCAGGCCGCCGAGCAGTTCGTCCAGGAGGTCACGCTCGCGATCTCCTGATCGCACGTCGCGCGACGGCCGACCGCCGTCCGTGGCACGCTCCCGACGCCCCCGCAGGCCCTGCCTGCGGGGGCGTCGGCGTCCCCGGGGACGTACGTCAGGGCCCCTGACGTGCTCCTGAGGTGGGAGGGTGTGCGGGGGCACGGGAGGAGGCACCGGCGTGGTGGACGGGTACGCGTTCGCGAACGGGTTCGTCAACGTGCTGGTCACGCTGCCGAACGGCACCCGCGTGCAGACGGCGGGACGCTGCGGCGGCATGGCGTACTCGGTGCTGGACCACGCGGCGGCCGGCCGTGACGTCCCGTCGTGGCCCGCGGCGCTGTTCGCACCCGGTCGCGTGCCCCCCGACGGGCACGTCGTCGCCGACCACCTCGCGGCCCGCCAGCTCGACTCCTTCCGCACACCGTCCGCCCTGCGCTTCGTGACGTGGTCGGCGCTGCCGGACCGCGACGTCGGTCCGTTGCGCGGGGTGCGCAGCCGCACGCACGCCGAGCTGCCGGGCGTGCTGCGGGCGCTGGCGCAGGGACGCCCCGTCGTGCTCGGCCTCGTGGTCGCGCGCACCCCGCTGCGTGCCGGGGACAACCACCAGGTCGTCGCGACCGGCGCGGAGCGTGACGTCACGACGGGCGCGGTGACGCTCACGTTGCACGACCCGAACTCCCCCGGCCGGACGGTGACGCTCGTCGAGACGCCCGAGGGGTGGCGCGCGAGCAACGGACGCGTGTGGCGCGGGTTCTTCCGGCACGCCTACGCGCCTCGCACGCCCCCGCCGCTGCCGAGCGCGTCGCGCCGGCCGCGCGCCGCCGTGCGCTCC
>JAFAEH010000044.1 GCA_023424135.1 Actinomycetes bacterium | reverse complement strand
GCCCCGCACGTCGTCAGCTCAGCGCGCGACGACCGGAGGCGTGTGCCAGATGCGGTCGATGTAGTCCCACATCGACCGGTCGGAGGAGAAGAAGCCGCTGCGTGCGACGTTGAGGATCGCGGACCGGGTCCACGCCTCGGTGTCCCGGTAGGCGGCGTCGACGCGGGCCTGCGCGTCGACGTAGGACTGGAAGTCCGCCAGCACGAGGAAGCGGTCCTCCGCGAGCAGGTTCGACACGATCGGCTCGAACACCTTGCGGTCGCCGCCCGCGAACGCACCGGACGCGATGCGGTCGATCGCCGCGCGCAGCGTCGGGTTCTCCTCGTAGTACCTCGACGGCTGGTACCCGGCCGCGACGATCTCCTCGACCTGCGGCTCGAGGAGCCCGAACAGGAAGAAGTTGTCGTCGCCGACGAGCTCGCGGATCTCGACGTTCGCACCGTCGTCCGTGCCGATCGTCAGCGCACCGTTGAGCGCGAACTTCATGTTGCCGGTGCCCGACGCCTCCTTGCCGGCCAGCGAGATCTGCTCGGACAGGTCGGCGGCGGGGATCAGCGTCTCGGCGAGCGTGACGTTGTAGTTCTGCGGGAAGACGACGGTGAGCGCACCGCGCACGCGCGGGTCGTTGTTGACCGTCGCACCGACGTGGTTGATCAGGCCGATGATCTGCTTGGCCATCTTGTAGCCGGGTGCGGCCTTGGCGCCGAACGCGAACACGCGCGGCGGGATCGACGTCGGGTCGAGCTCGCCGCTGATGATCTGATCGTACAGCGACACGATGTGCAGGACCTTGAGCGTCTGGCGCTTGTACTCGTGCAGGCGCTTGACCATGACGTCGAGCATCGCGTCGGCGGGCAGCGCGATGCCGTCACGGCGTTCCAGCAGGGCGTGCAGCCGGGCCTTGTTGTGGGCCTTGACCGCACGGAACTTCTCGCGGAACTCCGCGTCGTCGGCGAGCGGCTCCATCTCCCGCAGCCGCTCGAGGTCGGTGACCCAGCCGGGGCCGATCGCGTCGGTGATGAGGTCGGACAGCGCGGGGTTCGCGAGCCGCACGAAGCGGCGCGGGGTGACGCCGTTGGTGACGTTGGTGAACTTGTCCGGCCAGTACTCGGAGAAGTCCGGCAGGACCTTGTCACGCAGCAGCTGCGAGTGCAGCGCGGCGACGCCGTTGACCTTGGCGCCGGCGACGGTCGCGAGGTACGCCATGCGCACGGAGCGCTCGGGGTGCTCGGCGATGATCGACATGCGCCGCAGCCGCAGCTCGTCGCCCGGGTACTGCTCGGCGACCTGCGCGAGGAAGTCGTCGTTGATGCGGTAGATGATCTCCAGGTGCCGCGGCAGCAGGCGGCCCAGCAGCTCGACCGGCCACACCTCGAGCGCCTCGGGCAGCAGCGTGTGGCACGTGTACGCGAAGCACTGCTGCGTGACGGCCCACGCCTCGTCCCAGTCCCACTTCTTCTCGTCGACCAGGATGCGCATGAGCTCCGGGACCGCGATGACGGGGTGGGTGTCGTTGAGCTGGAAGATGATCCGCTCGGGCAGCTCGTGCAGGTCGAAGTCCTCGGGCAGGACCTTCTCGAGGAAGTCCCGGATGGAGCACGCGACGAAGAAGTACTGCTGCTGCAGGCGCAGCTCCTTGCCCTGCGGCGTGGAGTCCTCCGGGTACAGGACCTTGGAGATGTTCTCCGCGAACGTCTGCGCGCGCACGGCCTCGACGTACTCGCCGGAGTTGAAGATCTCCAGGTCGAACGCCTTGGGCGCGCGGGCGCTCCACAGGCGCAGCGTGTTGACGCGGCCGTTCTGGTACCCGGGGACCATGTAGTTGTAGGGGACGCCGAGGACGTCCCACGCGGACACCCAGCGGGTGCGCTGCACGCCGTCGTCGTCGTACGTCTCGGTGCGCCCGCCGAAGTGCACGTTCACCGAGTGCTCGGGGTGCGGGAACTCCCACGGCGCCCCCAGCGACAGCCACGTGTCGGGCTGCTCGACCTGCCAGCCGTCGACGAAGGTCTGGCGGAAGATCCCGTACTCGTAGCGGATGCCGTACCCGATGCACGGCACGCTCATCGTCGCGAGCGAGTCGACGAAGCACGCGGCGAGCCGCCCGAGGCCGCCGTTGCCGAGGCCCGGCTCGACCTCCTGCTCGCGCAGCGTCGACAGCTCGATCCCGAGGGAGGCCAGGCCCTCCTCGACGATCTCCGTCAGGTCCGTCGCGATGAGCGCGTTGTCGAGCTGACGGCCCAGGAGGTACTCGGCGGACAGGTAGGCCACGGACTTCGCCTGCGCGTCGAACTGCCGGCGCAGGGTCTCCAGCCACCGCGCCATGAGGTACTCGCGCACCGTGCGCGCGAGCGCCAGGTACTGGTCGTTGACACTGGCACGGGCCAGGGTGACGCCTTGTCCGAAGTGCAGCTCGCGCAGGAACTCCTTGACGAAGCCCTCGACCGAGTGCTGGGGGGCGGTCACCGGGGCGGTGCCGTTGGCACGGTTCTCAGTCACTTGCGCAACGGTAGCTCCCCCGGCGGGACCAGACCAGGCCATGTGTCCCGTGACGAACGCACACTCGCGTGTCGTGCGCGTGCGCTGACGGACGCGGGCGCGACGGTCGAGCTGCGGGAGTACCGGGCCGGGCACGGCTGGGCGGCGGTGCGCGAGATGGCCCCCGGTGCGCTCGTGTGGACCATCGGCCAGGTCGGGTGGGAGGCACCGGCGGGCACCGCCCGCTGAGCGCCGGCGCCGCGCCGCAGCGGGGAGCGGTCGGCGCGGCCCGTACCGTGGGCGACGGTGCGTCTCATCCTGGTCTCATCCAGGTGCGTCATCCTCGACCCGTGCGACGCGGCGACGCGCCGGTCGTCGCCGTGGTCGGGGCCGTGGTCGGTGGGACGGGAGGCGTGGGGACGATGCCAGGACGGGTGCGGCGCACCGCCCTCGTGCTCAGCGCGTGCGGGCTGCTCGTCGTGGCGTGGCTCGTGACCCGGACCGTCTCGGCACCTCCCGCCGACGTCCGGCTCGGCGACGCCGTCGTCGTCACGACGTCGCCGACCCCCACCGCGTCGCCGACCCCGACCGCCACACCGACCCCGACCCCACCCCCGGTGGCTCCCCCGGCCGCGCCGTCGGGACCGACCGTCGTCCCACCCGCGCCGCCCGTCCCGACCGACGACGATGACGACGGGTCGGACGACGACGATGACGACGATGACGACGGGTCCGACGACGACGGGTCCGACGACGGGGACGACGATGACTGACGCGCGCACGGCTGACGCCGACCGCGGCACCGTCCCCGGCCGGCCCGCCCCGGACACCCCGGCTGGACCGCCGCCGACCGAGCGGCACCCCCGGGTGGTGACCGTCCGCGACCGCATCCTGGGCACGGTGGTGCTCGCGACGATCCTCGCGCTCACGGTCTCCGGGTGGGTCGCGGCGCTGCTCGCGGGCGCCCGGGTGGACGACCGCGTCGACGACGAGCTGCGACGCGCGGTCGAGCAGGTCCGCGTCCTCGCGGCCGAGGGCGTCGACCCCGAGACCGGTGGCCCGTTCACGTCGGCCCGCGACGTCGTCGTCACCGCGATGTCCCGCACGGTGCCCTCACGGCACGAGGGCATGCTCGCGCTCGCCGACGGACGGGTCGACCTGGTCGCCGACCGCGCCGTGGTGCTGCGCCCCGAGGACGACCCGGCGCTCGTCGCGCACCTCGCCGACGTCGCCCCCGCCGACGGCGCCCGCCTGCTGAGCGTGCGGACCCCCGTGACCGACTGGCGCGTGGCCGTGGTCCCGGTGACGGCGGCGGAGCCGACGGGCACCGACGCCCCCGCCAGGGCCGGCGACGCGTCCGTCGTGCTCGTCCTCGCGTTCGACCGTGCGGCCGAGCGCGCGGACTTCCTCGGGGTGTTCCGCACGTACGCCGTGGTCGCCGCGGTCGCCGCGCTGCTCGTCGCGGCCGTCGGCTGGGTCGTCGCCCGGCGTCTGCTGCGACCCGTGCGCCTGCTCGGCCGCACCGCACGGCGCATCACCGACACCGACCTCACGGCACGGCTGTCGGTGCGGGGCAACGACGACGTCGCGGACCTGACGCGCGCGTTCAACGCGATGCTCGACCGGATCGCGCTGGCGGTCGGTGCGCAGCGCGCCCTGCTGGACGACGTCGGCCACGAGCTGCGCACACCGCTCACCGTGGTCCGGGGCCACCTGGAGGTCATGGACGTCGACGACCCCGCGGACGGCGCCGAGACCCGCGAGCTCGTGCTCGACGAGCTCGACCGGATGAGCCGCCTGCTCGAGGACCTCATGACCCTCGCGACCGTCGGGAGCACCGAGTTCGTGCGGTTCGCCCCCGCGGACGTCGGTGCGCTGACGGACGCCGTCTCGGGCAACGTACGGCCGCTCGGGCCACGGCGCTGGGGTGTCGAGGAACGCGCCGACGGGACCGCCCTGGTCGACGCGCAGCGCCTCACCCAGGCGTGGCTGCAGCTCGCCGCGAACGCCGTGAAGTTCTCCGACGACGGCTCGACGATCCTGCTGGGCTCACGCCTGCAGGACGGCTGGTTCGAGCTGTGGGTGACCGACGAGGGCGTCGGGATCGGCCCCGAGGACGTCGCGCGCGTCTTCGAGCGTTTCGCCCGCGCCGACGAGGACGACGAGCGACCCGGCGCCGGCCTGGGCCTGGCGATCGTCGCGGCGATCGCGCACGCGCACGGCGGCAGCGCCGACGTGCGGTCCGTCCCCGGCGAGGGATCGACGTTCACGGTCCGGGTGCCGGTCGACGGGCCGGGAACGTCCGGGCCTCCCCGATCGTCGGACCTCACGCCACCCGTGCCCGACGACGTCCCCCCGACCCCCGGAGGCTCCCCGTGACGCAGATCCTCGTGGCCGAGGACGAGTCCCGCATCTCACGCTTCGTCGCCAAGGGCCTGCAGGCCGCCGGGTACGCCAGCACGGTCGTCGTCACCGCACGCGACGCGCTCGACCTGGCGTCCAGCGGCGAGTTCGACCTCATGGTGCTGGACCTGCAGCTCAAGGGCGGTGACGGGCTCGCCGTGCTGCGCTCCCTGCGCGGGACGGGGTCCCGGCTCCCGGTCATCATCCTCACCGCACGGTCGACCGTGCGGGACGTCGTCGCGGGCCTCGAGGAGGGCGCCGACGACTACATGGCCAAGCCGTTCCGCTTCGAGGAGCTGCTCGCGCGGATCCGCGTCCGGCTGCGCACCGACCCGGCCGACGAGCCCACGGTCCTGCGCGCCGGGGACCTGTCGCTCGACCTGCGCACGCGACGCGCCGACGTCGCCGGTCGTGAGGTGGACCTGTCGGCGCGCGAGTTCGGGCTGCTCGAGGCGTTCCTGCGGCACCCGGGGCAGGTGCTCTCCCGCGAGCAGCTGCTGTCGCAGGTGTGGGGCTACGACTTCGACCCGTCGTCGAACGTCGTCGACGTCTACGTGCGCTACCTGCGGGGCAAGATCGGCGCCGAGCGCGTCCTGACCGTCCGCGGCATGGGCTACCGGCTCCCCGTCACCTGACCCGTCCGCGCTCGACGGACATGGACCGCGCTCGCGGGCGGGAGCGGGGCGGGGCGGGTGCGCCGAGGCGCGGCCGCCCCGGGGG
>JAFAEH010000015.1 GCA_023424135.1 Actinomycetes bacterium | reverse complement strand
GCCGCCGGCACCACCAGCTGCTCGGCCGCCGAGCCCGGCGCCGCCGACGTGGGCGCGGGCACCGTCGTGACTCGCGTGCGCGCGCGCGACGGGCCGGGTGCAGGCGGTGCGACGTCGGGCTCCATGGCTCGAACCTAGCCAGCAGCACCCACCGGCGGTCGTCGATCCGCTCACGGCAGAACGGGCGGTCGTCGATCCGCCGGTCGGACCGGTGGTCGTCGATCCGCTCACGACGCGACGGGCGGTGCGGCCGGTCCTCACAGGTCGTGCTCCGCGAGCTCGCGGAACGCGTCCGGGACCCCAACCCGGCGCGGCATGGCCGCGGGCAGGTACCCGACGGCGCCCGTGCCGAACCGGGCCCGCACGGCGTCGACCGACCTGTCGACCGCCCATCGCGCGGCGCCGTGCGCGGACCCGGGCCGGCGCGGGTCGTCGGGGTGCAGCGGGAGCTCGAGCTGCAGCGCGGCCTGCTCGACGATCCCCGACACCGAGACCGCCAGCAGCGTGATCTCGACGGCACCCTCGCGCGCACCGGGCTGGTCGCGGATCGCCTGCCAGACGAGCTGCTCGGCGACCTCGGTGAGCGTGAGCGTCGCCGCGACCCCACCGGGGAGGGTGAGCGAGCGCGTGACGGACCGCATGCCGGGGAACCGCACGCGCACGGTCACCGTGCGCCCCGCGCGGTCCTTGGCGCGCAGCCGCGCCGCGACACGGTCGGCGAGGTGGCTGAGCACCTCGCGCACGAGCGCGGGCGTGGCGACCTGCCGGCCCAGCGCCGACTGCGCCCCCACCGAGCGTGCTCGCCCCGCGCCCGACACCCGGCGCGGGTCCTCGTCGTGGGCGAGCGCCGACATGCGTGCCCCCACCGCGTGCCCGAGGACCCGCTCGACCGCATCCGTCGGTGTGCGCGCGAGCTCGCCGATCGTCGTGATGCCGCGCGCGGCGAGCCTCGCCTGCGCGACCGGCCCGACACCCCACATGAGGCCGACGGGCAGCGGGTCGAGGAACGCCCGCTCGCTGCCGGGCTCGACGACGACGAGCCCGTCGGGCTTGGCGACCTGCGAGGCGATCTTCGCCAGGTGCTTGGTGCGGGCGACCCCGACCGAGATGGGCAGCCCGATCTCGGTGCGCACGCGCCGGCGCACGAGCGCGGCGATCGTCGCGGGCGGCCCGAACAGGTGCGTCGACCCGGCCACGTCGAGGAACGCCTCGTCGATGGAGATGCGCTCGACGACCGGGGTGACGTCCCCCAGCACGTCCATGACGCGGTCGGCGATCGGCTGGTACTCACGGAAGTGCCCCCGGACGAACTGCAGCGACGGGCACAGCCGCGCGGCGCGCCACCCGGGCATCCCGCCCGAGACCCCGAACGCCTTCGCCTCGTACGACGCCGCGAGCACGACCCCGCCCCGCGCGCTGCCGCCGACCGCGATCGGCCGTCCGCGCAGACGGGGGTCCAGCAGCTGCTCGACCGACGCGTAGAACGCGTCGAGGTCGGCGTGCAGGATCGTCGCGTGGGACACGAGGACCAGCGTAGTCGAACACCTGTTCGAACGGCTAGACCTCACGCGACGGGATCGTCACGTCGTCAGGCCCCGGTGGGATCCGCCTCCTGCGGCGCGTCGCCGTCGGGCTCGTCCTGCGCCACGACGTCCCGCGGCCCGTCGCCCACGTCCCCCTCGGCCATCGGCGGGTCGAGCGTGCGCAGGTGCGAGTAGACCGCCCACGCGACGGCGACCAGCGGGACGGAGATCACGGCGCCGAGGATCCCGGCCGTCAACGTCCCCGCCGTGACCGCGAGCGCGACGACGACCGGGTGCAGCGAGACCTGCTTGCCCATGATGAGCGGCTGCAGGATGTGCCCCTCGAGCTGACCGATCAGCGCGATCCCCACGCCGACGAACACCGCGGACCACAGCCCGTTGGCCGCGAGCGCCACGATCATCGCCACGACCATCGCGGCGGGCGCACCGATGAGCGGGATGAACGCACCGATGAACACGAGCACCGCGAGCGGTGCGGCGAGCGGCACGCCCAGGACCGTGAGCAGGAAGAACGCGAGCACACCGTCGGTGAAGGCGATGATGACCGTCCCGCGGGTGTACCCGGAGAACGTGTACCAGCCGGCGCCGCCCGCCGTGACCCACGTCGAGCGGGAGCGCGCAGGGAGCTGGTTGAGGAACCAGGTCCACAGCTGCGCGCCGCGCGCCAGGAAGAAGATCGTGCAGAAGATCGCCAGCGCGAGCGCCGTGAACCCCTCGACGACGGACCCGGCGCTCGCCGCCGCCTGGCTGGCGAGGTCACCCGCGTGCTCCTGGATCCAGCGCAGCCCGTTGTCGATCCACTCGGCGATCTGCTCGCTCGTGATGGTGAACGGCAGGGTGCCGCTCTCGAGGAAGTCGGTGATCTGGTTGATGCCGACCGCGAACTGCTTGCTCAGGTCGTTCCACTGCGTGGCGATCGAGTAGCCGACGTAGGTGAGCATGCCGAGGAAGAACAGGATGCCGGTCAGCAGCGACAGGGCGGTGGCCAGCGCGCGCGGCATGATCCGGGCCATGAGGTCGACGAGCGGGCGCAGCACGGCGGTGAAGACGAGCGCGAGGAACACGGCGATGAACAGCAGCGTCACGCGGGACGTCGCGTAGAACACCACGACGACCGCCGCAAGGACGACGAGCAGCCGCCACGAGACCCCCGCGGACCGGCGCAGCCAGCGTGGCGCGGTCTCGTCCACCCCGGCCACCCCCGGGTTGCGCCGCCCGCCCGCGACCTTGCGTGCCGCCGGGCTCACCGAGCCCGGCGTCGTCCGTGTCCCGCCACCGTCGACCATCGCGCAACCTCCGCCCGGGCCCCACCGGGCCCGTCGGCCAGTCTGCCCCGCACGTGCGTGACCTGCGCGGCGACGCGCGCAGCACGGCGACGTCCGCGCGCTGCCGTCGCCCGGCCCGCACCCGCGGGGAGCTGCTCGATGCGGGATCCACGCCCGCACCGTGGTATGTTTCCTGCCGCGCCGCGGGGCCCGAAGGGGCTCGGCGACGACCACCTGTCCGGGTGGCGGAATGGCAGACGCGCTAGCTTGAGGTGCTAGTGCCCGAAAGGGCGTGGGGGTTCAAGTCCCCCTCCGGACACTCGTTGAGACAGCGACGACGAAGCCCCGACCGCCCAGGCGGTCGGGGCTTCGTCGTTCTGCCAGGACAGGGGCCCGACGGCCGCACATCGCTCTCGCGGCAATTGAACGGACGTCCGATTCTTGTGAAAACCTTCGGGACGTCGCGGTCGACGCACGGGACATTCGATGCATGTAGCAGATACGCATCGCAAGATCACCTGTGTACTTTCCGCGCCCGCTCTGCTGCGATCCCCGCAGCGGACACTTCGGACAACGACGTCAGGAGAGCACCATGACAAGGACCCGTCCGCAGCGCGCCGTACGCGCCGCGCTCGTCGCCGGGATCGTGGCCGTCGGCGGTGTGCTGCTGCCCGCCACCGCGGCGCACGCGAGCACCGAGTCGTTCACCGTCTCCGCCACCGGCGGGGCCAACAACACGGTCGCGGTCGGCACCGCGACCGGGACGGTCACGGCGACGCGCGGCGGGACGTCCGCGACGTACCCGGTGCAGCTGTGCGGTCAGAGCACCTACCCGAGCGCCAGCGTCATCGTCGCGGCGGGCACGGCGAGCGCATCGCACTCGGTGAGCTACCAGAGCTGCCAGACGTTCACCGGCACGCCTACATCGACGTCCGGGATCCAGACGGGCACCGTGAGCGTGCGCGGTTCGACGTTCTACCCCGGTAACACCTACACCACGTACACGCGCTCGGGAAACGTCGTCTTCTGACCGGTCGACCTCCCGCAGGAATGCCTTTCCCGCGGTGACGGGGCGTCCCGGTGCAGCCCGGGGCGCCCCGCACGGGCGGTCCGTGATCGACGTCCGGTACGCGCCACGGCGGTGGTCGACCGTGAGAACCGTCACGACGAGCGACGGGTGTCGCGTCATGGTCGCCCCCCGGCACGCCTAGGCTGTCCGGCGATGATCTCTCGTGCCGAAGGGGCGTACCTGGGTGCCGTCCGGGCGTTCCAGAACCCCATGCTGGACCTGCTGCACAAGCGGCACGCTCCCCTCGTCGTCTCGCTGCTGTCGCTCGTGTTCACGGCGGAGCGGCCGACCGTGCCCGTCGCGGACGCGCACACCGAGGTCGCGGACACGCTCGACCAGCTGCGGGCCGCGGGGTACGGCGACGACCTGCCGGTCGGCGGCGCGCGCGACCTGTGCCGGCAGTGGGCGGACGCGGGCTGGCTGGTCCGGCAGGTCGACGACGACGTCGAGGTGTACCGCCTGTCGGCGCACGCGGTCGGTGCGCTCGAGGTCGCGGGGCGCGCCGGCGGCGCCCGGGCCCGCGTCTCGCAGTCGCGCATCCGGACCCTGCTCGAGGCAGTCGAGCGGCTCGCGGTCGACGCCGACCCGGACGTGATGGTCCGCATCGCACGCCTCGACACCGAGGTCAGGCGCCTGCAGGAGGAGATCGCGCGCCTCGAGCGCACGGGCCAGGTCGACGAGGTCGACGACGAGGAGCTGCTCGAGGAGGCCGAGAACGTCCTGCACCTCGTGCGCGAGCTGCCCGCCGACTTCGCGCGTGTCGCGGAGTCCATCAAGGCGATGCAGCGCGACGTGGTCACGGCGCTGCGCCAGGACGAGCGACCCACGGGCGAGGTCCTGCGCGAGTACCTGCTGCGCGGCGAGCAGGTCATGGACGCGACCCCCGAAGGGCGTGCGTTTGCCGGTGCGCTGCGGCTGCTGGGCGACCCGCAGCGGCTCGACGAGCTCGCGGGACAGCTCGACACCGTGCTGCGTCACCGCTTCTCGGCCCGGCTGCCCGCGCCGCAGCGCGCCGAGCTGCGCGAGGTCGTACGGCGCATCGAGCAGGGCCTCGACCAGGTCTTCGCGGCACAGCGCGAGGCGTCGTACGTCATCACCGCGCAGGTCCGCAACCACGACCCGCTGCGCGACCGGCAGGTCGACGAGCTGCTGCGCGACGTGATGACGGGCATGCAGACCTGGCTGCCGGCCTCCCGCCGGTGGCAGCCCGTCGAACCGCTGCGCCGCCTGCCCGTCGCCGAGGTCGAGCACCTGCGCCAGACGCCGGGCGACCTGCGCCCACCCCAGCCCCCCGACGCGCTGACCGACTGGGACGACGACGTCGACGTGCCGGACGGCGACGCGCGTGCGTGGGGCGGACCGCACTACGCGGGTCTCGACGCGCACCTGCTGACGTTCGGTGCGGGCACCGCGGAGGTCGACCTGGCGGCGGCGTTCGCGGCCGCGCCGGACGACCTGCGCCGACCGGTCGACCTGCTGGGACTGCTGGAGATCGCGCACCGGCGCGGCATGACGGAGACCGACGAGCTCGCGTTCGTCGACGCGGTCCGCCCCGACGGCACACGCCGCCGGTTCGCGTTCGGCGCGACGAGCACGACGACGCACGAGCACGACGACGAGGGACGAGGACGATGACGCAGACCGACGTCGTGGTCGACGACGCCGCACCGGGACCCGACGACCCCGGGTTCATCGCACCCGTACCGATGGAGGACGACCCGAGCGAGCTGTTCGCCGGGGACACCGGCACGCTGGAGGCCGATGTGCGGCGCGTGCTGGTGCGCCTGCTGCAGCGCCGGTTCCTCACGGCCGAGCGCCACCCCGCGCAGTGGCGCACCCTGCTGGCCCACCAGCAGACCGTCGAGTCGCGCCTGCACGACCTGTTCGTCCACCTCGTCGTCGACCACGACCGCGGGATCGCGTACAAGCGGCAGGTCCGCTCGGCCGAGCTCGACGTGCCCGTGCTGCTGCGCGACGAGCCGTACACGCGCGCCGAGACGCTCGTGCTGGTGCACCTGCGCACGGTCTTCCAGCGGGAGCGCGGCGCCGGTGAGACGTCCGCGCGCGTCGACGTCGAGGAGCTCGAGGCGACCGCGCTGACGTACTTCGACCCCGACGACACCAACGTCGCGACGCACCAGCGGGAGATCCGCACGGCCGTCGCGCGCCTCGCCAAGGACGGGGTCGTCGAGGAGGAGTCCGAGGGGCGCTACCGCGTGACGCCGCTCGTCGAGGTCGTGCTGAGCAACGAGCGCCTCGCCGAGCTGCGCGCGTGGCTGCGCACGCGGCACGACGCACCCGCGTCGGACGTCGTCGTGACGTCCGACGACACCCCGGGCGACGCGCCGGACGGCGACCCGACCCCCGACGCCGGGCACGACGGCTCCCCCGCCGACGACACGTCCGACACGGATGACGCGGGCGATGCGGACGCCGCGCCCGACGACGACACCCCCGCCGACGACCAGGAGGCCGCGCTGTGACGATGGTCGACACGCTGTTCGGGCTGCTGCCCGCGGCGTCCACGGGCCAGCAGTGGGTCGCGCTCGACCTGCAGCTCGTCAACTGGGGCGGCTACGACGGCCACCACCGGGTCCGTCTCGCCTCGACCGCGACGCTGCTGTCGGGCGGGTCCGGCTCCGGCAAGTCGACCCTCATGGACGCGTACATCGCACTGCTCATGCCGCACACGACGCCGTTCAACGGTGCGTCGAACGGCGGCGTCGTCGGACGCCCGCGCGGCAAGGACCAGCGCAACATCCTGTCCTACGCGCGCGGCAAGCTCGACGAGTCGCGCACCGAGGACGGCACACGGCAGCGCGTCCTGCGCGGGGACGGCAAGGACGCCTGGTCGGCGATCGCGATGACGTGGGCCGACCAGGCGGGCACGCAGGTCACGGCCGTGCGCGCGTGGTACGTGCCGTCGGCCGCGCGCACGCTGGAGGACGTCGTCGCGCTGCGTGCGACGTGCGACGGCCCGTACGACCTGCGCGACCTCGAGCCCGCCGCGGCACAGCGACTCGCCCGCCCGGCCGTCACGGCGACCGGTCTGACGTGCTTCGACACCGACCGCGAGTTCACCGCCCGGCTGCACTCGACGCTGGGCATCGGCGCGTCCGGCGACGGGGCCAAGGCGGTCGGGCTGCTGGGCCGCATCCAGGCCGGGCAGCAGATCACCACCGTCGACGCGCTGTACAAGGCCATGGTGCTCGAGGAGCCCGACACGTTCGCGACCGCCGACGCCGTCGTCGAGCAGTTCGACAAGCTCACGGGCACGCGCGAGCAGATGATCACCGCCCGTCAGCAGGTCAAGGCGCTCGAGCCGATCCGCGAGCACCGGGCGGCGATCGACGACGCCGCGGCACGCCTGCGGGTCGTCGACGCCGTCGGAGGGTTCGACGACGGCACGTCACCGGCCGCGCTGTGGCGTCACGAACGTCGCCTGGGGCTGCTGCGCGACGTCGAGGCGGACCTGCAGCGCCGGCGCAGCGAGGCGCAGCGCCTCGCCACGGAGACCGGGGCGCGCGTCGCCGCGGCCCGCAGCGAGCTGGACGGCGTCAAGCAGACGCTGTGGGCGTCGGGCGGTGACCAGCTCGCCCAGGCGCAGCGCGAGCTGGGCTCCGTCGACGTCCGTCTGGACGAGGTGCGCCGTGCCCGCGCCCGCCTCGACGAGGTCCTGACGTCCACCCTCGGTGCACCCGTCACCTCCGGCGAGGAGTTCACCGACCTCGTCGCCCACGCCCGCCACGCGCTGGCCGACGCCGATGCGAAGGCTGCGGCCCGCCAGGCGCTGTTCGACGCGATGTCGGAGCGCAAGGAGGCCGCCGCGGACCTCGCGGTGCTGCGCCAGGAGCACGACGCCGTGCAGCGCCGGCGCGACAACATCCCCAGCGACCTGCACGCGGCGCGGGCGGCGCTCGCGCAGGCGTCGGGCATGGAGCCCGAAGACCTGCCGTTCGTCGCCGAGCTGATCGAGGTGCGCACCGAGCACGAGCCGTGGCGCGACGCGTTCAACCTCGCGCTGGGCGGGTTCGCGACGGTCGTGCTGATCGACGCCGCGCACCTGCAGGCGTTCCGCCGGGCGATCGACGCGGTCGCGACGGCACGACGCATCCACTTCCGGGGCGTCCCGACGGGTGCGCGTGAGGACGTCGGCCTGGACCGGCGCACGCTGCCGGGGCGGCTGGACTACCGCCAGAGCCCGTTCACCGGGTGGCTGAAGTCCGAGCTGGCGTCGAGGTACGGGTTCGTGTGCGTCGACACCCCGGGCGAGCTCGGGCAGCACCAGAAGGCCCTCACGCGCGGTGGGCAGGTCTCCGAGGGGCAGCGCGGCGCGCACGGCGGCCAGGGACGCGTCAACGTCCTGGGCTTCACGAACACGCGGCGTCTCGCGCACCTCGCCCAGCAGGTCGCCTCGGCGCAGGAGCGCGTCGCGTCCGCGGAGGCGCAGGTCGACGCCGCGGACGCCGCGCTCGAGCGGCACGACGCGACCCTGCGCGCGTACTCGGCGCTCGTCGACCTCACGTGGGACCAGGTCGACGTCGCGGCCGTCGAGGCCGAGCGGGCCCGGTGGGAGCAGGTCGTCACCGAGGTCACGTCGGGCAACCCCGACGTGATGCGCCTGCAGCAGCGCGCGGCCGACCTGGACGTGCAGATCCAGGACCTCACCGAGCAGCTCGGTCGCACCAAGGGCACCGCGGCCGAGCTCGAGGCGCGGTGGGCGGGGACGATCGACGAGGTCGACGCCGCCCAGGGGGCTCTCGACGCCGCGCAGGACGCGGGCACCACGCTCGACGCCGAGCAGCGCGCGTACCTCGAGCGCGTGCTCGGGGGGACTGAGCCCGACCTGCCGCGTGTCGACGACCGGGCCGTCGACCCCGCGGCCGTGCTCGACGCGTTCGACGGAGTCGTCGCCCGGGCCGCGGACCTGCTGCGCGCCGACCGGCAGGCCGCCCAGCAGACCGTCGCGACCGCGCGGGACGCGTTGCGTCGTACGTTCGAGACGTTCGTCGAGCGCTGGCCCGACCCGAACCTCGGCACCGACCCCGACGGGTCGTACGGCGACTTCGCGCGCATCCTCGACGAGCTCGAGACCCACGGGCTGCACGAGCTCGAGGCGGACTGGCGCAAGAGCCTGCTGCGCCTGTCCGGCAACGACCTCGCGGACCTGCACAGCGCGCTGTCCCGCTCGGTGCGCGAGATCAAGGAACGCATCCGCCCGGTCAACGAGATCCTCGCGGACCTGCCGTTCGCGGACGACGACCACCGGCTGCGCATCGACGCCCGCGACACCCAGTCGTCCGTCGTCGCACGCTTCCGCAAGGAGCTGCGGGACCTGCGCGAGGTGCTGTCCACCGAGGCCACCGACGCCGAGCGGGAGCGTCGCTACCACCGCATGGCCAAGGTCATCGACCGCATCCGGCGCACCTCCCCCGACTTCGCCGACCTCGTCGACGTGCGCCGGCACGTGCGGCTGTCGGCCGAGAAGGTCGACCTCGAGGGCGCGCACGTGGCCCTGTACGACCACATCGGCGAGAAGTCCGGCGGGGAGTCCCAGGAGCTCGTCGCGTTCATCGTCGGCGCGGCGCTGCGCTACCAGCTCGGCGACGCGGGAGCCGCGCGCCCCCGCTACGCGCCGGTGTTCCTCGACGAGGCCCTCATCAAGGCCGACGCCCGGTTCACCGGACGCGCCATCGGCGCGTGGCGTGGCCTGGGCTTCCAGCTCGTCATCGGCGCACCGAACGACAAGTTCAGCGCACTCGAACCGCACGTCGACCTCAAGTACGTCGTCCTCAAGGACGCCACCGGGCGCTCACGCTCCAAGGCCGTCGCGGGCGTCCCCGACGGCGTCGGACCGGGCAGCGTCGGAGCGGCGTGAGCCCGCGCCTCGTCGGACCGCCCGACGCTGCCGACGCGGTGGCGGCGGCGGTGCGACGAGGCTGGGCGGACGCCGTGCTCACCGAGCTGGGCGACGCCGAACCCGAGGGCCGCGACCCCGTCATCCGTCACGAGATCCGGGCGCTCCCCGTGACGGATGACGGGGTCGGCGCCGACGAACCGGGGACAGCGTTCACGTGCCGCGTGCCGCTGCACCCCGGGGTGAGCCACGCCCGCCACGTGCGGGCGATCGGGCTCGACGTGTGGCAGGGATGGGCGGACGCGTGGCGGGCCGTCGAACCCGACCTCGGCCCTGGCGGCACGCTCCTGCGCGGGGCCGTCGACGACCCGCACGCACCCGACGCGCTCGTCGTCACCGACCTGGACGCGGCGGCACGCCTGGTCTCCCGGCACGGCACGGTCGCCCTGCCCGTCGACGTCGTGCGTGCACGCCGCGTCGCCGCAGGCCTCACGGCCCGGGGTGCGGCGCTGTCGGCGCGGACGCTGCGTGCCGCTGTCGCGCTCGACGACGTCGATGTCGACGTGCTCGCCTCGGCCCTCACCTGGCTGACCGCGCACCCCGACGTCACCGGCCTCACCGAACGGCAGCTCACCGTGCCCGGCATGCACACCAAGTGGCTGCGTTCGCACGGCACCCTGCTGGCGGACCTGCTGGGCCGCGACGTGCGGGCGCACGTGCGCCCGCGGCCCCCGGTCGCGCACCTGACGTACGTCGACCCCGTGTACCTCGGCACCGGCGGGCGCCGGCACGACGCCTGGACCGCCGGTGACACGCACGACCTCGCGTACCCGCCCCGCACGGTCGTCGTCGTCGAGAACCGCGACTGCCGCCTGTGGTTCCCCGACCTGCCCGGTGCGGTCGTCGCCGAGGGCGGCGGGGCCGCCGCGACCGCGCTGCTCGCGCACGCACCGTGGGTGCGGGCCGCCGCGCACGTCGTGTACTGGGGCGACCTCGACGCGGACGGCTTCGCGATCCTCGACCGGTTCCGCACCGCCCTCGCCCGGCCGAGCGACACCGGCCCTGCGCGGCCGGTCCGGTCCGTGCTCATGGACGCCGCGACGCTGCACACGTACGGCCACCTCGGCGTCGCGCACGACCGCCACGGCCGCCCGCTGCGCCGCGTCGCCGTGCACCTGGCATCGCTCACCGACCTCGAACGCGCCGCGTACGACGAGGTCACGACGAGCGGCGACGTCCCGGTCCGACGCATCGAGCAGGAGCGTCTGCCGTTCGACGTCGCGTGCGCGTCCGTCATGGCCGCAACGGGCGGACGGTGACCGACGGCGTCTGCGATGCCGTGCCACTCATTCCCTTTTCTGCCAGATGCCGACCGTGGTTCCAGGTGCGGATCCCACCCGAGACGCACCGCCGGCTGGCGGTCGAGGCCGCCGAGCAGGGCGTCTCCCTCAACAGGCTCGTGTCCTCGCGCCTCGCAGGCTGACGCATCGGCCCGGTCCGGCAGCGCCGGGTCACGCCCCCGCCTCACTGGAAGTCCCGTGACCTGCTGCGGACCTTCAGCGACAGCGGGCTCAGGTGCTCGGCGACGAGGTTGGTGGCGCCGTCGGCCTTCTCGAGCCGCCCGCGCACGACCATCGCCCTGGCGGTCCGCGCGGTACGACGGAACCTCTGCCACAGGCCCGCCGAGCACACGACGTTGAGCAGCCCCGTCTCGTCCTCGAGGGACAGGAACGTCACGCCCCCGGCGGTACCGGGACGCTGCCGGTGGGTGACGACCCCCGCGACGGCGACCCGCCGGCCCTCCTCGGTGCGGAACACCTGCTCGACGCGCAGCACACCCGCCTCGTCGAGCCCGTCGCGGACGAACTGCGTCGGGTAGGAGTCGACCGACACGCCCGTCGCCCACACGTCGGCGGTCGCGATCTCGACGTCGGACAGCCCCGGCAGCGCGGGGGCCCGCACGCCGACGGCGACGCCGGGCAGCGTGTCCGGCCCCTCCTGCGCGAGCGCGCCCGCGGCCCACAGGCCGGCGCGCCGGTCGACGCCCAGCGAGCCGAGCGCACCCGCCGTCGCGAGGGCCTCGAGCTGCGCGGTGGTGAGCTGGACGCGCTGCACGAGGTCGTGCAGGTCGGTGAACGGGCCGTGGGCGGTGCGCTCGTCGACGAGCGCACGGGCGACGTCCTCACCGATCGTGCGTACCTGCGTCAGACCCTGCCGCACGGCGAGCGAACGCACCGACCCCTGCCCGGTGGCGACCCCCACCGGGCGTGACGGCCCGGTGCCGCTGGGGCGGGGCACGAGCCGCGGCTCACCCCCGGGCGGGGTCGGTCCGACGCGCTCGACGACGGCCAGCACGTCGGACGCCTGCACGTCGGGGCGCAGCACCTCGACCCCGTGCCGGCGCGCGTCCGCGGCCAGGGACTGCGGCGAGTAGAAGCCCATGGGCTGCGCCGCGAGCAGCCCCGCGTAGAACGCGGCCGGGTGGTGGACCTTGAGCCACGAGCTCGCGTACACGAGGAACGCGAACGAGTACGCGTGCGACTCGGGGAACCCGAAGTCCGCGAACGCCTTGAGCTTGTCGAAGATCTCCTCGCGCACGTCCGGGCCGATCCCGTTGGCGGCCATGCCGGCCATGAGCCGTGCCCGCATCGCCTCCATGCGCTCGACCGAGCGCTTCGAGCCCATCGCACGGCGCAGCTGGTCGGCCTCGGCGGGCGTGAAGTCGGCGACGTCGATGGCCATCTGCATGAGCTGCTCCTGGAACAGCGGCACGCCGAGCGTCTTGCCGAGCGACCTCTCCAGCAGCGGGTGCAGGTACGTCACGGGCTGACGCCCCTTGGCCCGTTCGATGTACGGGTGCACCGACCCGCCCTGGATCGGTCCGGGGCGGATCAGCGCGACCTCGACGACGATGTCGTAGAACGTCTCGGGGCGCAGCCGCGGCAGCGTACCCATCTGCGCGCGGGACTCGACCTGGAAGACGCCGACGGTGTCGGCGGCGGACAGCAGCTCGTACACGGCGGGGTCCTCGTGCGGCAGGCCGTGCAGGTCCAGCACCACACCCTCGTGCTGCTCGACCTGCGTGAACGCGAGCCGCAACGCCGTGAGCATGCCCAGACCCAGCAGGTCGAACTTCACGAGGCCGGCGTCCGCGCAGTCCTCCTTGTCCCACTGCAGGACCGTGCGCCCCTCCATCCGCGCCCACTGCACGGGGCACACCTCGATGACGGGCCGGTCGCACATCACCATGCCGCCCGAGTGGATGCCCAGGTGCCGCGGCAGGCGCAGGAACCGCTCGGCCAGGTCGATGACGTGCTCGGGGATATCCTGCTCGTCGGCGGCCGACGGGGGCAGGTGCGCGGGCACGACGTCGTGGTTGTCGGCCGTGGGACGCCCCGGCACCTCAGGAGCCGGTCCCACCGGGCCCGAGCGCGTCAGGTGCCACCACGGGCTCGGCCTCTCCTGCCCGCGCAGGCTCCCCCACCGCTCGATCGACGTGGACCACGCGTCCTGCTGCCCCACGTCGTACCCGAGGGCGCGCGCGGCGTCCCGCACGGCCGAGCGCGGCCGGTAGGAGATGACGTTGGCGACCTGTGCGGCGTGCGTGCGCCCGTGCGTCTCGTAGACGTGCTGGATGACCTCCTCGCGACGTGCGGACTCGATGTCGACGTCGATGTCCGGCGGCCCGTCGCGCTCGGGGGCGAGGAACCGCTCGAACAGCAGACCGTGCGCGACGGCGTCGACCGCGGTGACGCGCAGCACGTAGCAGACCGCCGAGTTCGCGGCCGACCCCCGCCCCTGCGCGAGGATCCCGTTGCGCCGGCAGAAGTCGACCAGGTCGTACACGACGAGGAAGTAGCCGGGGAACCCGAGGTCCTCGATGACGCGCAGCTCGTGCTCGAGCTGCGCGTACGCACCGGGGACCCGCTCGGCACCGGGTGGCCCGTACAGGTCGTGGGCGCCGCGGCGCACGAGCTCGCGCAGCCACGTCACCTCGGTGTGCCCCGGTGGCACGGGGTACGGCGGCAGGTTCGGTGCGACGAGAGCCAGGTCGAACGCGCACTCGGCGGCGAGGTCGGCGGCCGTGCTCACCGCGCCGGGGTGCCGCCGGTGCAGGTGCAGCATCTCGACCGCCGAGCGCAGGTGGGCGACGGGCGCGGCCGGCAGCCAGCCGTCGAGGTCGTCCAAGGACGAGCGCGCCCGCACGGCCGCGAGCGCCTGCGCGAGGTCGGCGTCCCGCTCGGTGGCGTGGTGGACGTTGCCGGTCGCGACGAGCGGCAGACCCGCTGCCGCGGCGAGGTCGGCGAGCGCGTCGGCCCGGTCGGTGTCGTACGCGTCGCCGTGCGCCGTCATCTCGACGGCCACGTTGTCGCGCCCGAACAGCGCGACGAGCCGGTCGAGCTCGGCGCGCGCCGCGTCGAGGCCGCCCGGTGCGACGCCGAGCACGCCCGACGGGTCGCCGCCGGCCAACGCACGCCGCACGGCGCCCTTGCGGCACCCCGTGAGCACGAGCCACTGCCCCGCCGCAGCCTCCGCGAGCTCCTCGAGGTGGTACTCGGCGGCACCCTTGCGCCCGGTACGCAGGTGCCCCTCGGCGATCGCCCGCGACAGCGCGCGGTACCCGTCGGGGCCACGGGCGAGGACGAGCAGGTGGGTGGCGCGCGGGTCGGGCACACCCGTGGGCGCATCGAGCACGGGCGGCCCGGGGACGGGCCGCTTCTCGCGCGGGTGGCGCCGTGGGTCCGGTGCGGGCAGGTGCAGCTCGGCCCCGAACACGGTGGGCAGCCCGACCGTGCGTGCCGCCTGCGCGAACCGCACGACGCCGTACAGGCCGTCGTGGTCGGTCAGCGCGAGCGCCGACAGCTCGAGGCGTGCCGCCTCGGCTGCGAGCTCCTCGGGCTGGCTCGCGCCGTCGAGGAAGCTGAACGCCGAGTGCGCGTGCAGCTCGGCGTACCGGGGCGGACACCCGCCCGTGGGTCGCTCAGTCATAGCCCGCCTCGCACGTCCACACCCCGGCGGTGTGCGTCAGCAGCACCGCTCCCCCGTCGTCGAACGCGACCTGCAGGTACGCGCGCACCGACGGTGCACGCCCCGGGTGCGTCCACCAGCGGTCGGTCAGCAGCCACGGTCCCGCCCACCCGGCGACGACGCGGCGCTCGCCGCGGGCATCGGTACGGGCATCGGTCCGGGCATCGGTGCGGGCATCGGTGCGACGCACGGCCGCCGGTCGCCCGCTCAGCCGCCCGCGCCGGTCCACGGTCACGACGTCGCCGTCGACGCCGCGCACCTCGACCCGCACGGCGTCGGGCAGGACGGTCGCGGGCGCCGGGTCCGGC
>JAFAEH010000341.1 GCA_023424135.1 Actinomycetes bacterium | reverse complement strand
CCCCGGCGCCCGGGCCCCCGTAGGGGGGGCGCGGGGGGGCGGGGGGGGGTCAGGGCGTGGACGAGCCGCGCACGACCAGGTCGAACGCGGTGTGGAACACCTCGCCCGGCCCCTGCCGGGTGCCGTCGATCCGGGCGAGCAGGAGCTCGACGGCCCGGCGCGCGGCCTCGCCCCGGCCGGGTGACACGGTCGTGAGCGACGGTGTGAGGTACCTGGCCTCGCGCACGTCGTCGAACCCGACGACGGCGACGTCGTCCGGCACGCGCAGCCCGTGCTCCGCGAGCGCGGCGAGCACGCCGATCGCCATGGAGTCGTTGAACGCGTAGACGGCGTCGGGGGCGAGGCCGTCCGCGAGCAGCGCGGTCATGGCCGTGTGGCCGCCCTCGGGGTCCCAGCTCGTGACGTGGCGCAGGAGCCGCTCGTCGACGGGCACGCCGGCCTCGTCGTGCGCGTCGCGGAAGCCGCGCTCGCGCAGCCACGACGTGCTGTGGGGCACGGTCGGGTCGGCGCCGACGGCGGCGACGCGGCGCCGGCCGAGGGCCAGCAGGTGCGCCGTCGCGGCGTGCGAGGGGGCGACGTCCTGGATCGCGACGTGGTCGACGCCGGTGTCGAAGAGCCGCTCGGTGAGGGCGACGACGGGGACGTCGAGGTCGTCGAGCCGCGCGCTGCCGGGCAGCAGGTGGACGGGTGACACGAGGATCCCGTCGGTCATGAGCCGCAGGTCGTTGAGCAGCGCGACGAGGTCCCCGTCGGTGCTGGTGTCGAACCTCTCGATGAGCACGGACCGGCCGGCGCCACGCGCATGGGCCAGCACGATCTCGGCGAGCTCGGCGTAGTAGGGCTGCGTGAGCTCGGGGACGACCAGGCCGAGCATGCCGGTCGAGCCGCGGCGCAGGTTCCGCGCGGTGGGGTTGATGCGGTAGCCGAGCATGTCGACCGCGGCCTGCACGCGCGTGCGGGTCTCGGGACTGACGTGCGGGAAGTCGTTGATGACGTTGGAGACCGTGCGCACGGACACGCCGGCGACGGCCGCGACGTCCTGCAGGGTCAGTCGCTTGCGTGCCGTCATTGGCGGCCTCCGGTGCGGTGCGGGGTGGCGTGCGGGTGGCGGTCGAGCGCGAGCCTAGTCACAGGACCGGCCCCGTGTGGGGGACTTGACGACACAGTATGCATCGATGCAAACTCCTCCGTAGTGAGTTTGCATCGATGCAAACCGAGGGACGAGGAAGTCGCCATGCTGGACGTCGTCACCCAGGCCGGGCCCTGCGTGCCCACGGCCGCGTCGTGCGCCGTGACCCGGCCGATGCCCCCGGGGGCCGTGCGCCTGCCCGCCGCAGGCTGGCTCGGTGCGTGGCAGCGCACCGTCACGGAGCGCACGCTCCCGCACTGCCTCGGGCAGCTCGAGGAGTCCGGCACGCTCGACAACCTGCGCCGCGTCGTCGGCGAGCACACCGGCCCGTTCCGCGGCATGTGGTTCGCGGACTCCGACGTCCACAAGACCCTCGAGGCCCTCGCGTGGGACGCCGAGCACGGCCCCGACCGCACGGCGCAGGTCGACGCGCTCGTCGGCCTGCTCGAGCGCGCGCAGCGCCCGGACGGCTACCTCGACTCGTGGTTCCAGACCGAGCGCACCGAGGTCCTCGTCGAGCTCCGCGACGGCCACGAGCTCTACTGCCTCGGCCACCTCGTGCAGGCCGCCGTCGCGTGGCACCGCGTGCGCGGCGACGACCGGCTGCTCACGGTCGCACGGCGCTTCGCCGACCTCGTCGTCGAGCGGCTCGGCGACGACGAGCGCGGCGTCTGCGGGCACCCGCAGGTCGAGACGGCGCTCGTCGAGCTCTCCCGCGTCACGGGCGATCGCACGTACCTCGACCTCGCCGTCCGCATGCTCGACCGGCGCGGCCACGGCGCGCTCGACGGCGGGCACTTCGGCGCGCGGTACTACCTCGACCACACGCCCGTGCGCGCGGCCGACGAGGCCACCGGCCACGCCGTGCGGCAGGTCTACCTCGCGACCGGCATGGTCGACGCCTACCTCGAGACCGGCGACCGCGAGCTGCTCGACGCGTCCGTGCGCCTGTGGGACTCGGCGCACACGTCCAAGATGTACGTCACCGGCGGCCTCGGCGCCCGGCACCGCGACGAGGCGTTCGGCGACCCGTACGAGCTGCCCGCCGACCGCGCGTACGCCGAGACGTGCGCCGCGATCGCCGACGTGCACTGGTCGTGGCGCCTGCTGCTCGCGACCGGAGACGGCCGCTACGCCGACGCGATCGAGCACGCGCTGCTCAACGCCGTGCTCGTCGGCGCCTCGCAGACCGGCGACGCGTTCTTCTACGCCAACCCGCTGCAGGTGCGCACGGACCACGCCGAGGACCCCCTCGACCCGGACTCCCTGACGCACCGCGTGCCGTGGTTCGACTGCGCGTGCTGCCCGCCCAACGTCGCGCGGCTCGCGGCCTCGCTGCACCACTACGTCGCGTCGCTCGACGACGCCGCGCTCACGCTGCACCAGTACGCCGACACCGACCTCGTGGTCGACGGCACGGCCCTGACGGTCCGCACGGGCTACCCCTGGCACGGCGACGTCGTCGTCGACGCCGAGGCCGGGCTGGGGGAGCGCGTGCTGCGCCTGCGCGTCCCCGCGTGGTGCACCGCGTGGCGCCTCACGCTCGACGGCGTCCCCGTCGGCTCGCTGCCGGCGGACGGCTACGTCGACGTGCACCTGCCCGCCGCCGGCGGCCGCGTGCGGCTCGAGCTCGACATGCCCGCGC
>JAFAEH010000276.1 GCA_023424135.1 Actinomycetes bacterium | reverse complement strand
CCCCCGGGGGGGGGGGCGGGGTCGGGGGCCCGGCCCCGCGGTCGTCCGTCCGCCCCGACCGCGTGTGCGGGTGGGGTCAGGGCAGGCGCAGGGTGACCGTGGGGATGGCGGCCTCGTCCGAGGAGAGGCGCCGCGCACCGCGGGGCAGCTCGTCGCGCGAGGCGCTGTGCCGCCCGGCGGCTGCACGCACCCCCTCACCGGCGGTCAGGCCCGGCAGGACCTCGCCGTCGAGGACGATCGGCACGTGCAGCGGCCGCAGCGCCGGGTCGGGGCGCTCGTGCTGCTCCTGCGTCCACCGGGCCACGGCGTCGTCGGGGCCGACGACCAGCACCTCCTCGACGGCACGCCCGCCCGCGTCGAGGCGTCGCGCCGCCGCCTTGCGGCCGCCCACGCTCGTCTTGGACGTCGACGCCTTCGCGACCGGCTCGAGCCCGCCCGACGCCCCCTCGCGCGCGACGAGCTTGTAGACCATGCCGCACGTCGGTGCGCCGGAGCCCGTGACGAGCTTGGTCCCGACGCCGTAGGCGTCGACCGGGGCGACGGCGAGCGCGGCGATCGCGTACTCGTCGAGGTCGCTCGTCACCACGATCCGCGTGTCGTGCGCGCCGGCGGCGTCGAGCTGGGCGCGGACCTCCTGCGCCTGCACGGCGAGGTCGCCCGAGTCCAGCCGCACCGCGCCGAGTGCCGTCCCGGCGGCGGCCAGCGCGCGCTCGACGCCGCGCCGCACGTCGTAGGTGTCGACGAGCAGCGTCGTGCCCGGTCCCTGCGAGCGCACCTGCGACGCGAACGCGGCCTCCTCGTCGTCGTGCAGCAGCGTGAACGCGTGCGCCGCCGTGCCGATCGTGTCGATCCCGTAGCGGCGACCGGCCTCGAGGTTCGACGTCGCGGAGAACCCGGCCACCGCGGCGGCGCGTGCGGCGGCGACGGCCGCGTCCTCGTGGGCCCGTCGTGCGCCCATCTCCAGGCACGGGCGGTCGACGGCGGCGCTCGTCATGCGTGAGGCCGCCGACGCGACCGCCGAGTCGTAGTTGAGCACCGACAGCACGAGCGTCTCGAGCAGCACCGCCTCGGCGAACGTGCCCTCGACGACGAGCACGGGGGACTGCGGGAAGAAGACCTCACCCTCGGCGTACCCGACGACGGAACCGCCGAACCGGTACCCCGCCAGGTACTCCAGCGTGGCGTCGTCGACGACGCGCTCGTCGGCCAGCCAGTCCAGCTCGGGTGTCCCGAAGCGGAACGACATGAGCTGCTCGAGGAACCGTCCCGTCCCCGCGAGCACGCCGTACCGGCGCCAGGACGGCAGCCGCCGCGTGAACACCTCGAACACGCAGCGCCGGTGCGCGGTGCCGTCCGCGAGCGCGGCCTGCAGCATCGTCAGCTCGTACCGGTCCGTGAGCAGCGCGGTGCTGCCGGACCCGACGGCGGCGACGGCCGGTGCGACGGGGGCCGGGGGCGTGGTCGTCATGGCGCCAACGTAGACGCCCGGGGCCGGCCTCGGCACCCGCCGCGTCGTGCGTCGCACCTACAGTGGTCGTCGTGCCCGCCACGACCGCCCCCGACACGCGTGAGCAGGTGGACGAGGTGACGTCCACGGCCGACGCGTGGGTGACGATCGTCTGGAACGACCCCGTGAACCTCATGACGTACGTCACGTACGTGTTCCAGACGTACTTCCGCTACCCGCGGGAGAAGGCGGAGACGCTCATGCGGCAGGTGCACGAGGAGGGGCGTGCGGTCGTCTCGACCGGCAACCGCGAGGCCATGGAGGTCGACGTGCAGGCCATGCACGGCTACGGGCTGTGGGCGACCCTGCAGCGCGGCGGGCAGTGATGCGCGCGTTCCGGCGGCAGAAGGGCCGGTACGTCGCGCGGCTCGACGCGGGTGAGCGCGCGGTCGTCGCGTCGGTCGTGGCGGACGTCGCCGAGCTGCTCGGCGCCGGACGCCTCGAGGACGGCACGGCCGCCGGTCCGCGACCCGGCCACGGCCCGGGGGACGACCCCGGGGACGAGCCCGGCGGCGACGACGCCCTCGGCGACCCCGGGTGGACGCTGCGCACGTCGCCCGTGCCGCCCCCGCAGGACCCTGCCGTGCGTCGCCTGCTGCCCGACGCGTCGCGCGACGACCCCGAGGTCGCGGGCGAGTTCCGCCGCCTCACCGAGGACGACCTGCGCGCGCGCAAGATCACGCGGCTGCGGCACCTGTGGTCCTCGCTCGTGCACGGTGAGCCCGGCTGGCCCGAGCACGCGCTCGTCGTCGACCCCGCCGCGGCGGACGACGTCGCCGCGACCCTGACGGACCTGCGGCTGGTGCTCGGCGAGCGGCTCGAGATCCGCACGGACGAGGACTCCGAGGCGCTGTACGACGGGCTCACGGAGCAGGACGAGGACGACGTGCGCGCGTACCTCGCGTCGGTGTACGGCGCGCTGTCGTGGCTGCAGGAGTCGCTGCTGGCTGTGATGCTCACCGCACCGGAGGCGCCGGGCGGCGCCCGCGAAGGTCGCTAGTCTCGGTCGTGTGAACGACGCGCCCATCGGCATCTTCGACTCCGGCGTCGGGGGGCTGACGGTGGCGCGTGCGGTCCTCGACCAGCTCCCGCACGAGTCGACGCTCTACATCGGGGACACGCTCAACGGCCCGTACGGGCCCAAGCCGCTCGCGGCCGTGCGGGCCCATGCGCTCGAGATCATGGACGACCTGGTCGACGCGGGTGTGAAGATGCTGGTCATCGCGTGCAACAGCGCGTCGGCGGCCGTCCTGCGCGATGCGCGCGAGCGGTACACGCTGCGGCGCGGGCTGCCGGTCGTCGAGGTCGTCCTGCCGGCCGCCCGCCGGGCCGTGGCCGCGACCCGCAACGGCCGCATCGGCGTCATCGGCACGCGGGCGACCGTCGACTCACGCGCGTACGACGACGCGTTCGCCGTCGCGGGGGTCGACCTCACCTCACGGGCGTGCCCCCGCTTCGTCGAGCTCGTCGAGGCCGGGGTCACGTCCGGGCCGGACGCGCTGGCGACCGCGCACGAGTACCTGGACCCGGTGCGCGAGGCGGGGGTCGACACGCTCGTGCTCGGCTGCACGCACTACCCGCTGCTCACGGGCGTCATCTCCTACGTCATGGGCGAGCAGGTCACGCTCGTCTCGAGCGCCGAGGAGACCGCGAAGGACGTGTACCGCACGCTCGTCGCGCACGACCTCGAACGTGACCCGGCGGCCGGACCGCCGACCCACCGCTTCCTCGCCACGGGCGACCCGGTCGGGTTCGCGACGCTGGCGCGCCGGTTCCTGGGACCGGAGGTCGAGACGGTCGAGCCGCGGGGGGCGTTGCGATGAGGCTGGTCGTGCTGGGATGTGCGGGCTCGTTCCCGGGGCCGGACTCGGCCGCGTCGTCGTACCTGGTCCAGGCGGACGACGCCGACGGGCGCACGTGGTCCGCGCTGCTGGACCTCGGCAACGGTGCGCTCGGCGCCCTGCAGCGCTGGGGCGACCCCGGCGCGCTCGACGTCGTCGCGCTGTCGCACCTGCACGCCGACCACGTCGCGGACCTCGCGGTGCTCGGCGTCTACCGGCGCTACCGCCCGGCGGGCGCCCTGCCGCCCGTGGCCGTGCACGGGCCCGTCGGCACGCTCGACCGGCTCGCGAACCTGTCGGGTCACGACCCCGCGACGGACACCGCGCAGCAGTACGACGTGCACACCTGGGAGCCGGGGGTGCCCGTGCACGTCGGGCCGCTCACGCTCGAGCCCGTCCCCGTCGACCACCCCGTGCCGGCGTTCGGCATCCGGGTCACGGGCCCGTCGGAGACGGACCCGGCGCGGCGCGTCACGCTCGCGTACAGCGGGGACACCGACGCGTGCCCCGGGCTGGACGAGCTCGCGACCGGTGCCGACCTCCTGCTCGCCGAGGCCGCGTTCGTCGAGGGCCGTGACGACCGGGTGCGCGGTGTGCACCTGACGGGCCGCCGCGCGGGCGAGGCCGCCGCGCGGGGCGGCTCGCGCGCGCTGCTGCTCACGCACGTGCCCGCGTGGAACGACCCCGAGGTCGCGCTCGCCGAGGCCGCGGCGGTCTACGACGGCCCTCTCGCGCTCGCCCGACCCGGCGGCACCCACCCCCTGTGACCCCTCGCTGATCGACCGCTCCACCCCGCGAGCGCGGTACTCGTCCGTCGAGCGCGGTGCAGGTCTCTCCTGCGCTCGGCGGAGATGTACCGCGCTCGCGCACGGGAGCCCGGTGGGTGGGTTCGGAACAGGTCCGGGCGCGCACGTAGGGTCGGGGCATGGTGAGTGCGGGTGTGACGGGCGCTGGTGCGCGCAAGGACGGACGACGCGTCGACGAGCTGCGGCCGGTGACGCTGACGCGGCGGTTCCTCGACGCGGGTGAGGGGTCGGTGCTCGTCGAGTTCGGTGGCACGAAGGTGCTGTGCGTCGCGTCGTTCACCGAGGGCGTCCCGCGCTGGCGCAAGGGCTCCGGCGAGGGCTGGGTCACGGCGGAGTACGCGATGCTGCCGCGCGCGACGAACAGCCGCTCCGACCGCGAGTCGGTGCGCGGCAAGGTCGGCGGACGCACCCACGAGATCTCCCGCCTCATCGGCCGCTCGCTGCGTGCGGTGATCGACGTCGCCGCGCTCGGCGAGAACACCGTCGTGCTCGACTGCGACGTCCTGCAGGCCGACGGCGGCACGCGCACGGCGGCGATCACGGGCGCGTACGTCGCGCTCGCGGACGCGGTCGCGTGGGCGACGAGCCAGCGGCTGGTCAAGCCCGGCCGTCAGGTGCTGCGCGACTCGGTCGCGGCGGTCAGCGTGGGCGTCGTCGACGGCGTGCCCGTGCTGGACCTGCCGTACGAGGAGGACGTCCGCGCGCAGACCGACATGAACGTCGTCACGACCGGTGCGGGGACGTTCGTCGAGGTGCAGGGCACGGCCGAGCACGCCCCGTTCGACCGCACCGAGCTCGACGCGCTGCTCGACCTGGCGCTCGCGGGCACGGCGCGGCTCGCGGCGCTGCAGGCGCAGGTGCTCGCCGCGCCCCCGGGGGACGGCTCGGCGACGCGCTCGACGACCCTCGGCCCGGCCGTGACGGGTGCGCCGTCGGACGTGGTCGCACCGTGAGCGCACCCGGCGTCCACGTCCCTGCGGGCACGCGTCTGGTCCTCGCGACGCACAACGCGCACAAGGTCGGCGAGCTGCGCGCGATCCTGGCACCCGAGCTGGCCGACCTCGACCCTGCGGCGGTCGTGGGTGCCCGCGACGTCGGCGCACCGGAACCCGTCGAGGACGGTGTGACGTTCGCCGCCAACGCGCTGCTCAAGGCGCGGGCGCTCGCCGCCGCCACCGGTCTGCCGGCGGTCGCGGACGACTCGGGGCTGAGCGTCGACGTGCTCGGCGGTGCACCCGGGATCTTCTCGGCCCGGTGGGCCGGGCGGCACGGCGACGACGCCGCGAACCTCGACCTGCTGCTCGCGCAGCTCGCCGACATCGCGCCCGAGCACCGCGGTGCACGCTTCGTGTGCGCGGCCGCGCTCGTGACGCCCGACGGCACGGAGCACGTCGAGACCGGCACGCTCGACGGCACGCTCGCGACGGCACCGCGCGGGGCGCACGGGTTCGGCTACGACCCCGTCCTCGTGCCGCTGGGGGAGTCGCGCACGTGCGCCGAGCTGTCCCCGGCGGAGAAGAACGCGATCAGCCACCGCGGGAAGGCGTTCCGCGCGCTCGTGCCGCACCTGGTGGCCGCGCTGCGCACGTGAGCGCCGCTCAGGTGGGCGCGCAGGCGACGCCCCGACCGGGTGACGTGCAGCTCGTCGCCGACGCCGTGACGTTCGGCTACCCGGGGCGCGGCGTGCTCGACGCGCTCGACCTCGCGGTCTCGCCGGGGCACCGCATCGGCCTCGTCGGGGAGAACGGCGCGGGCAAGTCGACCCTGCTGGGCGTCCTGGCGGGGCGGCTCGTGCCGCAGTCCGGTCGGGTCCGCCGCCACGGGACGCTCGCGGTCGTCGAGCAGGACCTGGAGGTCGGCCCGGACGACACGGTCGGCACGCTCGTCGACGCGACGGGCGCGGCGACCCGTGCGGCCGCGGCGGACCTGCAGGCGGTCATCGACGGGTTCGACCACGACGGCGGGGACGTCACCGCGCTGTCCGCGGCGATCGCGCGCTACGAGCACCTCGCCGCGTGGGACGTCGACCGGCGCGTCGCCGAGGGGCTCTCGCGCCTGGGCGCGCCGCAGGACCGCGACCGGCGGCTCGCCGAGCTCAGCGTCGGCGAGCGCTACCGGGTGCGCCTGGCGTGCCGCCTCGCGGAACGTGCGGACCTGATGCTGCTGGACGAGCCCACGAACCACCTCGACGTCGGTGGCGTCGACCACCTCACGTCGGTGCTGCGCGCGTGGCCCGGCGGCGTGGTCATCGTCACGCACGACCGGCGCCTGCTCGACGACGTCATGACGGCGATCCTCGACCTCGACCCGTCGATGGACGGGCGGCCCGTGCTGTACGGCGCCGCGCGCTACGCGGACTACCGGTTCGCCCGCGACCAGATGCTGCGCCGCTGGCGTGCCCGCTACCGCGCCGAGCGCAAGCGGGCACGGACGCTCGCCGCGCGCCTCGACGCGTCGTACGAGGGGCTGTCCGACGAGTGGCGTCCGCCCAAGGGCTCGCAGAAGCACCGGCGCGGCACGCGGGCCCGCCAGCACGTCAAGGCGGCCGACCGGCTCATCGAGCGCCTGGAGGCGCAGGCCGTCGAGGTGCCGGTCCCGCCGCCCGCGCTCGTGTTCCCGGACCTGCCGTCCGTCCCGCCCGGGTACGGCGGCGGCCCGCTGCTCGAGGTGCGTGCACCGCGCGTGGACGGTCGCCTGGACCTCCCGGGGCGGCGGGTCGACGTGCTGCCCGCGGGGCGTCTGCTCGTCACCGGGGGCAACGGCGCCGGCAAGTCGACCCTGCTGGCCGCGCTCGTGGGCTCGGTCGCGCTCGACCGGGGGTCACGCACGATCGCCGCCGGGACGCGACTGGGCGTCCTCGCGCAGGAGGGCCCGGCCGAGCACCTGCCGATGCCGACGGGCGCGCCGCCGAGCGCGTTCGACGCGTACGCGCGTCACGCGCTCGACCTGCTCGAGGCGGGTGCGCTCGACCCCGAGGCGCTCGTGCCGGTGGCCGCGCTGGGGCTGCTCGGCGAGGAGGACCTCGAACGTCCGCTGCGTGAGCTGTCCGTGGGCCAGCGGCGCCGCTTCGACCTGGCGCGCGCCCTGCTCGCCGCCCCGCACGTGCTGGTGCTCGACGAGCCGACGAACCACCTGTCGGTCGGGCTGGTCGACGAGCTGACGGTCGCGCTGCGCGGCACGTCGGCCGCCGTCGTCGTCGCGACGCACGACCGGCAGCTGCGGGCCGACCTCGCGGACTGGCCGCACCTGCACCTGGGGGACTAGGCGCCGCTCAGCGCGGCGCGGGCGGCAGCACGCGGTCCAGCAGCCAGGCCACGGGCCCCAGGGCGGCGCCCAGGGCGAGGATGGTGAGCGACCCGACGAGCGCACGCGCGAACCCGAGCTCGGAGGCATCGAGGAACGGGTACGGGTACCAGCCCGTGACATGCCCCCGCACGAACGTCCACACGGTCCACAGCGCCGGCAGGACGAGCGCCGTCGCCATCGTGACGGGCCGCACCCGGCGGCGCGGCCCGACCAGGAGCCAGACCACGACGAGCGCGACCGGCACGATCGTGTGCGTCACGAGGTTCGCGAAGCGGCCCGCCGCGTCGGGCGCCGTGTAGCCGCTGAGCAGCAGGTGGTACGTCACGCCCGTCACGACGACGAACTGCACGCTGTCGAGCCTCAGCGCCCGGAACACCGGCCCGTCCGCGCGCGGCCGGACGGCGAGCACCGCCGAGACCGCGCACACGAGGGTGTTCGTCCAGATGGTGAAGTAGCTGAACAGGTGCACCAGGTTCGCGAGCACGGAGCCGTCCGCACCCACGGCACGGGAGATCTCGACGCCGACGCCGACCCCCGCGCACAGCGCCACGACCCCGTGCAGGACGTGCGCGACGACGGGTCGTCGCGCCGCTGTGGTGGCCGCGACGTCGGTGGTCACGGCAGGCGCCCCACCCAGGCCATCGCCTGGCGCAGCAGGAGACCCTGCCCGCCGTTCATCTCGACCTGCACGGCCTCCGTGCAGGCCTCCTCCGGGGTCAGCCAGGCGAGGTCCAGCGCGTCCTGCTGCGGTCGGCAGTCGCCCGAGACGGGGACGACGTACGCGAGCGAGACCGCGTGCTGGCGAGGGTCGTGGTACGGCGTGACGCCGGGTGTGGGGAAGTACTCGGCGACCGTGAACGGCTGCGGCGAGGCGGGGACCTGCGGCAGCGCGACCGGGCCGAGGTCCTTCTCGATGTGCCGCAGCAGCGCGTCGCGCACCCGCTCGTGGTGCATGACCCGCCCGGAGACGAGCGCGCGCGACATGACGCCCTCGCGCGTGACGCGCAGCAGCAGCCCGACGGCGACGACGTCGCCCGACTCGTCGACGCGCACCGGCACGGCGTCGACGTACAGGATCGGCAGCTGGCCGCGCGCGGTGGCGATCTGCTCGGCGGACAGCCACCCGGCGGGGCGCTGCGGACCTGGGGGGAACTCGGCGGACGCGGTCACCGTGCAGTTCTACCGCCTCGGACGCCCGTGGTCCGCATCGCCTCGCGGGTGCGGGGCCCACCAGGTGGGAATATCGAGCGCCGCCGCGGTGCTGCAGACCTCGAACCTGAGCAGGATGGAGACATCGATGGCCACCACCACGCTGACCGGCAACACGATCGCCGACACGATCAAGGACAACGACATCGTCCTGGTCGACTTCTGGGCATCCTGGTGCGGTCCGTGCCGCCAGTTCGGCCCCGTGTTCGAGGCGTCCAGCGAGCAGCACCCCGACGTCGTGCACGGCAAGGTCGACACCGAGGCCGAGCAGCAGCTCGCCGCGGAGCTGCAGATCACGTCGATCCCGACGATCATGGCGTTCCGTGAGGGCGTCCTGGTGTTCAACCAGGCGGGCGCGCTGCCGGCGCAGTCGCTCGAGCAGGTGATCGGGGCGGTCAAGGAGCTCGACATGGACGAGGTCCGCGCGAAGATCGCCGCGAGCCAGCCGCAGGGCTGAGCCCACGGCCCGCGGGCCGAGCGCACGTCGTCGACGGGGCGTCCACCACCGGGTGGGCGCCCCGTCGTCGTGCCGGATCTGCCTGGGGATTTGCCTGGGGAAGGACTCGTGCTTACCGTGTGTGAGACCGCTCTCACCGCAGCGCGACCAACGGGGGTCGTGCGGGGAGCCGGTCACGCAGCGCTGCGACGACGCCGCGCTGCGCAGGACGGCGGCGCTCTCGCGCCCGCAGGGCACGGGTCCGCCGCCTGGGGGCTCTCACACCATGCGACCAGACATCAGGACCCCTCGGGGGTCCGCGCTCCAGCCTGCCCATGACCCGGTGACCGACGCACGGGTACGACGACGTGTCGCGGCGGCCGCCGCGCTCGCGCTCGCGCTCGGCACGGCGCTCGTCGTCGTCCCGCGCGACGGCGCGGCGGCGGCCGACGGGATCGTCGACGTCGGCGCCGGCT
>JAFAEH010000259.1 GCA_023424135.1 Actinomycetes bacterium | reverse complement strand
ACGCATCGGCGTCGCGTCGGAGGCCGACGCCGCCCGCGCGGGCCTCGCCCGCACCACCTGACCCACCCCACCCCACCCCCCCACCCCGCACCCCGCACCCCCGGACCCCACCCCGTGCACTGGTCGGATAAGTGACCAGTGGGCGGGGGAGGACCGCGCGTCTGTGACCAGTTGATACGGAGGCCTCGCGCTGGGCCCGTGCCCGTGCCCGCGGCGGTGGACGTCACCGGTCCGACCTGGAGGAGGGGGTCGTCTCCGACGTGAGTCGGTGGTCCGCGGTGCGGTCGGCCCGCGAGGATCGGGGCATGGCACCTGACATCCACCGCGCGGCAGCCGGCGTGGACCGCACGACGCTCGTGACGGCCGCGGTGCTTGCGGCGCTCCTGGCGGCGTTCCTCCTGGTCACCCCGGTGTTGTCGTACGAGTGGGACGGAGTCGTCCAGGTCGCGCCCGGACCGGAGGCACGGCCGCTCGTCGTGATCGCCGGGGTCGTCGCCGTGGGGGCGGTGCTGCTCGCGGTGCGTCACCCCACGCTCGCGGCCCTCGCCGCCACCGCGCCCCTGCTGGTCACGCCGTGGACCGGGTGGTTCGTGTACGGCTGGTTCCTCGCCGTGGTGCTCGTCGCCGTCGTCGCCGTGCTGCGCTCGTGGCGCGGGGTGGTGCTGCCGTGGGTCGTCGCGGTGGTGTTCGCGGCGGCGTACTGCAACGGCAACCTGGTCGCGTTCCTGCCGATCGGCCCGGTGACGTCGGGGACCGAACCGCCGTTCCGCACGATCACGTTCGCGCTCTACGTGGTGTGGGTGACCGGCGTCGTCGTCGTCGCGCGGGCCGTCGGTGCGCGCTCGCGGGTCCGGCTCCGTGAGCGTGACGCGCAGGCGCGTGAGGAGCGTGCGCTCACCACCGACGCGGTCGCGCGGGAACGGGCCCGCATGGCGCGTGACCTGCACGACGTCGTCGCGCACCACGTCTCGCTCGTCGCCGTGCGCGCCGAGAGCGCACCCTTCCAGCACCCCGACCTCGACGACGACGCCCGGCGGGTGCTGGCCGAGATCGCCGCCGACGCGCGCGCCGCGCTCGGCGAGCTGCGTGAGGCGCTCGGCATCCTGCGGCGTACGGACGACGAGGACGAGCCGGGCGCCGCCCGGCGTCCGCAGCCGACCGCGGCGGACGTGCCCTCGCTCGTGGCCGACGCCCGGGCCGCCGGGCAGCAGGTGCGGGTCGTCGGTGCGTGGGGCGACGTGCCGGACGCCGCCGGGTACGTGCTGTACCGCGTCGTCCAGGAGGGCCTGACCAACGCGCGGCGGCACGCGCCCGGGGCGGTCGTCGACCTCGAGCACCTGTCGCAGCCCGGTCAGGTCGGGGTGCGCGTCACGCAGCCGCTGAACGCGCCGCTGCGCGACGTGAGGCGCGGACGCGGGCTCGTCGGCATGCAGGAGCGGGTCGACGCGGTCGGCGGGACGCTGCGTGCCGACGTCACGGCCGACCGGTTCGTGCTCGACGTCCGCGTCCCCGTCGCCGCGCCGGTCCCCGTCGCCGGACCGGTTCCCGTCGCCGGACCGGTTCCCGTCGCCGGACCGGTCCCCGTGGCTGAGCCGGTCCCCGCCGTGGTGCGCGCGGGCGCCGACGACCGGCTCGACGGGTCCGGCCGGTCCCCGGAGGAGCACGCGACGCGCCGCCTGGCGTCACCCGTCGCTGCCGTCGGGGTGGCCGATGCGGCTGACGCGACCGACGTGGTCGCCGCCGACGACGTCGACGTCGACGTGGACGTGGCCGACGCGGACGGGGAGGGGGACGTCGACGGGCGTGTGGACGGGCCGGCCGGCGAGCACGCGGCCCGGCCGGCCGGCGAGCACGCGGGCGGCGACGCCCGGGGCGACGCATGATCCGCGTCGTCGTGGCCGACGACCAGGCGGTCGTGCGGGCCGGGTTCGTCGCGATCCTCGACTCGGCGCCGGACCTGCAGGTCGTGGGGTCGGCGGGGGACGGCCGTGAGCTCGTGGACGTCGTCGCGGCACAGCGGCCCGACGTCGCGGTCGTCGACGTGCGCATGCCCGTGCTCGACGGCATCGAGGCGACCCGGGCGCTGGTCGCCGCGCACCCGGCGACGCGCGTGCTCGTGCTGACGACGTTCGACGTCGACGAGTACGTGTACGACGCGCTGCAGGCCGGTGCGTCGGGGTTCCTGCTCAAGGACGTGCCGGCGGCGCGGCTGGTCGAGGCGGTGCGGGCGGTCGCCGACGGCACGATGCTGCTCGGCGCGAGCGTGACGCGCCGGCTCGTCGCCGACTTCGCGACGCGCGGCGGTGGTCGCTCGCTGGACGTCCTGACCCCGCGGGAGACCGAGGTCGTCGGGGCGGTCGCGCGGGGGCTGTCCAACGTGGAGGTCGGTGCCGCGCTGTACATCTCCGAGCCGACCGTGAAGTCGCACGTGTCGGAGGCGCTGCGCAAGCTCGGCTGCCGCGACCGCGTGCAGCTCGTGATCGCGGCGTACGAGGCGGGTCTCGTCCGGCCCGGTGGCGCGGCGAGGGTCGACGGTGAGCCGTCCGGCGTCACCGACGGCGCCCCGGCGGGCGGCACGGGCGGCCGGCGCCGGGGATGACGGCCGCCGTGCTCGGCCTGGTCGTCACGGGCCTGGTGATGAGCGTCGTCGGGTCGTTCGCGCCGGTGTTCGCCGCGGAGGCGTACGTCGTCGCGGTCGCGCTGGCGCAGCCCACGGAGGTCGCGCTCGTCGTCGCCGCGGGGGTGGCCGCCGGGCAGACGGCCGGCAAGGTCGTGCTGCTGGCCTCGGCACGGGCGTCCTCACGATGGGCCTGGGCGGTGCGGGTCCGGTCGCGGACCGACGCGTGGACGGCCTGGGCCCGGCCGCGGGCCGACGACCTGCCCGCGTGCGGCGCGACGGTGGCGCACGACCGCCCCGGCCGTGCCGCTGACGGTGGACCCGGTCGCATCCCCGGTCGTGGGCCCGCCCGCCTGCTGGGGGTACCGGTGCTTCGCGCCGCGGGCGCGCTCACCCCGGTGCACCGGTGGGTGGTCGCGGCGATGGCGCGTCCGGGCGCGCCGCTCGTCGTCGCGCTGTCCGGTGCGGTCGGCCTGCCGCCGCTGCTCGCGACGACGCTGTACGCGGGGGCGTCGACCATGCGCACGGCGTCGTTCGTCGTCGCGTGCGCGACAGGACGGACCGCGCGCATGGTCGCGCTCGCTCTCGCCCCGGGCGCCGTCGCGGGCGTGCTGACGCTGTGACGCCGGGTCAGCCCTCCCCGCCGACCTTGCCCTCGAAGAGCCCGATCTCGTTGCCGTCGAGGTCGACGAACGACGCCCACCAGCTGGTCTCGTCGATCGGGGACCTCGGCAGGCGCACCTCGCCGCCGAGCTCGGTGACCTTCGCGAGCACGTCGTCGATCGAGTCGACCTCCACGTAGCTGCGCGGGGACGTGAACCCCTCCGAGCGTGGTGCGAGCCCGCCGCCGCTGATCTTGTTGGGGGCCGACCACATCGGGTACCCCTCGAAGCCGGGGATCTCCTGGATGTCCCAGCCGAACAACGTCCCGTAGAACTGCGACGAGCGTCCCGCGTCGGAGACGGGGATGTCGATGTGCGTGATGTCGCCGTGCGCCATGACCGTTCCTCCCTGCGCCGCCCGGACGTGCCCGGGAGGCCTTCGTCGTACGCCGTCCCGACCCGGGTGGGCCGGACCCTCGCGACGCTAGACCCGACCTCCGACAACCGCGCGGCAGCAGGCTGCGGACGGGTGTGAAGTGTCGACCCCGGGTGTGCTGGAATCGTCACACCCTGGGGGTGACATTTGCAGCAGGTCTCCACGACCTCGAGGCCGCTACCCGCCTCGTCGCGACCTTCCTCGAGCCGGCCATGACCGGATCGGTCTCGGCGCAGCGATGGGTCCCCTCGGAGCAGGCCTGGAGGCAGCAGGACTGATCAGTCGCTCCAGCACCCCTGGTGCACCGGACGAAGGGGAAGTTCACCGTGTCGACCTTCCGCCGGTGTGACCGTGGCGAGTCACACCGACACGGCCTGGAGCACGAACACAGAGGTCGCGGACCTCACCCGGGCCGCACGTCATACCCCCGCGCGACATGCCGATGGTTCGGGTGAGAGCCGCGACGCGGTGTACGTTCGCACCCGGCCGGCGCTCCTTCACGGCGTCGGCACGACGGCCCGGGGGAACGGAGGACGCGATGAGCACCATGCTGCGGCTGCTGATGCCCACCCCCCGCGAGCGCGCCGACGCCGTACCTGCGCCCACGCCCGCACCGGTGTCCGACACCGCGTCCGGCACCGCGCGCGTCCCCGTGCCGTGCGCCGCCCGCCCGGGCACGGCGCTGCGGCACGTCGACGGCCCGTGCCAGTGCTTCTTCGGCGGCCCGCCGCCGGAGTTCCCGCCGACGGCGGGCGCCCCCGCCTGACGTGCCGTCGTCGCGCCGTCGTCAGACGACGACGTGCCGCTGGCGACCCAGGTGCTCGATCTCGATCTCGACCACGTCCCCGGCGGCGAGGTAGGGGAACCGCCCGGACAGCGCGACACCCTGCGGCGTGCCGGTCGACACGACGTCGCCCGGGTCGAGCGCCATGTACTGCGACAGGTCCCGCACGAGGCCGGCGACGTCGACGATCATGTCGGCCGTCGACGAGTCCTGCCGCGGTTCGCCGTTGACCCACGACCGTAGCCGCAGCGCACCGGCGTCGACCTCGTCGGCGGGGACCAGCCACGGGCCGGTCGGCGCGAACGCGGGCCCGCACTTGCCCTTGGACCACTGCCCGCCGGACTCGTCGAGCTGCCACGTGCGCTCGGACAGGTCGTCGAGGGCGACGTACCCGGCGACGTACGCCAGCGGGTCGTCGTCGTCCCCGAGGTACGACGCGCGCCGTCCGATCACGACGCCGAGCTCGACCTCCCAGTCGAGCCGCGTCGAGCCCGGGGGCAGGGGGACGTCGTCGTCGGGGCCGACGACGGTGTTGGGGTGCTTGAAGAACACGATGGGTCGCTCGGGGGGCTCGGCACCGGACTCCGCGGCGTGCGCGGCGTAGTTCTGCCCGATGCAGATCACCGCGGACGGCCGTGCGACGGGTGCACCGATCCGCAGGCCGCGCACGTCGACCGTCGGCAGCCCGCCCGCCGACACGGCGGCGCGCGCCCGCGCGATCCCGTCCGCCGCGAGGAACGCCCCGTCGACGTCGGCGGCCACGGGCCGCAGGTCGTACGCGACGTCGTCGACGACGGCCACGGGGATCTCGGCGCCGGTGGCGCCGACTCGCATCAGGTGCATCTCGTTCCTCTCTCGACCCTCACCCGTGCGGTGAGGGGGCCCGGGATCGCGCTCACGGCGCCGGGCGGACGCGCAGGCCGTGCATGCCGCCGTCGACGCCGAGCGCCTGGCCGGTCGTGTCGGCCGCGAGCGGGCTCGCCAGGTGGCACACCGCGTGCGCGACGGACGCGGGGCTGACCAGGCGGCCCGTCGGCTGGCGCGCCTCGAGCGCGGCGCGCTCGCCGGCCGGGTCGGGCGCCGCGTCGAGCAGGCGCGCGACCCACGGGGTGTCGACCGTGCCGGGGTTGACGCAGTTGACACGGATGCCCTCGCGCACGTGGTCGGCGGCCATCGCGAGCGTCAGGGACTGCACGGCGCCCTTGGTCGCGGAGTACAGCGCACGCTGCGGCAGCCCGGCCCACGCGGCGATGGAGCACGTGTTCACGACGGCGGCGTGCGACGACGCGCGCAGGTGCGGGAGCGCCGCACGCGTGACGCGCACGATGCCGAGCACGTTGACGTCGAGCACGCGCCGCCACTCGTCGTCGTCGTTGTCCGCGACCGTGCCCGCGGCGCCGACGCCCGCGTTGTTCACCAGCACGTCGAGGCCGCCGTACGCCTCGACGACGCTCGCGACGCCGGCGCGCACGGACGCGTCGTCGGTGACGTCGCCGAGCACCGCGAGCGCACCGTCGGGCACGCCGTCGGCGCTGCGGTCGAAGGACGCGACCCGCGCACCGCGCTCCAGCAGCGCCTGCACGACCGCCTGCCCGATGCCGGACGCCCCGCCGGTGACCAGGGCGACCAGCCCTGCGAGCTCGCTCATGACCTCTCCTCGTGCGTCGGGGTCCCCCTGCGGGCCGTCGGGGTCAGCGCCAGGCCGTACGCCGCGACGGCGGTGCCGTGCTCGACGGCCGCCCGCTGCGCCGCGCTCAGGTCGGCCGTCAGCTCGCGTGCCGCGTCGAGCCAGCGCGCGTACCCGCTCGCGAGCGTGCACACGGGCCAGTCGGAGCCCCACATGAGCCGCTCGGGCCCGAACGCGTCGAGCGCGACGTCCGCCGCGGGGCGCAGGTCGTCGACGGTCCACGTGTCCCACGTCGCCTCGGTGACCAGGCCGGACAGCTTCGCGACGACGTTCGGTGCGGCCGCGAGCGCACGCAGCCCGCGGCGCCACGCGTCGAGGTCGCCGCCGGGGCGCAGGTCGGGCTTGGCGAGGTGGTCGAGGACGAACGGCACGTGGGGCAGCGCGTGCGCGGTGCGGGCGGACGACGCGAGCTGGTGGGTGCGGACCAGCAGGTCGACGGTCAGGCCGCGCGCGGCGACGGCCCGCACACCGGCGTGCACGCGCGGGTCGTCGGGGGCGTCGGCGTCGTCGTCCTGGAGCGTGGCGCGCACGCCGACGAGCGCGGCGCCACCCGGTCCGGCGCGCAGCGCGTCCAGCACGGCCCCGACGTCGTCTCCCCGCAGGTCGACCCATCCGACGACGCCGCGCACGCGGGGGTCGTCGGCGGCGAGCGCGAGCAGGTCCGCGGTCTCGTCGGGGTGCGAGCGGGCCTGCACGACGACCGTCCCGTCGACGCCGCACGCCGCGAGCGGCATGTCGTCGACGGTGAAGTCGGCGTCGATGCGGGCCATCGACACAGGGTCGATCCAGGGCATCGGGTGGCGGGCGCGGTCCCAGACGTGGTGGTGCGCGTCGATGAGCACGCCGCCTCCGTCCCGTCGTCGCGATCCCGGCGCGGCCCATCATTCGTCGGATCATCCCGCGACGCAAGACGGGATCTGCGCGGCAGGCCGGCCGCCCGCTCGCGTCTCCAGCGGTGCAGTCATCTGATGTCTGAGCCGTGACGTACGTCGAGATCGACCGGGACGCACAGGCGGCTCGAACGTCTGTCCCGGCCGTCCCGTCGGCGGGGGACGTCGTCGTCCAGGGCCAGGGCCGGCCGCCGACGCGGGTCCCCGACGTGCGGTGCGACCGGACGCTCGTCGAGGTCCACCCGATCGTGGCGTATCACCCGGTCGCCCACCTCCTCCTGACCGACCGGCGCCACCGCGCGCCGGACCGGACGGAGGACCGCATGGACGCACCGCAGCACCCCGCGTCGACCGACCCCGCCAGCCACGGGCCGGGGACGGCGTCCGACCCGTCCGTGACGGCCGGCGGGTCGACGGCGGCCGGCGACGGTGCGCCGGGCGGGCACGCGGACCGGGGACCGGAGCCCGACGGGCGGGGCCTGCCCCGCGACGACCTCGGCCGGCGAGCCGCGTCGGCGGCACGGCTCGCCGCGGACCTCGGGGACGTGCCCGTGCACCTGCCGGGCGACGACGGGTACGTGCGGCTCACCGGCACGACGGACCCGCTGCGGCCGCTGCTGGTCGCGGCACCGTGCACGCCGCAGGACGTCGCGCGCGTGGTCCGGGCGGCGGGGGCGCACGGTGTCCCGGTCGCGGTCCGGGGGACCGGGCACGGGGAGTCGCCGTCGCTCGAGGGAGCGGTGCTCGTGGAGACGACCGCGCTCGACCACCTGACGGTGCTGCCCGCGCTGGGCTCCGCGCACGTCGGTGCCGGTGCGCGGTGGGCGGAGGTCGTCGCGGCGGCGGCGCCGTACGGGCTCGTGCCCGTGTGCGCCTCGGTGCCGGGCACCGGAGTGGCCGGTCACCTGACGGGCGGAGGGCACGGGCCGTTCGCCCGGACGTGGGGCGTCTCGTCGGACCGGGTGCGCGCGTTCGACGTCGTGACGGGCGACGGTGTGCTGCGCCGTGCGACGGCGACCGACGAGCCCGACCTGTTCTGGGGTCTGCGCGGCGGGCGCGGCGCGCTGGGCGTCGTCGTCGCCGTCGAGATCGACCTCGTGGACCAGCCCGAGGTGCTCGCGGGCACGCTGTGGTTCGACGAGCCAGACGTCGAGGGCGTGCTGCACGCGTGGGCGTCGTGGGCGCCGGCCTTGCCTGTCGGGGCGACGACCTCGGCCGCCGTCGTGCGCCGGCCGGCGTCGCCGGGCGTGCTCGCGGGTCGCACGACGCTCGCCGTGCGGTTCGCGTGGACCGGTGGGCCGGACGCGGGCACGGCGGTGCTCGCGCCGATGCGGGCGGCGGGCGCGGCGCTCGTCGACACCGTCGCGGTCGTGCCGTCCGCGCAGGTCGGCACCGTCCTCGGCGACCTCGACGTACCGGTGCCCGTGCACACCGCGCACCTGCTGCTCGAGGACCTGGGGCCGGAGGCGTCCGAACGCCTCGTCGAGCTGGTCGGCCCGGGTTCGGGCTGCGTGCAGACGGTCGTCGAGGTGCGGCACCTCGGTGGTGCGTCGTCGCGCGGGCCCGCCGTGCCGGACGCGGTGCCGTCGCGTGCGGCGACGTGGTCCCTGCTGACCACCGGGACCGCCTCGTCGACGGTCACGGGTGCCGTGCCGGACCGGGAGGACCTCGTCGCCGACGCCGGGCGCGTCGTGGCGGGCCTGGCCCCGTGGGCCCGCCCCGGGGGCCTGCCGGACGTCACGCCCGGCCACGGCCGTGCGTGGGCCGAGCGCGTCTACCCGGCGCCCACCCGCGCACGTCTGGCCGAGCTGTCCCGCCGTTACGACCCCGACGGCGTCCTCCTCGCGGCCCACGCC
>JAFAEH010000256.1 GCA_023424135.1 Actinomycetes bacterium | reverse complement strand
CGCACGTCCTGCTCGTCGCCGCCGAGCGCGCGCACGACGTCCACCACGAGCTCGACGTCGAGCCGCGCGCGCCCGTCGCGGAACACGTCGTAGACCGTCACGCGCCCCGGGCGGGCCTCGGCCGCGGGGATGCCGCGCGCGGTCCTGACCCGCTCGACGCGCTGGACGATCTGCGCGAACGACGGCGACCCGGCGTGCGCGCGCCACGCTCGCAGCGCACCGGTCAGGTCGTCCCAGCCGCGGGGGGCGGTGGGTGCAGCGGGGGTCACGTCGTGAGACTAGCCATGCGTCGTTCGGGGCGGGCGCCGCACCGGACCGACCCGGCGGACGATTCGTGGCGACACGTCCGAACCGTCCTCCCGGAGGCACCCGTGGGCTTCATGTCCGCCCTGAAGAAGTTCCTGTCCTCGTCGTACGTCACGGTCGAGGGAGCACGCCCGCTGAGCCCGGCCGAGCAGCGCGGCCTCGCGCTCGGCGCCGTCTACGCGGGCGAGGGCGGGCTGCCCATGAACGCGCTGACGATGCAGGCCGACCAGCGCACCGCCGCCAAGCTGCTCGCCGGCGCGTGGGACGTGCACGGACCGCAGGACGTCGAGACGACCTACGAGTTCCTGCTCACCGAGGGGCACCGCGGGTACTACGCCGTCGTGGGCCCGGCCGTCGAGGCCACGTTCGCGCAGCGCCTGGGCCGTCGTGAGACCGAGGCGAAGGCGCAGGAGGTCGCCGCACAGGCCGGCGCGCGCGGGCTCGACGGCGCGAGGGCGCAGGAGTGGTACTACGGGTGGCTCGCATCGGCGAAGGTCGGCGGGCACGGTGAGCTCGTCGACCCGCTGCCCGCGTCGGTCGTCGCGTGGGACGCCGCCCGGGTCGTGCACGTCAGCCGCCTGCTGGTCGACGCGGGCTACGTCGACGAGACGCGTGCGTTCGCGGCGATCACGCAGGCCGTCGACCTGTCGCGCCCCGCGTACGCGTCGTGGCAGGAGTTCGGTGACGCGTTCTGCGTGGGCCGCGCGTTCTGGAAGGCGGCGAACATGCGCAACCCCGTCGACAACGAGATCGGCGCGTTCACGGGCGCGACGCGCACGCTGCTCACGGCCGAGGACTCGCCGTGGCTGACGGTCCGCTGGTGACGTCCGCGGCCGCACCCGGGCCGGCGGCGCGCTGACGTGCGCCGCCGGCTCGGTCTGCTGGTGCTCACGCTCGTGTGCGTCGGCGTGGGCATGTGGGTCGTCGCGACGTGGGGGCACGAGTGGGCCCCGTGGGTCCGGGCGTTCCTGCGTCGGGTGTCGTCGGGCGTCCTGTGAGGTCAGGCGCCGGGTGCCGCGCTCACGACGTCGGCAGGACCAGACGTGTGACGTTCGCCGCCGGGTCGCCCCCGGGCTCCGGGTCCGTGACGTACTCCTCCCAGAAGTCGCCGCGTCCCTCGACGCCGAGCGCGACGCGGTCGCGCTCGAGCTGCTCCCACGCACCGGGGAGCCCGTCGTACGGTCCGGTGTACGTGAGCACCAGTGCGGGACCGCCGGGCCGCTCGACGACCACGACGTCCCCCGACGACGCGCCCACGTCGGGTCCGTCGACGGGGAACCCGGCCGTCAGCTCGACCGTGTCGGTCGGCATGGCGTGGTACCAGCCGAGCGCGGGGCCGCTGATCGTCCAGCCCGCGTGCGCGGCCGTCTCGGAGACCTGCGTGTAGGCGCGGTCGTAGAACTCGGCGAGCGCTGTCATCGGTACGCGGTCGCGCACGGCCGCCAGCCTGACGGTCGGGACGTCGGTGCGGGTCGTGTCCATGGTCGTCCTCCTCGTGCCGGAAGTGGTCGGGGCTCCGTCGCCCACCCTCACCGACCACCCCCGCCCCCACAACTCATCGCCCGTCGCCCGACGGGCGTCGAGACCGTCATCCGTCACGGTGTGGACCGTCGTCCCGTGACGGATGACGGGGTCGACGCGGGGAACGGTCGGGTGGCGTCGGGGGGTGCGGTCCGTAGCGTGGGGGCGTGGCGACGGGTGGGTGGCGGGCGCGCGCCGGCGAGGCGCTGTTCCTGCGCGTCGCCGGACCGCACGGGCACCGCTCCCGCGAGCGCATCCACGGGCGGACCGGGCCGCGGTGGTTCGGCCCGGACGCGGCTGTCCGGGTCGTGCACGCGGACGCGTCGATGTTCGTCGGCGGTCTGCGCTCGCTGCTGCTGCAGTCGCTGCACCCGGCGGCGATGGCGGGCGTCGCGTCGCACTCGGCGTTCCGCGACGACCCGTGGGGGCGGCTCGCGTCGACCAGCACGTTCCTCGCGACGACCGTGTTCGGGACGTCCGACGACGCGCAGGCCGCGGTCGACGCGGTCCGGACCATCCACGCGCGCGTGCGGGGCGTGAGCGACGACGGCATCGTGTTCGCCGCCGACGACCCCGACCTGCTGCGCTGGGTGCACGTCGCGGAGATCGACTCGTTCCTCGTCGCGCACACGCGGTACGGCGCGCACCCGCTGGGCCCGGACCGTGCGGACGAGTACGTCGCGCAGGCGGCCCGGGTCGGGCGGGCGCTCGGGGCGGCGGACGTGCCGACGACGCGCGACGGCCTGACCGCCGCGCTCGAGGCGTACCGGCCGGTGCTGCGTGCGACCCCGGCGGCGCTCGACGCGGCGCAGTTCCTGCTGCGCGAGCCCCCGGTGC
>JAFAEH010000234.1 GCA_023424135.1 Actinomycetes bacterium | reverse complement strand
GTCCCGCTCCTCGCGGTGACCGGCCGGGTGAACCGTCCCGGGCCCATCAGGGCGAACCGGGACGACTCGGACGGCGTGTCCTGCTCAACACGCCGAGACTTGCCCGTGCGGTACGGCTGACACAGGGCTTTCCGTGGTGTGCAATGGGGGAACGTGACTCGCGGAGGTCGAGGTCACGACGACGGCGCACCGCCTGAGGGCGGAGGGCGACACGAAGGAAGGGGACGCACGTGGCGCGGATCGGGGACGGTGCGGACCTTCTCAAGTGCTCGTTCTGCGGCAAGTCCCAGAAGCAGGTCAAGAAGCTCATCGCCGGCCCGGGCGTGTACATCTGCGACGAGTGCATCGACCTGTGCAACGAGATCATCGAGGAAGAGCTCGCCGAGGCCACCGAGGTCGGCATGGTCGAGCTGCCGAAGCCGAAGGAGATCTTCGACTTCCTCGAGCAGTACATCGTCGGGCAGGAGGCGGCCAAGCGGTCGCTGGCCGTCGCGGTGTACAACCACTACAAGCGCATCCAGGCCGGTGAGGGTGCCCGCGCGGGAGCGGGCGAGGAGCCCGTCGAGATCGCGAAGTCGAACATCCTGCTGATCGGCCCGACGGGCTGCGGCAAGACGTACCTCGCGCAGACCCTGGCCAAGATGCTCAACGTCCCGTTCGCCATCGCGGACGCCACGGCCCTGACCGAGGCGGGGTACGTCGGCGAGGACGTCGAGAACATCCTGCTCAAGCTCATCCAGGCCGCGGACTACGACGTCAAGAAGGCCGAGACGGGCATCATCTACATCGACGAGATCGACAAGATCGCCCGCAAGAGCGAGAACCCGTCGATCACGCGTGACGTGTCGGGCGAGGGCGTGCAGCAGGCGCTGCTGAAGATCCTCGAGGGGACGACGGCGTCCGTGCCGCCGCAGGGCGGACGCAAGCACCCCCACCAGGAGTTCATCCAGATCGACACGACGAACGTGCTGTTCATCGTCGCCGGGGCCTTCGCGGGGCTCGACGAGATCATCACGTCGCGCGCCGGGCGCCGCGGCATCGGCTTCGGCTCGCCGCTGCACTCCGCGGACGACACGGACGTGTACGGCGAGGTCATGCCGGAGGACCTGCTGAAGTTCGGGCTCATCCCCGAGTTCATCGGCCGTGTCCCGATCATCACGACCGTCTCGCCGCTGGACCGGGCGGCGCTCGTGCGGATCCTCACCGAGCCGCGCAACGCGCTCGTCAAGCAGTACCAGCGCATGTTCCAGATCGACGGCGTCGAGCTCGAGTTCGAGGACGACGCGGTCGACGCGGTCGCGGACCAGGCGCTGCTGCGCGGGACCGGTGCGCGCGGTCTGCGGGCGATTCTCGAGGAGGTCCTGCAGCAGGTGATGTTCGAGGTGCCGTCGCGTGACGACGTCGCCCGTGTCGTCATCACGCGCGACGTCGTGCTCGACAACGTCAACCCGACGCTCGTGCCGCGCGACGCCCGCGACAAGCGCACGCCGCGTGAGAAGAGCGCGTGAACGCACCCGACGGCGCCGCGCCGGCCGTCCCGGCCGAGCTGGCCCGGCTGCGCGGCAGCATCGACAACATCGACGCCGCCCTCGTGCACATCCTCGCCGAGCGGTTCAAGGCGACCCAGCGCGTCGGTGTCCTCAAGGCCGAGCTCGGCCTGCCCGCGTCCGACCGGGGCCGCGAGGCCGAGCAGGTCGCCCGGCTGCGCCGGCTGGCCGACGAGGCCGAGCTGGACCCGGTCTTCGCGGAGAAGTTCCTCGCGTTCATCGTCGCCGAGGTGATCCGCCACCACGAGGCGATCGCGCAGGACCACGCCCAGCGCGCCTGACACCCGGCACCCGCGAGGGTGGCGGTCGAGGGCGTCCCCAGCCGTGCGCGTCCTCACCCGCTGCGACCGTTGGCGGACGGCGTCGGTCTGACTCAAGGTAGAGGGGTCAGCCCCGGCGGATGATCCGGTCGTGCGACGTCGCCGGGGACGCACACTGCAGGAGGAGTCCACCCCATGCACCTGCACTGGCTCAAGCCGCTGCTCGGCCGCCCCGGCCCGTTCGTCACCGTGCACCTCGACGCATCACCCGCGGAGGTCGCCGGCGAGTCCGGGACGGTGGACCGCTGGCGGTCGGTGCGCCGGGGCCTGGAGCGCGACGGCGCGCCGACGGCCCTGCTCGACGAGATCGCCGAACGGCTCGCCCGGCCCGACGGGCGGCGTGACGCGCACGGGCGCGTCATCGTCGCGGACGCCGACGGCGTCGTCGTCGACCGTGTGCTCGACACGGCTCCCGCGCAGTCGCGCGGCGTGTACGGACCGGTCCCGGTCCTGTCTCCCGCGGTCCGCGCCTCCGAGGAGTCGGTGTGCTACCTGCTCGTGGCCGCCGACCGCACGGGCGCGGACCTGCGGTGGGTCGAGGCCGGTGAGCAGGACTCGTCGGTGCCGGCCGCGGAGACCGTCGACGGCGGGCACGACGACGTGCACAAGGTGCGTGAGGGGGGCCTCGCCCGCCGCGGCCAGACCCGTGCGGAGGACTCGTGGCAGCGCAACGCGGAGGCCGTGGCCGCCGTCGTCGACAAGCGGGTGCGCGACAAGGCACCGGACCTGGTCGTGCTCACGGGTGACGTGCGCGCGGTCGCGCTCGTGCGCGAGGCCCTCGGGCAGCACGTGAGTGACCTGCTCGTCGAGGTCGCCGGTGGCGGCCGCGGCGAGGGGGTGCGTCAGGAGGCGTTCGAGGCGCGGGTGGCGGAGGCGGTGGCGGAGCACCGCTCGCGGCGCAGGGACGCCCAGGTCGAGCGCTACCGCGAGGCGCAGGGGCGCGGCGAGGGTGCGGTGGCGGGGCTCGACGACGTGGTCGAGGTCCTGCGCCGGGGGCAGGTCGACGAGCTCGTCGTCACCGTCGCGGCGCTGGACGAGAACCTCGCGTCGCGGACCCTGTGGGTCGGTCCGGACCCGTTGCAGGTCGCGACGTCCGCGAGCGACCTCGCCGCCATGGGGGTGAGCGACGCGGACGCACGGGAGCTGCCGGCCGACGTCGCGCTCGTGCGGGCCGTGCTCGGCCAGGACGCGGGCGTCACGTTCGTCGACGACGGGGACGCTCTCGTCGAGGGCCTCGGCGCGGTGCTGCGCTGGGCGGACGGCTCGACCCCGAGCGAGTCGCTGCTGACGCAGTCCGCCGACCAGCACCGGATCCGCACGGTCGTCTGACGCGGCCTGGCGTGGTGCGCGGGCCCCCGGGACGGTGGCGACCGTGCCGGGGGCCCTGCGCGTCGTCGCGTGCCAGGTGCCGACCGGTTCCCGCCCGGTCGGCACCTTGCCGTCCTAGAGCTGGTGGCCCGCGTGCCCGGGGCGCGTGTCCACGTACAGCCCGTCGACCTCGGCCGCGAAGTCCTTGAGCACGGCGGCCCGCTTCACCTTGAGCGACGGCGTGAGGTAGCCGTTCGCCTCGGTGAAGTCCGTCGTCAGGACCCGGATCTTGCGGATCGACTCGGCGCGCGAGACGGCCTCGTTGGCGCGCTCGACCGCGCGGTCGAGCGCCTCGAGCACCTTCGGGTCGTGCGCGGCGGACGTGACGTCCATCGCGGGCAGACCGTGCATGGACAGCCAGCCCGGCAGCATCTCGGCGTCGAGCGTGACGAGCGCGCCGATGAACGGGCGCTGGTCGCCCACCACGACGACCTGGCTGACCAGGGGGTGCCCGCGCAGCCGGTCCTCGAGCACGGCGGGAGCGACGTTCTTGCCGCCCGCCGTGACGATGATCTCCTTGCTGCGCCCCGTGATGCGCAGGTACCCGTCGTCGTCGAGCGTGCCGAGGTCGCCCGTCCGGAACCAGCCGTCGACGAGCACCTGCGCGGTCTCCTCGGGCTGGTGGCGGTACCCGCGGAAGACGTGCGGGCCCTTGACCCAGATCTGCCCGTCGTCGTCCACGCGCAGGGACGTGCCCGGGAAGGCCGCACCGACGGTGCCGACCTTCGTCAGACCCGGCCGGTTGACGGCGGTCGGCGCGGTGGTCTCGGTCAGGCCGTAGCCCTCGAGCACGCGCAGGCCGATGCCGCGGTAGAAGTGACCGAGCCGCTCGCCGAGCGGCGCACCGCCCGACACCGCGTACTCCGCGCGTCCGCCGAGCGCGGCCCGCAGCTTCGTGTGCACGAGCGCCCCCGCCAGCCGGTGCTGCGCCGCGAGCGCGGCCGACGGTCCGGCCTCGGTGTCGAGCGCCCGCGAGTAGGCGATCGCGACCTTCGCCGCCCACCGGAACAGCTTGAGCCGGGGTCCCGTGCCCGCCTTCTGCTCGGAGGAGTTGTACACCTTCTCGAAGACGCGCGGCACGGCGAGGATGAACGTCGGCTGGAACGACGCGAGGTCGGGCAGCAGGTTGCGCGTGTCGGGCGTGTGGCCCAGGACCGCGCCGGACGGTACGCACAGCACCTGGATGAAGCGCGCGAAGACGTGCGCGAGCGGCATGAACAGCAGCGTGCGCGAGTACGGCTTGGCGCAGACGTCGCCGAGTCCCTCGACGCCGTTGCGGGTGAGCTCGACGAAGTTGCCGTGCGTGAGCTCGACGCCCTTGGGGCGGCCGGTCGTGCCGGAGGTGTAGATGACGGTCGCGAGGGTGTCGCCCCGGGCGAGCGTGCTGCGGCGGTCGATCTCCGTGTCCGGCACGTCGGTGCCGCGCGCCACGAGGGCGTCGAGCGCGCCCTCGTCGATGACGAGCACGTCGGTCAGGCCGGGCAGGTCGTCGCGCACGTGCGCGACGACGGCGGCGTGCGCAGCGGTCTCGACGACCGCGATCCGCGCACCGGTGTCGGACGCGATCCACCGCACCTGCTCGGCCGACGACGTCTCGTAGATCGGCACCCCGACGGCCCCGGCCGTCCACACGGCGAAGTCCAGCAGCGTCCACTCGTAGCGCGTGCGGGACATGATCGCGACGCGGTCGCCGGGTGCGATGCCCGCGGCGACGAGCCCCTTGGCCAGTGCCCGCACCTGCGCGACGAACGCCGCGACGGTCACGGGCTGCCACCCGCCGCCGAGGGTCGTCTGCCGCTCGGCGAACACGCCGTCGGCGTCGCGCGCGAGCCGGTCGGCGAGCAGCGTGCAGATCGACGCGGCCGGGTCGGGCGCGACGAGAGCGGGTGAGGTGGACTCGGGCATGCGACGTGGCTCCTCGTGCCGGGGGGACGTCACGACCCTAGTGCGCGGGCCGCGGGACCGGGTCAGGCAGGCGGGTGGCGGTGCGTGGGATCGAGCACACGCTGCAGGAACGTGCGCGTGCGCTCCTCCTGGGGCGCCCCGATGACGCGGGCGGCGGGCCCCTGCTCGACGACGACGCCGTCGGCCATGAACACGACGCGGTCGCCGACCTCGCGCGCGAACGCCATCTCGTGGGTCACGACGATCATCGTCATGCCCGCGTCGGCCAGGTCGCGCATGACGTCGAGCACGTCGCCGACCAGCTCGGGGTCGAGCGCGGACGTCGGCTCGTCGAACAGCATGAGCTGCGGGTCCATCGACAGCGCCCGGGCGATCGCGACGCGCTGCTGCTGGCCGCCGGACAGCTGGGCGGGCATCGCGTGGGCACGGTCGGCGAGGCCCACGCGCTCCAGGGTGGCCAGCGCGATGCGCTCGGCGTCCGCACGGGGCCGACGCAGGACGCCGCGCTGGGCCATCGTGCAGTTCTCCAGGACCGTGCGGTGGCTGAAGAGGTTGAACTGCTGGAAGACCATGCCGACGTGCGTGCGCACGCGGTCGATGTCGACGTCGGGGTCGGTGACCTCGACGCCGAGCACGTCGATGCGCCCGGACGTGGGTCGCTCGAGCAGGTTGACGCACCGCAGCAGCGTCGACTTGCCGGACCCGGAGGGGCCGATGACGCACACGACCTCACCGGCGGCCACGTCGAGGTCGATGCCGCGCAGGACCTCGCGCTCGCCGAACGACTTGTGCAGGTCGGCGACCCGGACGACCGGTGCGGCACCCTGCTGCGGGCTGTGCGTCGTGGCGCTCACGCGCGGCGTCCCTTCGTGGCGGTGCGGTGCTCGAGCCAGCGGGTCAGCTGCCCCAGGGGCAGGGTGATCAGCAGGTAGAAGAACCCGGCGACGAACAGCGCGGTGAGCCCGCCCTGGGCGGAGTTGAGGGCGTCGCGGCCGATCTTGGTCAGCTCGTACTCGGACTGCAGCATGCCCAGCAGGAACACCAGCGACGTGTCCTTGGTCAGGAGGATGACCTCGTTGGTCATCGGCGGCAGCACGATGCGGAACGCCTGCGGGACGACGACCTGCGCGAGCGTGCGCGTGTGCGACATCCCCAGCGACCGGGCGGCCTCGACCTGACCCTGGGGGACGGCCTCGATCCCGGCGCGCAGCGTCTCGGCGATGTACGCCGCGGACACGACGCCGAGCGCGATCGACGCCTTGGCCATCATCGAGGGGATGGTCACGCCGAACGCGATCGGCACGGCGAACCCGACCGACAGCACGACGAGCAGCGCGGGGATGCCGCGGAAGAACTCGACGTAGAGGGTCGCGATCCAGCGGTACGGCCCGACCGAGGACAGCTTCATGAGCGCGAGCAGCGCCCCGAGCGGCAGGCCGACGGCGAACGCGCCGAGCGTGTACCGCACCGTGTTCCACAGACCGAGCGGCATGCGCCCGGCGAGGTCGGCGGCGACGGCGGGGTCGAAGAGCTGTGTCGTGACGTTGGTCCAGTCCGTCAGCAGCGCGACGGTGAGCACCGCCGCGACGAGCACGGCGTACTGGACGCCCCGGACCGCGCGGGCGCGTGCACGGGGGCTGGTGCGCCGCCGACCCGGCGGCATCGTCAGGGGCTGCGGGGCGGTCGTCATGCGCGCTCCCGGGTCGCCGGTCGTGCGGGGTCGTGGTGGGCCCGCGTCGCGGGGGTCACTCGCCGACCGGCGCCGTGCCGACGCGCTCGGTGTAGATGGCGTCGTACGTGCCGTCGTCCTCGATCCGCTGGAGGGTGGCGTTCACGGCGTCCAGCAGCGCGGTGCTGCCCTTCTTGACGCCGAGCCCGTACTGCTCGCCCGTCGGGAAGGTCGTCGTCACCTCGAAGCCCTCGGACACGAAGGGGCCGAGGACGGTGATGTCGTTGACGACGGCGTCGACCTGACCGGTGGTCAGGGCCTGGACCTGCAGCCCGAGGTCCTCGAACTGGACCGTCGTCAGCCCGTTGTCGAGCGCCCAGCTCTCGCCCGTGGTCGCCATCTGCACGGCGACCTTCTTGCCCTCGAGGTCCGCGACGGAGGCGAGGTCCGACCCCTCGGGCACGAGCAGGCCCTGGTCGGCGTCGAAGTAGGGCGTGGAGAAGTCGAACTTCTCGGCGCGCTCGTCGGTGATCGTGATGCCCGAGGCGACGACGTCGCACGCTCCGGTGGCGAGCGACGCACCGGACTGGATGCTGTCGAACGGGGTCACGAGCACCTGCAGCTCGACGCCCAGGTCGTCGGCGATCTCGCGCGTGATGTCGATGTCGAGACCGACGACGTCGCCGTTGTCGTCCTCGAACTCGAACGGCTCGTACGGCGGGTTCGTGCAGACGGTCAGCGCGCCCGCGTCGACGAGCGCGATCCCGGACGTCTCGTCCGTCGAGCCGGAGGCGCAGGCGGACAGCGTGAGCAGGGCGGCCGCGGTGAGGGCGACGCGGGGGAGCGGGGTGCGCATGGCGGTCCTTGGGGGCGAGACGGCACGGACGAGAGGGGCGCATAACTATGCGGGACTCATCGTTCCTATCCGAGCTGAGGATGCCTGGGACCTCCGTCCCGCCCCCCTGCGTGACTCGAGGTCGCCTCAGCGGGCGACGGCCTCGCCCAGGCGGGCGTCGCGCGCCACGACCGTCTCGCCGCTGCCGTCGGCGACCTCGAGGGTCCCCGTCGCGCGGCCCGCGTTGCGGACGTCGCCGAGGGCGGCCTCGACACCCGCGCGCAGGGACTGCGGGACCTCGAGCACGGCGTGCTCGACCGGGGTCCGCATCGACACCTTGGCCTCGGACTTCACCTTGCGCAGCGCGGCCAGCGCCGCGCCCGCCCCGGCGACCAGGCCCGGGTCGGTGCCGCCCGCCGCCGCGCGCAGCGCATCGCTCGTCGGCCACGGCGCACGGTGCACCGTCCCCTCGCGCCACCACGACCAGACCTCCTCGGTCGCGAACGGCAGCACCGGGGCGAACAGCCGCAGCAGCACGTCGAGCGCGAGGCCGAGCGCGGCGCGCGCGGACGCGGTCTCCGGCGTGACGTCCGCCGCCGATGCGCCGGCGCCGTACGCGCGGTCCTTGACGAGCTCGAGGTAGTCGTCGCAGAACGTCCAGAAGAACGTCTCCGACAGCTCGAGCGCGCGCGTGTGGTCGTACGCCTCGAGAGCCGCGGTGGCCTGGTCGACGACGTCCGCCAGGCCGGCGAGCAGCGCGCGGTCGAGCGCCTGCGTCACCAGCGCGGGGTCGAGCGTCACGGGCTCGTCGGCATCGCCGAACGACAGCACGAACTTGCTCGCGTTGAGCACCTTGATCGCCAGGCGGCGGCCGATCTTCATCTGCCCGACCTCGAACGCCGCGTCCGTCCCGAGCCGTGCCGACGCGGCCCAGTACCGGACGGCGTCCGAGCCGTGCTCCTCCAGCAGGCCCATGGGCGTGACCACGTTGCCCTTGGACTTGCTCATCTTCTTGCGGTCGGGGTCGAGGATCCACCCGCTGATCGCGGCGTGCTGCCACGGCAGCGAGCCGTTCTCGAGGTGCGCGCGCACGACCGTCGAGAACAGCCACGTCCGGATGATGTCCTGCCCCTGCGGGCGCAGGTCCATGGGGAACGTGCGCGCGAACAGGTCGGGGTCGTCGAGCCAGCCGCACACGATCTGCGGGGTGAGCGACGACGTGGCCCACGTGTCCATGACGTCGGGGTCGGCGACGAAGCCGCCCGCCTGCCCACGCTGCTCCTGCGAGTAGCCCGGGGGGACGTCGCTCGTCGGGTCGACGGGCAGCGCGGCCTCGTCCGGCACGATCGGCGCGTCGTAGCGCGGCTCGCCCTGCTCGTCGAGCGGGTACCAGACGGGGAACGGCACGCCGAAGAACCGCTGCCGCGAGATGAGCCAGTCGCCGTTGAGCCCGCCGACCCAGTTGTCGTAGCGCACGCGCATGAAGTCGGGGTGGAACGCGAGCTCGCGCCCGCGGCCGAGCAGCGCGTCCCGCAGCTCCTCGTCGCGCCCGCCGTTGCGCAGGTACCACTGCCGGCTGGTGACGATCTCGAGGGGCTTGTCGCCCTTCTCGTAGAAGTTCGCCTTGCGCTGCGTGGGCACCGGGTCGCCCAGCAGGTCCCCGGACTCGCGCAGACCGGCGACGACGGCCTCGCGTGCGCTGAACGTCGTCTTGCCCGCGAGCTCGCCGAACGCGGTGCGGCCCGCGTCGGACGCGATCCACTCGGGGGTCTCGCGCAGCACGCGGCCGTCACGGCCCACGACCGAGCGCGTCGGCAGGCGCAGCTCACGCCACCACTGCACGTCGGTCAGGTCGCCGAAGGTGCAGCACATCGCGATGCCGGCGCCCTTGTCGGGCTCGGCCGCCGGGTGCGCCAGCACGGGGACCTCGACGCCGAACAGCGGGCTCGTCACGGTCGTGCCGAACAGGTGCTGGTAGCGCTCGTCGTCGGGGTGCGCGATGAGCGCGACGCACGCGGGCAGCAGCTCCGGGCGGGTCGTCTCGATGACGACCGCGTCGCCGTCGGGGCGGTGGAACGCGATCTTGTGGAACGCGCCGGGGTAGTCGCGCGCCTCGAGCTCGGCCTGTGCGACGGCGGTCTGGAACGTCACGTCCCACAGACCCGGCGCCTCGGCCTGGTAGGCCTCGCCGCGCGTCAGGCTGCGCAGGAACGCGCGCTGCGAGACCGCACGGGCCGTCGCGCCGATCGTCTGGTAGGTCATCGACCAGTCGACGGACAGGCCGAGCCGGCGCCACAGCGCCTCGAACTGCAGCTCGTCCTGCGCGGACAGCCGCTCGCACAGCTCGATGAAGTTGCGCCGCGAGACCGGCACCTGGTCGCCGGGACGGGACTTGCCGCCGGTGCCCTCACCGCCCTCGTGGGGCGGCTCGAAGCCCTCGACGTACGGCAGCGACGGGTCGCAGCGCACGCCGTAGTAGTTCTGCACGCGGCGCTCGGTCGGCAGGCCGTTGTCGTCCCAGCCCATCGGGTAGAAGACCTCGCGCCCGCGCATGCGCTGGAAGCGGGCCACGACGTCGGTGTGGGTGTAGGAGAACACGTGCCCGACGTGCAGCGATCCCGACACCGTCGGGGGAGGCGTGTCGATCGAGTAGACCTGGGCGCGCTCGGCGGTGCGGTCGAAGGAGTAGGTGCCGTCCTGCGTCCACTGCTGCGACCAGCGGTCCTCGAGCCCGTCGACCGTGACCTTGTCCGGTACCTGGCGGGCGGCGCGTGCGCTCGTCGGGGTCTCGGGACGCGGGGTCAGGTCGTGGCTCATGGGCACACATCCTCCCAGATCGCGGGGCCCCGCGTGCACGTCGCCGGGCGCGCCGTCAGCGGGCCGGCGGGCCGCCGCGGGCGTCGAGGAGGTCCTGCAGGACGACGGTCTCGCGGGTCTGGGAGTCGACGATCCCCTGGGCGAGCCGGACGACCTCGGGGTGGTGCGCGTGCTCGACGGCGTAGCGGGCCATCTCCACGCCGCCGGCGTGGTGGGCGATCATCAGCTCGAGGAAGACCCGCTCGGCGTCGACGCCCTCGGCGTCGCGCAGCGCGGCCAGGTCGTCGGCCTGGACCCAGCCCGGCATGTCCGACAGCGCGCCGCCGGTCGCGCCGTGCCCGTGCGTCCCGTCGCCCATCCACGCCATCGAGCCGGTGCCCGACGACGCGGGCAGGCCCCACAGTCGCAGCCACGCGGCCATCTGGCCGATCTGCTGCTGCTGGATCGTCAGGATGTCGAGCGCGATGGCGCGCAGCGTCTCGTCGTCCGACCGGTCCCGCAGGAGGACGGACAGCTCGACCGCCTGGGCGTGGTGGGCCTGCATGTCGCGTGCGAAGCCCGCCTCGACCGAGTCGTCGGCGGGGGACGCCGTGCCGGGGCGGGCGACGAGCGTCGCCCCGAGCGCCAGCCCGAGCAGCAGCGCGAGCGCGACGAGCACACCGACCACGACGCGGGCCGTCCCGGTCAGCGCGCCGAGCGCCTCGTGCAGCGCCGAGCGGGGGGCGGGTGCAGCGGTCGCGTCGCCGTCGTGCGTGCTCACGCCGGTGTGCCGACCCCGTTGCTGCACAGGGCGCCGGCCTCGGGCAGGTCGGGGTTCAGCAGGTACTTGCGCAGGAAGACCGGCAGGCGCTCGTCGTCGGCGTCGTCGACCTGGAGCTGGTAGCCCCAGGCGCTGGCGACGACGGGCGAGGGCAGGCCGTCGTACGGCGAGAGCAGCACGTAGGACTCGCCGTCGGCGAGCGCGCGCAGCGTGGCGACCTGCTCGGCCGGCAGGTCGGGGTCGTACGTGATCCAGACGGCGCCGTGCTCGAGGGAGTGCACGGCGTGCTCGTTGACGACGGGCGCGTCGTAGACGCCGCAGTTCTGCCACACGGCGTTGTGCTCCCCGCCGGCGGGCGGGGTCTGCGGGTAGTCGACCTCGGTCGTCACGTGGTCGAAGACCAGACCGTCGAACGTCTCGACGCCGTCGATCTCGGATGCCGCCTGGGCGTCGAGCGCCGACGTGCGCCGCGCCTCGCCGATGAGCACGACGGACGTGACGGCGACGAGCGCGACGACGAGGGTGCCGACGACGCCGCCGACGATCCACGTGCGTCGCTGCGACGCGCGGCGCTGCTCGGCCTGGATCTGAGCGAGCCGTGCTGCGCGCTCGTCGTTGCGCTGGGAGGACTTGCTCATGCCGGGGTCTCCGTATCGTCGTCGCGGGCGGCCGGTGGGGCGTCAGCGTACGCGAGGTTGAACCGTCAACCAAACGCCGCATCGGGTCCGGCGGCGCGCCGCGCGCGGTAGGCCGCGACGTGCGCACGGTTGCCGCAGCCGTTGACGTCGCAGAACCGCCGCGAGCGGTTGCGCGAGAGGTCCACGAGCACCGCGGTGCATCCCTCGCCCTGGCACCGGCGCAGGCGCCCGTACTCGTCGGAGCGCACCACGTCGACGACGCCCATCGCGGTCTCGACGACGATCACGGCGGCGAGCGCGGCGCCGGGTGCGGTGGCGTGCAGGTGCCAGTCCACCGCGTCGTGACGGACGAGGCGCGGGACGGCGTCGGCCTCGCGCAGCATCGCGTTGACGAGATCGGCGGCCTCGTCGCGTCCGACGTCCCAGAACCTCGCGATGCGCTCGCGCGCGGTCCGTACCTGCGCGACCTCGGCGTCGTCGCGGTCGTGGCGTCCCGTGTAGCCCCAGTGCGTGAAGAACCGGTCGAGATCGCCGACCGTGCTCATCGCGTCGTGGCCGTCGCGGCGGCGGGCGGTGTTGACCAGGTCGACCGCGGCCTGCAGGTTCATCTCGGTGTCACGAGCGAAAACCACGTTGACTCCTGTCGGCGTGCGGGGTTAGCGTCACGAGCATAGGAGTGGGACGGTGCTGACACCCGGTGATCCCGGCCGCCGCGTCCCGTGCTCCCACCGCGTCGGCCACCGTCGGCGCACCACCGTCGCCGCCGTGCCGCGCCCTCGTCGCGGCCGCCCGGCGCGCAGCACCAGGGAGCCGGGATGCACGGGACGGGCACGCGCACCGTCGGGACCGCCGCGGGACTGCTCGCAGCGCTCGCGTTCGCGACCAGCGGTCCGGTCGTCAAGCCCCTGCTCGCCGCGGGCTGGAGCCCGGGAGCCGCCATCGTCGTGCGGCTCGCGGTCGGTGCGCTGCTCCTCGCGGGCCCCGCGCTCTGGGCGCTGCGGGGACGCTGGTCCGCGCTGCGGACCGACTGGCCGACGGTCGTCTGGCTCGGGCTGCTGGGCGTCGCGGGCGCGTCGACCATGTACTTCTTCGCGGTCGACCGACTGCCCGTCGCGGTCGCGCTGCTCGTCGAGTACACCGGTCCGCTGCTCCTGCTCGCGTGGTCCTGGGTGCGCTCGGGCCGGGCGCCGGCCCGGGCGACGCTCGTCGGCGCCGCTCTCGCGACCGGCGGCCTCGTCCTCGTCCTCGACGTGACCGGCAGCCTGCAGCTCGACCCGCTGGGGCTCGCGTTCGCGTTCGCCGCCGCCATCGGCAACGCCGCCTACTTCGCGCTCACCGCCCGGCCGATCGCGCTGCCGCCCGTCAGCCTCGCGGGCACCGCGATGGCGGTCGGCGCCGTGGTCGTCGGCGTGCTGGCCGCGGTGGGCGTGCTGCCCGTCGAGGCGCCCGACGTGCGGGTCGACCTGCTCGGCGCACGCGTGCACTGGCTGGTCCCGCTCCTCGTCGTCGGGGCCGTGCCCACCGCGCTCGCGTACGGCGTGTCCGCGTTCTCGGTGCGGCTGCTGGGGGAGCGTCTCGCGTCGTTCCTCGCGCTGTCCGAGGTGCTGCTCGCCGTGCTGCTGGCCTGGGTGCTGCTCGGCGAGCAGCCGCTGCCCGTGCAGGGGGCCGGTGCCGTGCTCGTCGTCACCGGGGTCGCGCTCGTGCGCGCGGGAGCCGACCGCGACGTGCGTCGTGGCGCCGCACCCCCGCCGGCCGCCGAGGTCCGCACCGCGGCGGCCGAGCCGGTGTGACCACGTGCCTCAGCCGCCGGGGGTGACGCGCAGGATCCTCTCGTCGCTGTTGTTCGCCGTCGAGTCCTTGTCGCCGCGCGTGCTCGTCGTGAGCCACAGGCTGCCGTCACCCGACGGCTCGACCGTGCGCAGCCGCCCGTGGGTGCCCGACAGCAGCGTGCGCACGTCCGTCAGCTCACCCGCGGGCGTGATCGTCGCGCGGTACAGGCGCGCCCCGCGCAGGCACGCGATCCACAGGTGGTCCCCGGTGACCGCGACGCCGCTGCACGACCCGGAGGCCACCGGCAGGGTCAGGCGCGGTGCGACGAGGCCGGGACCGGTGCACTCCCCGCTCGTGCCCTCGCACTGCGGCCACCCGTAGTTGCCGCCGCGCACGACGACGTTCGTCTCGTCCATCAGCGAGTTGCCGAACTCCTGCTGCCAGAGCCGGCCCTGCGCGTCGAACGCCAGCCCCTGCGGGTTGCGGTGCCCGTAGCTCCACACCGCGTTGCCGAACGGATTGTCCGCGGGGACCGACCCGTCGGGCCGGATGCGCAGCACCTTGCCCGCGAGGTTCGCCGTGTCCTGCGCCCACTGCGGGTTCTGCCCGTCGCCCGTCGCGACGTAGAGCATGCCGTCGGGCCCGAACCGGAGCCGGCCGCCGTTGTGGTACTTGTTGCGCGGGATCCCGCTGACCAGCACCTGGGGCGCACCGGACAGCGCACCGCCCACGTACCGCACGCGCACCACGCGGTTGTCCGACGCGGTCGTGTGCATGACGTACAGCCACGGGTCCGACGTGAAGTCGTCGGCGACCTCGAGCCCGAGCAGCCCGCCCTCGCCCGCCGTCCCCGTGACGCCGGGCAGCGTGCCGACCACGTCGGTCGCACCCGTGGCCGGGTCGAGGCGCACGACCTGGTGCGCGTCGCGCCGCGTGTAGAGGACCGACCCGTCGGGCAGCTCGACCAGCCCCCACGGCAGGTCGCGCTCGGACGCGACCTGCGTGACCGAGCAGATCGGGTTGGTGCACGCACCGCCCGTCGTCACCCGGACCACCGCCGACGCCCCGGACCGGTTGCCGGCCTGGTCCCGTGCGCGGAGCTGGTAGGCGTACGTCGTGCCGGGGCGCAGCCCGGAGTCGACGAACGACAGCACGTCACCCGGCGTGCTGCCCACGACCACACCGTTGCGCAGCACGTCGTAGGCGCTCACGCCCACGTCGTCGCTCGACGCACGCCAGGTCAGCGTGACGGACGTCCCGTCGGCGCGTGCGGCCACGCCCCACGGGTTGGTCGGCGGGCTCGTGTCGGACTGGCACGGCGGGACGACGAGCTCGAGCGTCTCGCTCGCCTGCGACACGTTGCCCGCGGCGTCGCGTGCGTTGACGTACACGCCCCACGTGACCCCGGGGACGAGCGTGAGGCGCGCCGCGGTCGGTGACGCCGGGACGCTCACCATGTGCTGACCGTCGTGGTAGACGTCGTACGCGACGACGCCGACGTCGTCGGTGGAGGGGGTCCAGCCCAGCCAGACCGCCGTGCACTTGAGGTGCGTGGTCCGCAGCAGGGACGGGGGCGTCGGTGCCGTGGTGTCGGTCGCCGCCGACGCCGCGGGTGCGAGCGTGACCGCGAGCGCGGCGGCCGACAGGGCCGCGAGCGTGACGGCGAGCGGACCGGGGGTGGTGCGGGTGCGGGTCATCGAGGGCTCCCATCGCCGACGGTGCACCGACGCCACCAGGCCCGCCGACGCCGCGCCACCGGGCGCCGGGTGATGAAACAGTTCGCGCCCGGGCTAGGCTCGACGGGCAGGGGACGAGTGGCCAGGAGGATCGACCAGGTGACGGGTCTGACGGTCGGGTACGCGGCCATGCTCGAGCAGTTCCACCCGCGCGAGGCGGTGGACCTGTCGGCCCACGCCGAGGCGCACGGGTTCTCCGGCGTCATGGCGGCCGACCACTTCCAGCCGTGGGTGCCCGCCCAGGGGCAGTCGTCCTTCGTCTGGAACGTCCTGACGGCCGTCGGCGAGCGCACCAGCGGCGACCTCGGCCCCGGGGTCACCGCACCGACGTTCCGCTGGCACCCCGCGATGGTCGCGCAGGCCTCCGCGACGCTCGCCGCGATGTACCCCGGGCGGCACTGGCTCGGCCTGGGCTCCGGCGAGGCGCTCAACGAGCACGTCGTGGCCGGCTACTGGCCCGAGGCGCCCGAGCGCATCAACCGCATGTTCGAGGCCGTCGACGTCATCAAGAAGCTGTTCTCGGCCTCGCTCGCGGGCAAGGACGTCAAGCACGCCGGGACGTTCTACAAGCTCGAGTCGACGCGCCTGTGGACCATGCCCGAGGTGGCGCCGGAGATCCTCATCGCCACCGCCGGGCCGGTGACGGCCAGGCGCACGGGGCGCCACGCCGACGGGATCATCACGGTCGGTGCCCCCCTCGAGAAGATCGCCGGCCTGTTCGGGCGCTTCGCCGAGGGTGCGCGCGAGGCCGGCAAGGACCCCGACACGATGCCGAAGGTCCTGCAGCTGCACCTGTCGTGGGCGCCGACCGACGAGGAGGCGCTCGCGAACGCGATGCACGAGTGGCCCAACGGCGCCATGAGGTTCCCCAAGGCGGACATCCGCTCGCCGTTCGACTTCGAGCAGATGGCCAAGCTCGTGCGGCCCGAGGACTTCGAGGGTCGCATGGTCATCTCGTCGGACCCCGACGTGCACCGCGCCGCGATCCAGAGGTACGTCGACCTCGGGTTCGACCGCATCTACCTGCACAACGTCGGTCGCAACCAGCGCGAGTGGATCGAGGTCTTCGGTCGTGACGTGCTGCCGGGGCTGAGCCGGTGACGGCCCACGAGCTGCGCGCCTGGGCGCCCGGCGGGATCCGCGAGGTCGTCCCCGGGGACGACCTCGGCGGGCTCGTCGTCGCAGCGCTGCGTGCCGACCCCGAGCCGTCGCACGCGCTCGCGGACGGTGACGTCGTGGTCGTGACGAGCAAGGTCGTCTCCAAGGCGGAGGGACGTGTCGTCGCCGCCGACGACCGCGAGCAGGCGATCACCGAGGAGACCGTGCGCGTCGTCGCGACCCGTGAGCACCCCGGCGGTGTGACGCGCATCGTCGAGAACCGCCTCGGGCTCGTGATGGCGGCCGCCGGCGTCGACGCGTCCAACACGCCCGAGGGCACGGTCCTGCTGCTGCCGGTCGACCCCGACGCGTCCGCCCGTGCGCTGCGCGCGGGCCTGCGTGACGCGTTCGGTGTGCGCGTCGGCGTGCTCGTGACGGACACGGCCGGGCGCCCCTGGCGGCAGGGCGTCACGGACCTGACGATCGGTGCCGCCGGTGTCCAGGTGCTCGACGACCTGCGCGGTCAGGTCGACACGTTCGGGCGCGCGCTGACGATGACGGTCGCCGCGGTGGCCGACGAGGTCGCGAGCGCGGCGGAGCTCGTCAAGGGCAAGGCGTCGGGCCGGCCCGTCGCCGTCGTGCGCGGCGTCGGGCACCTCGTGACCGACGACGACGGCCCCGGCGCGCGCGTGCTGGTGCGCACGGGCCCCGACGACATGTTCCACCAGGGCTCGGCCGAGGCGTACGCGCAGGGCTGGAAGGACGCGCTCGAGGGCCGGTGAGGCAGCGGTGACGGGGGAGACGGCGGTGCAGGAGGTCGTGCTCGTCGTCGACGCGGCGAACGTCGTCGGGTCACGCCCGGACGGGTGGTGGCGCGACCGTGCGGGCGCCGCCACGCGGCTCCTGGAGCGGCTCGGCGTGCTCGTCGGCGCGCGGGTCGTCGGTCCGGGCGGCGAGGCGCTGCGCCTCGTGCGCGTCGACGTCGTCCTGGAGGGGCAGGCGCGGGCCGCGCGCGACCCGGGGG
>JAFAEH010000222.1 GCA_023424135.1 Actinomycetes bacterium | reverse complement strand
GCGTCCGCCGCGGCGGTCACGGCCGCCCGCCGGGGGGCCGCGCCGTCGACCGTGAACGGGTCCGCGGGCCAGGTGGCAGTCGGGACGAGCGCGGCGCGCGGGTTGCTCGCCCCGTCGTCGGGCGCATCGGCCCGCGCGACCACGTCGACCAGGCCCGCGTCGACGAGCTCGGTGAGGAACGGCGAGAGGCGACGTGGCGCCTTCGGGTCACCCCAGTACGCGGCCGAGAGCAGCAGGTCGGCGCGGGCGCGGGTCAGCGCGACGTACGCGAGCCGGCGTTCCTCGGCGACCTCGTGGTCGCCCGCGTCCTGACGGAACCGCTCGAGCCGCTCGGCGAGCTCCTTGGGTGACTCGGCCCCCGCGCACTCGAGCCGCGGCAGGTCGTCCGCGTCACCGCGCAGCGGGTACGGCAGGGTGCCGAGGCCCGTGAGCCACGCGGAGTCGCGCGGGCCGTCCTTGCCGAGCGCCGCCGTCGCGGGCAACCCGCCGTCGACGAGCCCGGCGACCGCGACGGCATCCCACTCGAGCCCCTTCGCGGCGTGCACGGTCATGACCTGGACGGCGTCGGGGTCGGGCTCGGTCACGGGCAGCTCGAGCCCGTCCTCGCGCGCGTCGGCGGCCTCGAGCCACGCGAGGAACGCGCCGAGCGTGGGCCGGTCCGCGCCGCGCGCGAACTCGGCGGCGACGTCCGCGAACGCGTCGAGGTGGGCCCGCGCCCGCCCGGGCGTCACGTCGGCGCGGGCCTGCACCTCGATGTCGAGCCCGAAGAGCCGTTCGGCCTCACCCACGAGCTCGGGGAGCGACAGCCCGTGCTGCGCGCGCACGGCCCGCAGGACCCCCGCGAGGTCCGCGAGCCGGCGTCGCCCCTCGGAGGTCAGGGCGCGTCCCTGCGGGCTGCGCCACCCGGGCGGCGGGGGGTCGTCGAGCGCGTCGACCAGGCTCCGCTCGTCGACGACGTCCGCCTCGACACCGTCGTGGGGCACCCGCCCCCGACCGCCGCCGGCCGCCTGCCGCGACCAGTCGCCGAGCGCGTGCAGATCGGCTGCCCCCAGCCGCGTGCGCGCGCCGGTGAGCAGACGGACGACCGCGTCACCGCGTGTCGGGTCGTGCGCCGCCTGCAGCACCGCGACCAGGTCGACGACCTCGGGGGTCGCGAGCAGCCCGCCGAGCCCGACGACCTCGACCGGGAGCCCCGCGGCCCGCAGCGCCCGCCGCAGCGGCTCGAACTGCGAGCGCTTGCGGCACAGCACGGCCGCGGTGAGGCGTCCGTCGGGGTGCGTCCCGGGCCTCCAGCGGTCAGCGACCCACGCGGCGACGTCCCGTGCCTCGTCCTCGACGGTCGCGGCGACCACCCCCTGGACGGCGCCGGGTCCGGCACCGGGCCGCGCCGCGAGCGGCGGGACGTCGACCCGGGCGGCCCCGGTCCGCAGGGGGCCGGCCACCTCGTTGGCGGCGTCGAGGATCGCGACGTCGTTGCGCCACGACGTCGAGAGCTGCACGACGTCCGCGGGACGGCGGTCCTCCCTGCCCGCGTCGTCGCGCACGACGACCGGGAACGACGTCGGGAAGCGGGCGAGCCCGCCCGGGCTGGCGCCGCGCCACCCGTAGATCGACTGGTGCGGGTCGCCGACGGCCGTCACGGGGTGCCCGTGGCCGAACAGCGCCTGCAGCAGCACGAGCTGCGCGTACGACGTGTCCTGGTACTCGTCGAGCAGCACCACCCGGTACCGGTCGCGCTCGCCTGCGCCGACGTCCGGCGCGTCGCGGGCGATGCGGGCCGCGAGTGCGACCTGGTCGCCGAAGTCGAGGCTGTCGGCGGCGCGCTTGCGCGCCCGGTGGTCGGCGACGAGGTCGAGCACGCGTGCTCGTTCGCGCAGCGACGCCGCGAGGTCACGCACCTTCGCGTACGGCGCCTTCGGCGGTGTCCCGGGGGGTGTCGCCTCGAGGTCGGCGACGAGAGCCTCGATGCCGGCCCGCGCGGCCGCGGGGTCGAGCAGGTGCTCGTCGAGCGCACCGGAGAGCGAGAGCACCGCCTCGACGACGGTCGACGTCGCGGCCGTCGTGTCGAGGTCGCCGGTCCACGCCTCGACGACCTGCGACGCGAGCTGCCACTGCGCCGCCTCGCCGAGCAGCCGCGCACCGGGCTCGATGCCCACGCGCAGCGCGTGGTCGGTGACGATCGACGCCGCGTACGCGTGGTAGGTCGAGACGTGCGGGCGCGCGAGCTCGTCGACGGCGTCCGCACCCGTCGGCAGGTCCAGGCCCTCGGCTGCGGCCGCGCGTGCGAGCGCGCGCAGCCTGCGGCGCACGCGCTCGGCGAGCTCACCTGCGGCCTTGCGCGTGAAGGTCAGCCCGAGCACCTGCTCGGGTGCGACCAGGCCGTTGGCGACGAGCCACACGACGCGTGCGGCCATGGTCTCGGTCTTGCCGGAGCCCGCGCCCGCGACGACGAGCGACGGGCGCAGCGGCGCCTCGATGACGGTGCGCTGCTCGTCGGTGGGGGTGTGCTGGCCGATGAGGGCGGCGATCCGTGCCGCCGACAGGACGGGCCGGGTCACGCGACCACCTGCCCGCCCTCGCCGCGCAGCGGGCACGAGCGCCGCACCGGGCACCGGTCGCACAGGTCGTTGGCCTGGGCGACGAAGGTCGACGCGGCCATGCGGTCGGCCACGTCGTCGACGAGCGCACGCGCCCAGCTCGGCCCGTCGGCCTCGCCGCCGAGACCGTCCTGGCGACGCTGCGTGGGCTTCCCCGTGCCCTTGTCGAGGTAGACGAGCCGGGCCTCGACGCTGCGCGTGCCGGTGGGGAGCCCGGGCACGGCACCCGCGTCGACCGCGAGCTGGTACGCGCCGAGCTGCGGGTTCTCGGCACCCTGCGCGACGCTCGGGACGGTCGCCCCGGTCTTGAGGTCGACGACGTGCACGTCGTGCGTCGCACCGTCGCCCTCCGCGACCGCACGCTCGACCCGGTCGACCGACCCGCGGACCACCGCCCGGTCGGTCTCCAGGGTGAACCCGGCCTCGACCAGCACGGGGTCACCCGCGGCGCGCACGTACGCGGCGAGCCGCTCGACCATCGCCTCGGCACGCCGACGCGCAGCCACGGACGGCCACCCCTCCCCGAGGCCGAGCTCGTGCCAGCGCCGGTCGAGCTCGGCGCGCAGCGTCGGCAGGTCCGCGGTCGGGTGCTCCTGCGCGATCGCGTGCACGAGCGTGCCGAGGGACTGCTGCGCGGACGTCGCCGGGGTGCCCCCGGCAGACTCCAGCGCCCAGCGCAGCGCGCACCGCTGCGCGGTCTCGAGCCGCGACGGGGAGACCGGCACCTTGACGTCGTCGGGCCACAGCGGCTCGTCGCTGGACGGGTCCGCGACACCGAACCAGGAGACGGGGTCGGCCCCGGGGACGCCCGCCGCGGCCAGCCGCGCGAGGGTGCGCGCCGCGGCCGGGTCCGCACGCCCCTCGTCGGCGGCACGCTCGAGCGCGGACCGCAGACGCGCCACCAGCCCGCGCAGGTCCAGCGGTGCGGGTGCGGACGTGCGGCGCGGGTCCGGGCCGTCGTCGTCGCCCCCGGGCTCGACGAGGTCGACGAACGGCGACGGCGACGCGTCCTGGTCGTCGACCGCCGTGACGACCAGGTGCGTGCGTGCGCGCGAGCACGCGAGCGCGAACGCACGCAGCTCGTCCGCCAGGACCGCCGAGCGGGCCGCCCGCGCCCGCTCGCCCGGGTCGTCACCCGGTGTCGCACGCCCCGAGAGCAGGTCGACGAGCGCCTGGGCGCCGAGCATCGAGTCGCGCAGCCGCAGGTCCGGCCACGCACCGTCCTGCACACCGACGACCGCGACCAGCTCCCACGCCCCACCGGCCGCTCCCGCGGGCGTCAGGACGCTGACCCCCGCGGCGCGCGAGGACGCCGCGAGCGAGTCCGCGGGCAGGTCCTGCGCGAGCACCCACTCGACGAACGCGAGCGGCGTCGCCTGCGGCATGCGCTCGACGAACGTCTCGGCCGCACGGAACAGCGCGAGCACCGCGTCGAGGTCGCGGTCGGCGCGCTCACCCGCGGCCCCGCCCGCGAGCGCGGTGCGCCGCCACGGGTCGGCGAGCCCGGCACCGTCCCACACGGCCCACAGCACGGCCTGCACGTCGGCGCCGGGCACCGCGGCGGCGTCCCGACCGGCCTGCAGCAGGCGTGCGAGC
>JAFAEH010000211.1 GCA_023424135.1 Actinomycetes bacterium | reverse complement strand
GCCACGCGTCGTCGAGCTCGAGCGTGCGCGGCTCGGGCGCGCGCCCGGCCAGGCGCAGCAGCCGCACGACCGCACCGCGGCGCACGCGTTGCGTCTGCGCGACCGCCTCGTTGTGGAACCGGCGTGCGAGCTGCACGCGGTACCAGGCGGCGGCGAGCTCCTCGATCAGCGGTTCACCGACGGGGTCCGCCGCGAGCGCGGCCACCTCGTCGCGGTCGTCGAGGACCTCGTCCAGCGTGGCGGTGAGGTCGCTCTCGACCTGGCCGCGGTCCGGCAGGTCCCCCGAGGACGCGGCACCGCCGACGAGCGCGCGCAGGTCGGGCGGCAGCAGCCCCGAGGAGGGGACGTCGCGCCCGTCCCCGCTCGCGACGAGCGATGCGCGCGCGGCCTCGCCGACGACGACCGAGCTCGCCGGGTCGAGCAGGCCGCTGGTCGCCAGCTCGGCGGCGACCGTCGCGCGGCGCACGAGCTGCGCCTCGACGACCGCACGGGACGCGCCCACCTTGCGGTGCAGGCGGTCCAGGCGCGTCGCCTGCACCCACACGAGCCAGGCCAGGACGAGCGCGGCGCCGACGACGACGAGCACGAGCGGGCCGTCGACCCAGGTCCCGTTCACGGCCGTCCCCGGCGCATCTCGAGCAGGCGCGCACCGCGCAGCGAGGACGGGTCCTCGCCGACGGGCGCGTCGCGCCCGGCGACCGCCAGCTCGTACACCGCGAGGACCTGGTCGGTCACGGCCGACCAGTCGTAGCGCCCGACGACCTGCGACGCACGCGCGCTGACGCGTGCACGCAGCGTGGGGTCGCGCAGGACCCGCAGCAGGGTGGCGCCGAGGTCGGCGCTGTCACCGGTTCGGAACAGGACGCCCGCGTCCCCGCCGTCGAGCACGCGCGTGAACGCGCCGAGGTCGCTCGCGACGACGCTCGCACCGGCGCTCATGGCCTCGACGAGCACGATGCCGAAGCTCTCGCCGCCGGTCTGGGGTGCGACGTACACGTCCGCCGACGCGAGCAGGCGTGCCTTGTCCTCCTCGCTGACGCCCCCGAGGAACTCGACGGCACCGGCCCGGTCGCCGAGCACGTCGCGGGCCTGCTCCTGCCCGGTCTCCCCGCGCCCGGCGACCAGGACGCGCGCACCGGGGACCTCGTCGAGGACGGCGGGCAGCGCACCGAGCAGCACCGCGAGGCCCTTGCGGGGCTCGTCGAGCCGTCCGAGGAACGCGATGGTGGGCGCCTCGGGTGTGCCGGTCCAGCGCGGGTCCGTCCCGGCGCGGGCGAACGCGTCGACCCACACACCGTTGGGGATGACGACGGCGTCCCCGCCGAGGTGCTCGACGAGCGTGCGCCGTGCGTCCTCCGAGACGGCGATCCGCAGCGAGATCTTCTCCAGCGACTGCCGGACCAGCGGGTAGGCCACCTGCAGCGGCCGCGAGCGCACCAGCGAGGTGTGGAACGTCGCGACGACGGGCCCGTCGGCGATCCACAGCGCGAGCATGCCGAGGCTCGGGGTGACGGGCTCGTGCAGGTGCAGCACGTCGAAGCGTCCGGCGGCCAGCCAGCGGCGCACGCGGCCCGCGGTCACGGGGCCGAAGGTCAGGCGCGCGACCGACCCGTTGTAGTGGACCGGGACCGCCCGTCCGGCGGCGACGAGATACTCGGGCACGGGCGTGTCGTCGGCCGCGGGTGCGAGCACCGAGACCTCGTGCCCGCGGCCGATGAGCGACTCGGCGAGGTCGCGCACGTGGAACTGCACGCCGCCCGGCACGTCGAACGAGTACGGGCAGACGATCCCCACGCGCAGCGGGCGCTCGGTGCTCACGTCGCGTGCCCGACGTCGAGGACGTCGCCGCCCGCGGCGCTCCCGCCGGTCGTGCCGGTGGTACCGGTGGTGCCGTCCGGGCGATCGGCGGCGGCCCGGTCGGCACCCGGGTCGGCTCCCGCACCACGGCGGGCGGTGTCGCGCGCCGGGTCCAGGTCGGCGACGAACACGCGCTGCAGCATGTGCCAGTCCTGCGGGCGGGCGTGGATCTGCCGTGCGAGGGCGTCGACCCACGCCTGGGTCAGGGCGGAGACCTGCTCGCGACGGGGGACGTCGGCGGGCACGGGCACGCGCGGGCAGAACCGGATGACGATGCCCCAGGGGCTGCCCGCCGCGCGCCGCCGCGCGCCGCGCAGCCGCTCGTAGACGATCGCCGTCGGCACGAGCGGGGCGCCCGTCATGACGGCGAGGGCCGCGGGGCCGGCGGCGACGCGCGCGCGGTGGCCGAACAGGTCGACCTCGACGCCCTTGGCGGTCAGGTCGCGGTCGGCGAGCAGGGGCATGAGTCCCGGTCCCGTGCGGGCGACGCGTGTCAGCCGGCGGAAGACGTCGCCGCCGCCCGTCAGGGGCAGGATGGTCAGGCCGATCGCCTCGCGGAACGCGAGGAACTCCTCGAAGAGCTCCTCGGGCTTGAGGCGTTCGGCGACCGTGGTGACGGGCGCCAGGTGCACGGTCGCCCAGGCACCCGCGAGGTCCCAGTTGCCCAGGTGGCCGAGCGCGAGCACGACCTGCCGTCCCTCGTCGAGGTGGGGCTGCACGTGCTCGAGCCCCTCGGCACGTACGCGTGCCGTGATCTGCTCGGGCGTCAGGCCGCGCAGCGTGAACGCCTCGCCGAAGTACCGCATGTAGGAGCGCATCCCGGCGCGCGACAGCGCACGCAGCGCACGCTCGTCGAGCTCGGGGCGCACGCGGGTGAGGTTCGCCTCGAGGCGTCGCACCCCCGGCCCGCGCCGCCACCACGCGACGTCGGCGCCGACGCGGGTCAGTGCACGGACGAGCCCGCCGGGCACACGGTGGCCGACGCGCCAGGCGAGGTGGTAGGCGCGGGCGACGTCGAGGCTCATGCCGCTCCCCCGTCCTGCGCGGCACGCACCTGGTGGCGCACGGTCGCCGCCCGCTGCACGACCGTGACCGCGGAGGCGGCGGCGAGCAGCGCCAGGACGACGGTCATGACGACGTGGGGCAGCCCGGCGCCGACGAGGACCGCCGCGAGGAGCACCGCGACCAGCCGGTCGGCGCGCTCGGCGATGCCGACCGCGGCCGTCATGCCGAGCCCCTCGGCCCGGGCGCGGGCGTAGGGCACGACCGAGCCGAGGACGAGGCACGCGAGCGCGAGGACGGCGGTGAGCCGGTCGTCTCCCCCGCCGGTGTACCAGAGCACCAGACCGGCGAAGATCGCGCCGTCGCCGAAGCGGTCGAGGGTGGAGTCCAGGAAGGCGCCCCACGGTCCGGCGCGACCGGAGCGGCGTGCCATGACGCCGTCGATCGAGTCCGTCAGCGTGAACACCGCGATGAGCACGGCCCCGAGCAGCAGGTGGCCCATGGGGAACGCCCACAGCGCGGTGACGACCACGACGAGCGTGCCCGCGACGGTCACGGCGTCGGGGCTGACGCCCGCCCGCAGGAGCAGGTCGGCCAGCGGGGTCCACAGGCGCGTCATCAGGCCGCGCAGTCGGCTCAGCACGCGCGCGTCATCCCCTCGTCCCGGGCCACGCGTCGGCGAGCGCGGTGCGGGTGTCGCCGAGCAGCGCGGGCAGCGCCCGCGTGCGCGCGACGATCGGCAGGAAGTTGGCGTCGCCGCCCCAGCGCGGCACGACGTGCTGGTGCAGGTGCGCCTGGATGCCGGCGCCGGCGACCTGGCCCTGGTTCATGCCGAGGTTGAACCCGTGCGGCGCCATGACATCGCGCACGACGCGCATCGCGGTGCGGGTCAGGGACGCGACCTCGGAGACCTCGTCCTCGGTCAGGTCGGTGTAGTCGGCGACGTGTCGGTAGGGGCACACCAGCAGGTGGCCCGAGTTGTACGGGTAGAGGTTCATGACGACGTAGGCGACGTGGCCGCGGTGCACGACCAGTCCCTGCTCGTCGGTCAGGGACGGGATGCGGCAGAACGGGCAGCCGTCACCGGGGGCGTCGTCGACGGGCTTGTCCTGACCGCCGATGTAGGCCATGCGGTGCGGCGTCCAGAGCCGGGCGAACCCGTCGGGCTCGCCCGCGAACGCCTGCGCGGGCTCGGCCTGCGCGGCGTCCGCGTGCTCGTCGCGGGGGCTCACGGGTCAGACCTGGACGCGGTCGCGCACGGCCGTCACGATCCGCTCGACGGCCTCGTCCAGCGGCACGCCGTTGTCCTGGCGTCCGTCGCGGTAGCGGAACGAGACCGCGCCCGCATCGGCGTCCTCACCGCCGGCGATGAGCACGAACGGGATCTTCTGCGTCGAGGCGTTGCGGATCTTCTTGCCGAACCGGTCGTCGGAGCGGTCGACCTCGGCGCGGATGCCCTGCGCGCGCAGGCGGTCCACGACGTCCTGCAGGTACGGCTCGAACGGCTCGGCGACGGGCACGGCGAGCACCTGCACGGGTGCGAGCCACGCGGGGAACGCGCCGGCGTAGTGCTCGGTGAGGACCGCGAAGAACCGCTCGATCGACCCGAACAGCGCGCGGTGGATCATGACGGGCCGCTGGCGCGTGCCGTCGGGCGCGGTGTACTCGAGCTCGAAGCGCTCCGGCAGGTTGAAGTCGAGCTGGATGGTGGACATCTGCCAGGTGCGGCCGATCGCGTCCTTGGCCTGCACGGAGATCTTCGGGCCGTAGAACGCGGCGCCGCCCGGGTCGGGGACGAGGTCGAGGCCCGAGGCCTCGGCGACCTGACGCAGGGTCTCGGTGGCCTCGTCCCAGACCTCGTCGGACCCGACGGACTTCTCGGGGTTGCGGGTCGACAGCTCGAGGTAGAAGTCGTCGAGGCCGTAGTCCTTGAGCAGGTCGAGCACGAAGGTGAGCAGGCTGGTGAGCTCGTCCTTCATCTGCTCGCGGGTGCAGTAGATGTGGGCGTCGTCCTGGGTGAACCCGCGCGCGCGGGTCATGCCGTGCACGACGCCGGACTTCTCGTACCGGTAGACGGTGCCGAACTCGAACAGCCGCAGGGGCAGCTCACGGTAGGAGCGCCCGCGCGAGGCGAAGATCAGGTTGTGCATGGGGCAGTTCATGGGCTTGAGGTAGTAGTTCTGCCCCACGCGCCGCACGTGCCCGTCCGCGTCGCGCTCCTCGTCGAGCTGCATGGGTGGGTACATGCCTTCGGCGTACCAGTCCAGGTGCCCGGAGATCTGGAAGAGCTGCTCCTTGGTGATGTGCGGGGAGTTGACGAACGAGTACCCGGCGGCGACGTGCCGGCGACGCGAGTAGTCCTCCATCTCCATGCGGATCAGCCCGCCCTTGGGGTGGAACACCGCCAGGCCGGAGCCGATCTCCTCGGGGAACGAGAACAGGTCGAGCTCGTTGCCCAGGCGCCGGTGGTCGCGGCGCTCGGCCTCGGCGATGCGCTCGAGGTACGCCTTGAGCTCGTCCTTGGTGGGCCACGCGGTGCCGTACACCCGCTGCAGCTGAGGGTTCTTCTCCGAGCCGCGCCAGTAGGCCGCGGCGGAGCGGGTGAGCTGGAAGCCGTTGCCGATGAGGCGGGTCGAGGGCAGGTGGGGGCCGCGGCACAGGTCCTGCCAGACGACGGCCTCGGACTCGCGGCCGGCGCCGCGCACGTTCTGGTAGATCGACAGGCCGCCGAGCCCGACCTCGACGGATGCGCCGTCGGCGTCGCCGGCCTCGCCCTTGAGCCCGATGAGCTCGAGCTTGTAGGGCTCGGCCGCGAGCTCCTCGCGCGCCTGCGCCTCGGTGACGTCCCACCGGCGGAAGGTCTGCCCCTCCTTGACGATGCGGCCCATGACCTTCTCGATCGCCCGCAGGTCCTCGGGGGTGAACGGGGTCTCGACGTCGAAGTCGTAGTAGAACCCGTCGGTGATGGGCGGCCCGATGCCGAGGCGTGCCTGCGGGTTGACCTCCTGCACGGCCTGCGCGAGCACGTGCGCGGCCGAGTGGCGCAGCACGGACAGGCCGTCGGGCGAGTCGATCGTGACGGCCTCGACGACCGCGCCGTCCGGCAGCGGCAGCGCGAGGTCCTTGAGCTCGCCGTCGACGCGCACGACGACGACGTCGCGGCGCTCGCCGAACAGGTCCGTGCCCGTCGTGCCCTGTGCCACCCGGGTCTCGACTCCGTCGACGGTCACAGTGATCTGCTCGGGCACGCTCGTGGGCTCCTCGTGTCTTGCCGTCGCCGCGTCGCGGCTCGTCGGCGGGCGCCGACGCAGGCGGGGTCGATGCTACCGACCGCTCGGGCCCCGGCCCCACCGGGATCCCGCGCGGCGGGTCAGCCGGGCAGGTCGTGCGGCACGCGCTCGAGGTCCGCGAGCCACGCGGCGGGCGACGCGTCGGACGGCATGCGCCAGTCACCGCGCGGCGACATGGTGCCGCCCGCGCTGACCTTGGGGCCGTTCGGGAGCGCCGAGCGCTTGAACTGCTGGGCGAAGAAGCGGCGCAGGAACACCTCGAGCCAGCGCCGCACGGTCGCCAGGTCGTAGGAGGTGCGTGCGTCCTCGGGGTAGCCCGGCGGCCATGCGCCCGCCGCCGCGTCGTGCCAGGCGTGCCAGGCGAGGAACGCGACCTTGCTGGGCCGCGTCCCGTGCCGCAGCACCTGGTACAGCGTGAAGTCGTGCAGCGCGTACGGGCCGATCGTGTCCTGCGTGGACTGCAGCTTCTCCCCCGCGCGCACGGGCACGAGCTCCGGGGAGATCTCCTGGTCCAGCACGCGCAGCAGGACCGCGCTGCTCGCGTCGTCGACGTGCCCCTCGGCGACGACCCATCGGATCAGGTGCTGGATCAGCGTCTTGGGCACGCCCGCGTTGACGCCGTAGTGCGACATCTGGTCCCCGACGCCGTACGTGCACCAGCCCAGCGCCAGCTCGGACAGGTCCCCCGTGCCGAGCACGATCCCGCCGCGCTGGTTGGCCGCACGGAACAGGTAGTCCGTGCGCAGCCCCGCCTGCACGTTCTCGAACGTGACGTCGTAGACCTCCTCGCCGCGCCCCGCGGGGTGCCCGAGGTCGGCGAGCATCTGACGGGCCGCGGGGCGGATGTCGATGGTCTCGCCCGTGGTCCCGAGCGCGTCCATGAGCGCGAGCGCGTTGGACCTCGTCTCGTCGCTCGTCGCGAAGCCGGGCATGGTGAAGGTCAGGATGTCGCTGCGCGGGCGGCCGAGGCGGTCCATGGCGCGCGCCGCGACGATGAGCGCGTGCGTCGAGTCCAGGCCGCCCGACACGCCGATGACGACCTTCGGGTCACCGATCGCGCGCAGGCGCTGCTCGAGGGCGCTGACCTGGATGTTGTACGCCTCGTAGCAGTCCAGCGCGAGCCGCGCGGGGTCGTCGGGGACGAACGGGAACCGGTCGACGGGCCGGCGCAGCCCGACGTCGCCCGCCGGCGGGTCGAGCGTGAACGTCACGGTGCGGTGCGACCCGCCGGCCGGTGCGGCCCCCAGGGCGCGGCGGTTGTCGTCGAACGTGCCGGTGCGCAGGCGCTCCTGGCGCAGGCGGTCGAGGTCGACGTCCGCGACGGTCACCACCGCCCCGTCGCTGAAGCGCTCCCCCTCGGCGATCAGCTCGCCCAGCTCGTAGACCAGCGTCTGCCCGTCCCAGGACAGGTCCGTGCTCGACTCGCCCCTGCCGGCCGCCGCGTACACGTACGCCGCCTGGCAGCGGGCCGACGACGAGCGCACGAGCAGCCGGCGGTCCTCGGCACGCGCCACCGTGATGGGGCTGCCGGACAGGTTCGCGAGCACGGTCGCACCCGCGAGGGCCGCGGTCGCGCTCGGCGGGACGGGCACCCACATGTCCTCGCACACCTCGACGTGCAGCACCAGGCCCGGGACGTCGTCGGCCGCGAACAGCAGGTCCGGTCCGATCGGCACGTCCTGCCCCGCGACGCGCGTCGTGCCGCGCACGTCGTCGCCCGGAGCGAACCAGCGCCGCTCGTAGAACTCGCGGTACGTCGGCAGGTACGACTTGGGCGCGACGCCCAGGACGCGTCCACGGTGCACGACCACCGCCGCGTTGAGGACGCGCGAACCGTGCGCGAGCGGCGCCCCGACGACGAGGACGGGGCGCAGGTCCCGCGACGCCGCCACGACGTCGTCGAGCGCGGTGCGCACGGCGTCGAGGAGCGCGTCCTGCAGGAACAGGTCGTCCACCGCGTAGCCGGACAGGCACAGCTCGGGCAGCACGGCGACCGCGACGGCGTCGTCGTGGCAGGCGCGGGCGGCCTCGATCACGGCGGCCGCGTTGCGGGCCGGGTCGGCGACCGTCACGGGCACGGTGCACGCGGCGACGCGCGCGAAGCCGTGGGCGTAGGCGGAGAGGAAGTCCACGTCACGAGTCTTCCACGCGGGATGCGGCTCGGCGGTGAGGTGCGGCGACGACGGCCGGGTGAGCAGGTGGTCGAGCGGGTGGTCCGGGAACGACGACGCCCCCGGCCGCAGCGGCCGGGGGCGTCATGAGGTGGTGGGCGATACTGGGTTCGAACCAGTGACCTCCTCGGTGTGAACGAGGCGCTCTACCACTGAGCCAATCGCCCGATGTGTCACCCGTGGGTGGCACGGCTTGGAATCGTAGCGGACGCGACGCCCGATCGCCGAACCGGACACCGGCGGCGCCCGGTCCGACGCCGGTCCGACGCCCGGTCCGACGCCCGGGCGACGTCCGTCGGGCCCGTCGCGGGATGCCCGGACGGGCACGCTCCTGCGCGCCGCAGGACGCGTCGGCGGGCCCTTCCGACACCCGAGCGGGCGATCTGCAACGTTTTCTCGCGATCTGAAAGGGTCCGGGCGGGTGAACTGTGGTCCAGCACCGGTCCAACGGGACGTCCGTCCTGCCATGATGTGACTCCACGGTCCGGTGCGGGCCGTCCCATGCGACAGGAGGACCCGATGACGGATTCGTCGTACGACGTCGTCGAGGTCGTCGCCATGCAGCTCATCGGGTCCGACGCGACCGTCATCCCCGTGTCCGCCGAGCTCTCGTTCCGGACGGTCGATCCCTACACCGTCCGCGCCGTGTTCACCGGTGCGCACACGATGTCGACGTGGCTGCTCGGCCGCGAGCTGCTCGCCCTGGGCGTGCACGCGGTCGCCGACGCACCCGCCGGCACCGGCGACGTGCAGGTGTGGCGTGACGACGACCCGGACTACACGCTCGTGTCCCTCTCGGGCGTGGAGGGCAGCGCGCTGCTGGCGGCACCGACCGAACCACTGCTGCGGTTCCTCGCCGCGACCGAGTCGCTCGTCCCCGTCGGGGCCGAGTCCGACAAGATGGAGGGCGAGATCACGGCGTTCATCGCCGCGCTCCTCACCGCCTGAGGCACCACGCTCGTCCGCCAGGGCCCTGCGCACGCGGGGCCCTTCGGCGTGCCCGCGCGACGCCGCCACCGAGCCCGCGGGATCCCGGGGACGGGGACCGGGGCAGCAGGATCTGGGAGGCGGGACCGGGGTCGTCCGGTGCCAGGCCGTCCGGTGCCAGGCCGTCAGGGGTCGAGGTCGTCGTCGAGGCGCGCGAGGAACAGCCGCTGCGCCGCGAGCGACAGCGGACCGGCCGCCACGTCGGCGTCGTCGAGGCGCACGACGGGCGTGACGTTGCGGATGGACCCCGTCAGCGCGAGGTGCGCACGGCCGGCGACGACGTCGTCGAGGACCTCCCAGGCGAGCTCGTCGGGAGCGGCCCCGCGCACCGGCAGGCCGGCCTCGGTCGCCCACTCGAGCAGGAGCTCGCGCGTGATCCCGGCGAGGCAGCCCGTCTCGAGCGACGGGGTCAGGAGCTCGCCGCCCGCCTCGACGAAGACGTTCGAGCCGGTGCCCTCGCACAGGCGCCCGCGTGTGTCGGCGAGCAGCGCCTCGTCCGCGCCCGCTTGCCGGGCCCGCGCGTACGCCACGACGTTCTCCGCGTAGGACGTGGTCTTCAGCCCCGCGAGCGGCGAGCGCTCGTTGCGGACCCACGGCACGCGCACCGCACGGGACAGGTCCTGCGTGGTGGCCGGGCCCGCGACGACGACGACGGTGGCGCGCTGCTCGTCCGCCGGCAGCCGGTGCGACCCCATCGGACCCGGGCCCCCGGTGACGGTGATGCGCAGCCGACCGGCGTGGTCGCCCGCCGCACCGAGCGCGGCCCGCACGCCCTCGCGCACGTCGTCCAGGGGCAGCGGCGGCAGGCCGAGGCCCTGCGCGGACCGCTCGAGGCGCCGCAGGTGCCGCGTGAGCGCGAACGCCCGCCCGTGGCGCACGGCGCACGTCTCGAACACGCCGTCGCCTACGGTCAGCCCGTGGTCGACGGCCGTGAGCACGGCGTCGTCGGGGCCGTGCAGCCGGCCGTCCACCCAGATCGCGAGGTCCACGCCGCACATCCTCGCACCCGCGGCGCCCGGCGCCCGTCCGGGTGGGCTCGCCGGTCCGTCAGGCCGAGGCGAGCGCGACGAGCCGTGCCGCCTTGAGCTCGGTCTCGGCCCACTCGTGCGCGGCGTCGCTGCCCCACGTGATCCCCGCGCCCGTGCCGAAGCGCAGCACCCCGTCGCGCCACCAGAACGTGCGGATGCCGACCGCGAGCTCGGCCGTCGTCGTCCCGTCGTCGCCGACCTGCACCCACCCGACCAGCCCGCAGTACGGGCCGCGGGGCACGGTCTCGAGCTCCGCGATCACGCGCAGCGCCGAGCTCTTGGGCGCACCCGACACCGAGCCCGGCGGGTAGGTCGCGTCGAGCAGGCGCGCGAGCAGGTCGGGTGCGTCACGCACCGCGGGCTCGAGGTCCCCCGCGACGGTCGAGACCAGGTGCACCAGGCCGGGGTGCTGCTCGAGCGCCAGCAGGTCGGTCACCCGTACCGTGCCCGGGACGCAGACCTGCTGCAGGTCGTTGCGCACGAGGTCGGTGATCATGACGTTCTCGGCGCGGTCCTTGGCGCCCAGGCCGTCGGCCGTGGTCGCGGTGCCCTTGATCGGCCCGGACGTCACCACGCCGTCACGCACGCGCAGGAACAGCTCGGGCGACGCCGTGACGACCCACGCACCGGGCACGGGACCGCCCGCCGGGACGTGCACACCGCCCGCGAACGGTGCGGGGTTGCCCGCCGCGAGCCGCGCCGCGAGCGCCCGTGCGTCCGGCTCGGCGCTGCCGACGACACCGGCCGCCCCGCCGCGCGGGCCGGCGGCGAGCGGGGCCGCGAGCACCCGGCAGAGGTTCGCCTGGTAGACGAGCCCGTCGCGCACGTGCCCCCGGACACGCTCGACGGCCGCGACGTACGCGGCACGGTCGAGCGACGACGTCCACGCGTCGGCCGGCGGACCGTGCCACGCGTCGGCGCCCTGCGGCCCTCCCCCGGCCGGCGCGCGGTCGGGCACGTCGTCGTCCACGGCGGCGAAGCGCCACGCGTCGACCCGACCGTCGAACTCCCCGACGAGCGCCCACCAGCCCGGCGTCGCGAGCGCCTCGGGCCGCTCGCGCAGGTCGACGTGCTCGACGACGCCACGCGCGTGCCGCCCGGCGAACCAGGCCTTCCCGGGGACGACGTCGCACGCCACCGCCGTCGAGGTCCCGCGTGCCGCCACGGGCCCAACCTACCGACCGCGCGACGCGTCCCCGGCGCCCGCCCGGCCTCCGCCGGTCCCCCTGACGACACGCTCACCCGGGGCCAGTTGGACTCTCCCCGAGTTTGTCGTCTAGAGTCTTCGACGCACCAGGAACGCCGGTGAGAACCGGCGGACCAGGCGTGCGGACGTGGCTCAGTGGTAGAGCATCACCTTGCCAAGGTGAGGGTCGCGGGTTCGAATCCCGTCGTCCGCTCGGAGGCTTACCCCATCGGTCGACAGACCGTGGTGGGCTCCGGTCTCACCGGTGGAGTGGCCGAGAGGCGAGGCAGCGGCCTGCAAAGCCGTATACACGGGTTCGAATCCCGTCTCCACCTCGTAGCACTCCCCCATGGGCGATTGGCGCAGCGGTAGCGCGCTTCCCTGACACGGAAGAGGTCACTGGTTCGATCCCAGTATCGCCCACCACACACGAAGCCCCAGGTCTCCGACCTGGGGCTTCGTCGTTCTCAGCGCTCGTCGTTCCCCGAGCCTCGTCGTCCCGGGACCCCGCCGTCGACGCGGCGTCCCGGCGTGGCGCTGCTCACAGCACGCCGCGTGCGGTCAGGGTGCGGAACGCCAGGAACCCCGGGGCGATCGGCAGCCAGAACGTCGCGAGGCGGTACAGCACGACGGAGGCGAGCGCGGTCGCGGCGGACATCCCGACGGCCGTCAGCGACGCGACGAGGACGGCCTCGACGGCGCCGATGCCACCGGGCGTCGGCGCGGCGGACGCCACGGCCCCGGCGGTGAGCGACACCAGCGCGACGGTCACGAACGGCGTCGTGGCGCCGAACGCCAGCACCGACAGGTACAGGCACACCGCGTAGCCCAGGGGCAGCAGCGCGACACCGCCCAGCAGCGCCACGAGCTTGCCGGGCTGCTCGACGACCGGACGCATGGCGTCGACGGAGTCCCGCACCGCCGGGACGACGCGTCCGCGCAGCAGCCGTCGCGTCGCCGGGACCGCCAGGGCGGCGAGGACCACCACGACGAGCCCGCCGACGACGAGCGCGATCGTCGTCGGGGACGGCAGGCGCGCGACCTCCTGCGCGAGCGCGTCGGTCGACCCGGCCCACAGCGCGAACGCGACCAGCAGCGTGACGTGCGCGACGAGCACGGCGACCTCCTTGGCGGCGCTCGCCGAGGCGGCGACGGACGTCGGGAAGCCCCGCTTCTGCAGGAACCGCACGTTGAGGCCGACCTGGCCCGCACCGGGCGGGGTGAACGTCGCGACGAACGACGAGGCCAGCGCCACGGCGGCCGCCTCGCCGAGGGGCACGCGACCCGGCGTGCCGCCGGCCAGGCCGAGCGCGGCACCGACGTACGTCAGGGCGGAGGCGAGCAGCACGGGCAGGAGCCACACGGGATCGACGCCGCGCACGGTCGCGACGAGGTGGGGCAGGTCGGCGAGCTGGGGACCGAGGAAGTACACGGCGACGGCGAGCATCGCGGCGAGCAGCAGCGTGCGCGGGCGGAAGCGCTCGATGCGCTCGACGACCGGCTCGTCGACCCCCGTGGCGCGCGCGGCGGTCGTGACGAGCCTGCCGAGCGCACCGTCCTGCGCGCCGATCGCGGTGCGCACCGGTGCCGACAGCGCCTGCGGGGTGAGGCGCCCGAGCGCCGTCGCGAGCACGTCGCGCCCGAGCACGTCGACCGCGGCGGACACGGCACGCACGGGGCCGACGAC
>JAFAEH010000228.1 GCA_023424135.1 Actinomycetes bacterium | reverse complement strand
GTCTGGGAGTGGCGCACCGCGGGCGTCGACGCCCAGCGTGCGGACACCGTGCGGCGTGCGGCCGCCGTCGCGCACGCGTTCACGGCGGACCTGACGCCGGCCGAGCTCGCGCGACGCCTGTGCACCGTCCCCGGCATCGGCCCGTGGACCGCGGCGGAGGTCACGTCGCGCGCCCTGGGCGACCCCGACGCGGTGCAGGTCGGGGACGCGCACCTGCCGCACCTGGTCGGGTGGGCGCTGACGGGCCGACGGGCCGACGACGTCGGCATGCTGCACCTGCTCGCACCGTGGACGGGGCACCGCCAGCGCGTGCTCGTCCTGCTGGAGACGTCCTACCGTGGCGCGCTGCCCGCGTACGGCCCGCGCGGCAGGCGCGCGCTGCCGATGCGCTGAGCGTCGCCCGCGGACGGCCGTGCCGGTCGAGCGCCCTGCGGCGATACTGGCACCGAACCCCGTGAACGATCCCGCAGGAGGACACCCATGAGCCACGACACCGCCACCACCGCCGGCACGCGCGCCGAGGACCCGGCACCCGAGTCACCCGCACGCTCCGCCGCCGGGGTGCTGTGCCTCCTGCTGTTCGCCGGTGCCTTCGCGCTGTTCGCGGTCTCACCGGAGACGGGCCCCGCGGCACCGTGGCTGTTCACCGCCGGCATCGTCGCGTTCGGGCTCGCGTTCGCGATCCCGACGACGATCCTGCCGGCGATCGAGGACCGCGAGCGGCCGTGACGTCCGTGCCGTCCACGTCGTCCGCGGACGCCCCCACGCGCCTGCTGCTCGTCCGCCACGGCGAGAGCGTCGGCAACGTCGCCGCGACGCGCGCCGAGCGCACAGGTGCGCAGGTCGTCGACGTCGAGACGCGCGACGCGGACACGCCGCTGTCGGAGCGCGGCCGCGAGCAGGCCGCGGCGCTCGGTGCCTGGCTGGGCGGCCTGCCCGCCGAGGACCGCCCCGACGTCGTCTGGGCGTCGCCCTACGTCCGGGCCCTGACGACGGCGCGGATCGCGCTCGACACCGCCGGGATCGACGTGCCCGTGCACGTCGACGAGCGGCTGCGCGACCGCGAGCTGGGCATCCTCGACCGGCTCACGTGGCGGGGCGTCGCCGCACGCCACCCCGAGGAGGCCGAGCGCCGCCGCCACCTCGGCAAGATGTACCACCGCCCGCCGGGCGGGGAGTCCTGGGCGGACGTCGCGCTGCGGCAGCGGTCCGTGCTGGGCGACCTGCTGCGCCGGGAGGCGGGCCGGCGCGTCCTCGTCGTCGCGCACGATGCGGTCGTCATGCTGCTGCGGTACGTGCTCGAGGAGCTCACCGAGGACGAGCTCATGGACGTGGTGCGCGAACGCAGCGTCCGCAACGCGTCCGTCACGCGTCTCGACCGTGCCGACGACGCGTGGCGGCTGGCCGTGTTCGACGACGTCGGGCACCTGGCCGAGCTCGACGCGGCGATCACCGAGCACGAGGGGACGGGCGACACGGGTGCCTGACGCGACGGTCCTGAGCCCCGCGCTGCTGCGCGAGCACCCGCTGCCCGAGCCGACGGGGGGCAAGGACGACCGCGGCGCGGTGCTGGTGCTCGGTGGTGCCCGGTCCACCCCGGGCGCGGTGCAGCTCGCCGGCCTGGCCGCGCTGCGCGTGGGCGCGGGACGGCTGACGCTCGGTGTCGCGTCGTCGGTCCAGGCCGCGCTGGCCGTCGCGACGCCCGAGGCGGGTGTCGTCGGGCTGCCGGAGGGACCCGGCGGGTCCGTCGAGGGCCCGGGCGACGCCCTCGACGACGAGCTCGAGCGGGCCGACGTGGTCGTCGTCGGGCCAGGGCTCGACGAGCCCCGGGGGACGCTCGCGCTGCTGCGCGCCGTCGTCGCGGGCTCACCGCCCCACACGCCTCTCGTGCTCGACGCCTTCGCGCTCGGTGTCCTGCGGGACGCCGACGACGTGCGGAACGCGGTGCGCGGCCGGTCCGTCCTGACGCCCAACGTCACCGAGGCGGAGCTGCTGCTCGGCGACGACGCGCACGACGCCGACGAGGGACGGGACGACGGCGAGCACCCGCTCGCGGCACGGCTCGCCGACGCGTACGACGCGGTCGTGGTCTGTGCGGGCGTCGTCGCCGAGCCCCGCGGGCGGTCCTGGCGCTCGTCGACGGGGCACGCCGGCCTGGGCACGTCGGGCAGCGGCGACGTCCTCGCGGGAGCGATCGGCGGGCTGCTCGCCCGCGGCACCCCGGCCACGCAGGCCGCCTGGTACGGCGTCGAGGCGCACGGCACCGCGGGCGACCGGCTCGCCGCCGACGTGGGCGCGCTCGGGTACCTCGCACGCGAGCTGCTGACCGAGCTGCCCCGCGTGCTCGTCGAGCTGCGTGCACGCTGAGGTGGACGCCCAGGGGCGGACACCGAGGCACGACCGGGCCGATGTGGCGCATGCTAGGGGCGTGGACACCCAGCGCATGAACGTCGAGTCGTTCAACCTTGACCACCGCACCGTCGTCGCGCCGTACCTGCGGCTCGCGGACCGCAAGGTCCTGCCGCACGGGGACGTGATCTCCAAGTTCGACGTGCGCCTCGCGCAGCCGAACCGGGCGCACCTCGAGATGGACACCGTGCACTCGCTCGAGCACCTGTTCGCCGAGCACTCGCGCAACCACTCCGACCGGGTCCTCGACTTCTCGCCGATGGGCTGCCAGACGGGGTTCTACCTCATGCTCGAGGGCGAGTGGACCGTCGAGGAGGTCGCCGACCTGGTCGCCGCGACGCTCACGGACGTCCTCGGCGCGCACGAGGTGCCCGCCGCCAACGAGGTCCAGTGCGGGTGGGGTGCGAACCACACGCTGACCGGGGCGCAGGACGCGGCACGGACGTTCCTCGCGGCACGCGACGGGTGGAGCACGGTGACCGCGTGAGCGGCACCGTCCCGGGCACGTCGGTCACCGACCTGTCCGCACTGCCCGGTGTGCGGGTCGACGCGGTGGTCGTCACCGCGATGGGCGTCGAGGCGTCCCCGTTCCTCGACCGTGCCTCGCGCGTCGGTGACGAGGTCGAGGTCGCCGGTGCCCGGCGGCGCGTGCTGGACCTCGGCGGTCCGCGCGTCCTGCTCGTGACCTGCGGCATCGGCCTGGTCAACGCGGCGTCGGCTGCGACGCTCGCGCTGCACGGCTCGGGGGCGCGTGCGGTGCTCAGCGCCGGCTCCGCGGGCGGCATGGGTCTCGACGTGCGGGTCGGCGACGTCGTCGTCGGCGCCTCGACCGTGTACGGCGCGGCGGATGCGCGCGTCTTCGGGTACGCGCTCGGTCAGGTGCCGGGCATGCCCGCCCGGTACGACGCCGACCCGGGGCTGCTGTCCGCCGCGGGGGGCGTCGACGCGGGAGGGCTGACCGTGCGCACCGGGACGATCCTGTCGAGCGACGTGTTCGTCGACGCGGAGCGGGTCCTGCCGCTGCGCGAGGCGTTCCCCGACGCGCTGGCGTGCGACATGGAGTCGACGGCCCTGGCGCAGACCGCGCACCTGGCGGGCGTGCCGTTCGTGTCCGTCCGGGGGATCTCCGACCTGTGCGGGCCGATCGCGGGCGTCGACTTCACCGCGCACGTCGACGACGCCGCCGAGCGGTCGGCCGTCGTCGTCCTGGGCCTGCTCGACGCAGCCCTCGCCACCACCCCCTGACCCGTCCGCCCCCATCGCCCACCCCGTCACCGCCCCCACCCCCCCTTCGCCACACACCCCGTCCCACACCCGCCGAACTCGTACTTTGGCGGCTTGTGAGCCCTCATGAGCCGCCAAAGTCCGAGTTCGGCGAGGGGGTGTGCGTGGCGACGAGGTCGAGGTGGCGCGGCGGCGGCGGGCGACGGCGGCGGGCGCGGGGGTGACGGGTGACGGGGGTGCCCCGGGGGATGAGTTCGGGGCGCCGGGACGGTCTGCAGGGAATGTCGTTGACGACCCCCCGGTTGGCGTCTGGAGAATGCCGGAGCGCGGTGACGACATCCCGCCCGCGCGTCCGGCCCCCGCCGGACGCACCCACCGAGCCGGACACGGCGACCGCCCCGAGGACACCGAGCACGGGGCCCCGACACGACAGGTGAGCACGTGACCGACCCCCACGACACCACGACGACCCGCGCGCCCGGCGCGGACGACTCCCCCGTCGACCGCGGCCCGACCGTCGTCGACCACGACGGCGCGTCCGACGGGCAGTCGACGTCGACCGTCTCCCCGCCGCTCGCCGACGACGCCCCCGTGGCGATGTCGGCGCGCGACCGCCTGGCCGTCGCGCTGCTGCTGGTCTCGACGTTCGTCGTCATCCTCAACGAGACGATCATGGGCGTCGCGCTGCCGCGCCTGATGCACGACCTCGCGATCCCGGCGAGCACCGCGCAGTGGCTCACCACGGCGTTCCTGCTGACGATGGCCGTCGTCATCCCGGTCACCGGGTTCTTCCTGCAGCGCACGACGACCCGCGCGGCGTTCCTCACCGCGATGGGCGTGTTCTCGCTCGGCACGCTGGTCTGCGCGCTCGCCCCCGGGTTCGAGGTGCTCCTCGCGGGGCGCGTCGTGCAGGCCGTGGGCACGGCCGTCATGCTGCCGCTGCTCATGACGACGGTGATGACGGTGACCCCGCCGGCGTCGCGCGGACGGACGATGGGCAACATCTCGATCGTCATCTCGGTCGCGCCCGCGCTCGGCCCCACGATCTCCGGGCTGATCCTCGCGGTGCTCGACTGGCGGTGGATGTTCGGCCTGGTGCTGCCGATCGCGCTGGCGGCGCTGGCGGTCGGGGCGTGGCGCCTGCCGAACGTGACCGAGCCCCGGTGGGCGCGCGTCGACGTGCTGTCGGTCCCGCTGTCGGCGCTCGGGTTCGGCGGGCTCGTGCTCGGTCTCTCGCGCATCGGCGAGGCCACGCACGGCGGGGTGCAGCCCACGACGGTCGTCGCGCTGGCCGTCGGAGCGGCGGGTCTGACCCTGTTCGTCGCCCGGCAGGTGTGGCTGCAGCGCGTCGACGACGCGCTGCTGGACCTGCGTACGTTCCGCTCCCCCACGTTCGCCGTGGGCGTCGCGCTGATGGCGCTGATGATGATGACGCTGTTCGGCGTGATCATCATGCTGCCGATCTACGCGCAGGACGTGCTCGGCCTGGACACCCTGCGCACCGGGCTGATGCTGCTGCCCGGTGGCCTGCTCATGGGTCTGCTGGCGCCCGCGGTGGGTCGCGCGTACGACCGTGTCGGCCCGCGGCCGCTGCTCGTGCCCGGCACGGTGCTGGTCAGCGTGTCGATCTGGGGCATGGCGCTGCTGCTCGGTGCGCACAGCTCACCGTGGCTGCTGGTCGGCGCGCACCTGACGATGTCCGCGGGGCTCGCGCTGGTGTTCACGCCGCTGTTCACCTCGGCGCTCGGCTCGGTGCCGCCCGCGCGGTACTCGCACGGCAGCGCCGTCATCGGCACCGCGCAGCAGGTCGCCGGCGCGGCGGGCACGGCGCTGTTCGTCACGGTCCTGTCCGCGTCGGCCGCGCGCGTGGCGGCCGAGGGCGGCTCGAGCGTCGCGGCGACCGCGAGCGGGGTGCACACCGCGTTCCTCGTCGGCGCGGTGCTGATC
>JAFAEH010000130.1 GCA_023424135.1 Actinomycetes bacterium | reverse complement strand
GTGCGGGGGTGGGCGGGGCGGGTCGACTGGGGTGGCTGGGTGCGGGAGTGGGTAGGTGCGGGGTGGCTGGGTGCGGGAGTGGGTAGGTGCGGGGTGCCGGCGGGTGGGTGTCCCCTTGTCGCGAGAGAGCGATTCGATTGCTCGCTCGCCGGGGGAGAGGGCGGGAGGGGAAGGAGGTCAGGGGGGTGTGAGGCGGGGCAGGGGGACGTCGACGTGCGGCGCCGGGGCGCTGGGTGGTCGGTGCTGCGTGCCCCAGCCCGACGGCTGCGGGCCCAGGCCGATGGTGAGCCGGCCCCCCGAGTGCAGCTCGCCGCCCGTGAGGAACGGCCGGTCCAGCGGCGCCCCGTCGAGGTGCACGGACTGCACGTACTGCGCGGGCCCACCCGCCTCGGGCTCGACGAACCCCGTCGTCTCGACCGTGAGCGGCCGGCCGCCCACGTCGAGGCGTGCCTCGCGCCACGCGGGCGGGCCGAGCAGGAACAGGTTCTGCCCCGCGACGGGGAACAGCCCGAGCGTCGCCCACACGTACCAGGACGACAGCCCGCCCGAGTCGTCGTTGCCCGGCAGCCCACCGCGGCCCGTGCCGAACTGCTGCTGCACGATCTCGTGGACGACCTGCGCGGTCCGGTCCGGGCGGCCCGCGTACAGGTACGCCCAGGGGGCCTCCATGTCGGGCTCGTTGTTCAGCCCCTCGAACCGGTTCAGCGCGTAGCCGGCGGCCATCTCCTCGACGTCGGGCCGCAGCCCCGGCTGCTTCACGGGGTCCGCACCGACGCCGAAGAACGCGTCCAGCATCGCCGTGAACGCCGCATCGCCACCCGCCAGCGCGATGCGTGAGGCCATGTCGTGCATCAGGCGGAACGAGTAGTTCCAGCGCCCGCCCTCGTAGTACGTCGAGTCGACGAGCAGACCCGTGCGCTCGTCGTACGCGTTGGCCCACCGCGCCGCCAGCGGGCCGAACTGCTCGACGAGGGTGAGGTCCCCGACGCGTGCCGCGACGATCGCCGTGCACCAGTAGCCGAACGCGAGGTCCAGCGTGTGGCTGATCGGGTGCGTGCGCCCGTGCAGCAGGAACTCCTCGCCGTACGTGCGGCGCAGGTCGTCGTGCATGTGGACCAGGGCCCAGTCCCAGTCGACACCCGGCAGGCCGAGCGAGCACAGGTCCGCGAGGAACGTGTGCGCGAGGGCCGACCCCTGCCGGCTGAACCGGTCCGCTCCGCGGGCCATGCGGTAGCCGATCGGCAGGTTGCCCTCCTCCTCGGCGATCTGCAGCAGCGCGTTCGCGAGCTCGACCGCCTTGTCCGGGACGAGCGCCGTCATCAGCGGCAGGTGCGTGCGGTAGATGTCCCACATGGTCGACAGGTCGAACGCGAACGGACCGGGCGTCGGCCAGAACGGCGACTCGTCGACCGCGAGGCACGGCTTGATCAGCGAGTGGTACAGCGCCGTGCCGAGCACCGTCGCCCTGTCGGAGGACGGCGTGTCGACCTGCACCTTCGACAGGTGCTCGCGCCACACCCCCTGCGTCGTCGCGCGTCGTCGCTCGAAGGACCGGCGCGGGTCCGGGCCGCACTCCTGCTCGAGGCTGCGGGCCGCCTGCTCGACCCCCCGCAGCGAGAACCCGAACCGCAGCTCGACGGTCTGCCCGGGCTCGGTCGGACCGGCCCACATGAGGCCGAACGGGCGCAGCGTCGTCGGGCGGATCCGGTCGAAGTCCAGGCGCGTGCCGCCCGGCATGAGGCGACGGTCGTACCAGAGCATCTGGCGCCAGTGCTGCGCGTCGCACTCGACGCGCACCGCCAGCGGCGCCCCCTCGACCACGACCTCACCCTCCGCGCACCCCGCCCCCGTGGACCCGAGGTGCGCGCGCAGCGGGATGGTCCGGCCGTAGGGGATGTCCAGGCCGCCGAGCGAGAAGTCGATGACGAGCCGCGCGTCGTGGTGCGCGGGGAACGTGTACCGGTGGACCGCGGACTTGGGGCCCACCGTGATCTCGGCGCGGATCCCGGAGGACAGGGTCGCGCTGTAGTAGCCCGGCTCGGCGTGCTCGTCGACGATCTCCCACGTGCGCCCCAGGTCGTCCAGCGGGCTCAGCATCGGGGTGACCCGGAAGTAGTTGTAGTACTTGCGGATCGCACCCGTGCCGGACTGCTGGAAGTGCGTGAACCCGCTCGCCACGAGCCGGTCGTGCAGCACGGGCGGCAGGCCCTCGGTCGACAGGTCGTAGCAGCCGTACCCCGTCGGGTACGCACCCGAGTACGCGCACGCCGAGACCATCCCGAACGGGTACGTCGCGCCCGGGTGCGTGTTGCCGACCTGCGGCTTCGGCCACCACCAGGTCGCGGCCAGACCGCTCGGCGCGGGCAGGTCGGTCGCGTCCGTCCCGATGAACGGGTCGACGTGGTCGAACATCGGGCCCTCCTCGTCGGTGTGCTGCGGTCGGGTGCGGCGTGCTGCTGCGGTCGGGTGCCGTGCGGGTCGAGAGCTGTGCGGGTCAAGTGCCGTGCTGGGTGCTGTGCTGGGTCGGGTGCCGTGCGGTCCGGTGCCCCGCGGTCGGACCGCACTGTCCGTCGTCCGGCTGGCCGGCCGGTGCACGCGGGATGCGCGCCGGTGGTCGCCCGGGTGTCGTCCCGGTGCCGCGACGCTACGAGCCGTGTGTGTCGGCCGTGTTGCGTCCAGGTCACGGTCTGCCCGTGCCCCCGCCTTGACCCGGACATGACTGTGATCGTGCGGGGGTGCGAGCGCACGGGCGCGTCCGGTGGTGCACCCGAGCGGGTGCCCGGGGTCACGTCCGTCGGCTCCCGGTACTTCCCGGCCCCGTCCGACCGGCACCCCGGTGGGCCGCGCCCTACGCTGGCGCGATGCGTGAGGTCCTCGACGGCGCCCGGCTCCTGCTGCGCGGGTGGGGGTACTGGCGTCGACGACCCGGGGTGATGGCGCTCGGGCTCGTGCCCGCGGCGGTCGTCGGCGTCGGGGTCGTCGTCGCGATCGGCGTGCTCGTGCTGAACCTCGCGCCCGTCGGCGACTGGCTGACGCCGTTCGCCGACGACTGGACACCCTTCTGGGAACGGATCGCGGAGCTCGCGGCGCAGGCCGTCGTGCTCGCGGCGTCCGTCGTGCTCGTCGTCGTGACGTTCACGGCGCTGACCCTCACCGTGGGCGAGCCGTTCTACGACCGGATCTGGCGAACGGTCGAGGTCGACCGGACCGGGACCGTGCCCGCCGGGGACACCGGGTTCTGGCGCGGAGCAGTCGACGGGTTCGCGCTCCTCGCCCGTGGCCTCGTCGTCGCACTCGTCGCCGGGGCCGTCGGGCTGCTGCCGATCGTCGGGACCGTGCTCGGGTGGGTCATCGGCGTCGCGCTCACCGGCTGGGTGCTCGCGCACGAGCTCACCACGCGCGCGCTCGTCGCCCGGGGCCTGAGCCGCGCCGAGCGCAACCGCCTGCTGCGCGCGCACCGCCGTCAGGCCATCGGCTTCGGCACCGCGACCCAGCTCTGCTTCCTCGTCCCCGGTGGAGCCGTCGCGACGATGCCCGCCGCGGTGGCCGGTGCCACGTTCCTCGCGCACCGCGTCGCCGGGGTGACGTCGACCACAGGTTTGTCCACAGATGGGGATGAATCGGACACCGGCACCCGGTAGTGCTGCGCGGTCGGTCGTGACGCGTGTCGTCGACCGCGACCGAGAACACCTCCGCCCGTGCGGCACGCTCCCGGGCCCGTGTGCGGCGCCGTGTTCCAGGGAACTGGTCACAAACGGCCCGTGAGACCTCGTGCACTGGTCGCATATGTGACCAGTGCACGGCCTGGCCTGGCCTGGCCTGGCCTGGGCTGGATGGGCTGGGCCCGGGGCGCCGGGCCGGTGCCGGTGCCGGTGGGGGCGGTGCGCTCGCGGGTCCGGGGTGTCAGCAGTCGGGTGGTGTGGGGACGGCGGTGCAGGGGGCGGTGACGAGGCGGCTGGTGCGTTCTTCGACGGAGAACTGGTGGGAGGTGGTGGTGGTTTCGGCGTGGCCGGGGATCTGACGCCAGGTG
>JAFAEH010000085.1 GCA_023424135.1 Actinomycetes bacterium | reverse complement strand
GGCCGGCCGCGGCGGCGAGCCGCGGGCCGGCCGGTGAGCTCCCCCACGCCGGTCAGAAGTCGACCGGGACGGGCGCGTCGGCCGGTGCGTCGACGACCGCACCGATGCCGAGCTTCTCCTTGATCTTCTTGTCGAGCTCGTTGGCCAGGTCAGGGTTGTCGCGCAGGAACTTGCGCGCGTTCTCCTTGCCCTGGCCGAGCTGGTCGCCGTCGTAGGTGAACCACGCACCGGACTTGCGGATGAACCCGTGCTCGACCCCGAGGTCGATGAGCGAGCCCTCGCGCGAGATGCCGACGCCGTAGAGGATGTCGAACTCGGCCTGCTTGAACGGCGGGGCCATCTTGTTCTTCACGACCTTGACGCGCGTGCGGTTGCCGACCGCGTCGGTGCCCTCCTTGAGCGTCTCGATGCGCCGGATGTCCATGCGGACCGACGCGTAGAACTTCAGCGCCTTGCCACCCGTGGTGGTCTCCGGGCTGCCGAAGAACACACCGATCTTCTCGCGGAGCTGGTTGATGAAGATCGCGGTGGTGCCCGACGCGTTGAGCGCACCGGTGATCTTGCGCAGCGCCTGCGACATCAGCCGGGCCTGCAGACCGACGTGCGAGTCACCCATCTCGCCCTCGATCTCGGCCTTGGGCACGAGCGCCGCCACCGAGTCGATGACGATGATGTCGATCGCACCCGAGCGGATCAGCGTGTCCATGATCTCGAGCGCCTGCTCGCCGTTGTCGGGCTGCGCGACGAGCAGCGCGTCGGTGTCGACGCCCAGCTTCTTGGCGTACTCGGGGTCGAGCGCGTGCTCGGCGTCGATGAACGCCGCGATGCCGCCGGCCTTCTGCGCGTTCGCGACCGCGTGCAGCGCGACGGTCGTCTTGCCGGAGGACTCCGGGCCGTAGACCTCGATGATGCGGCCACGGGGCAGGCCGCCGATGCCCAGCGCGACGTCGAGCGCGATGGAACCGGTGGGGATCACCTCGACCGGCGCACGGCCGTCGTCGCCGAGGCGCATGACCGACCCCTTGCCGAACTGGCGGTCGATCTGGCTGAGTGCGGCCTCCAGGGCCTTCTCACGGTCCGGAGCGGGCATGGTCACCTCGTCGTCTCGTGCAGCGTGCGCTGCTCCTGCGGGGACTGGTCGTTGACGTGGGCGACGCTATGCCCGACCACCGACATCGCGTCCGTGCCGCCTGCGGACCCGTGGACCGGCTCGTCACCGGACGGGGCTGTGGACGGCTCGTCGTGCACCCGGGACCACCGTAGCCGAACACGTGTTCGATCGTGCGCAGCCGCACGGCGTGGCGTGTCACACGCCGCCGCGGCCCACCTGCGTCGCCTCCCCCGGCACCAGGACCCGCACCTCGACGTCGGGCGCCTCCCGGTGCGCCGCCGCCTCGAACGCCCGCCCGGCGCGGTCCATCCACCCGGGCGGCAGGCGGCGCGACGCCGGCGCGTGCAGCGTGCCCCAGTGGACCGGCACCGCGACCCGCGCACCCACCAGCGCGCACACGCGCGCCGCCTGTGCGGGGTCGAGGTGCCCGCCCGACAGCCGCGGACCCCATCCGCCCACCGGCACGAGCGCGACGTCCACGGGCGCACCCGCGAGCTCCGGCACACGCGCGAGCCCCGGGAACGGTCCCGTGTCCCCCGCGAACCACACCGTCGTCCCGGCGCCGCGCACGACGAACCCCGTCGCCACGTTCGGCCGGTGCGGCATGGGCCGGTGCCCGTGCTCGGCGGGCACGGTCCGCACCCGGACCCCGTCCCCCGTCTCCCCCGCACCCGGCGCGCGGCCCCCGCCGGGCAGCGTCGTCCACGTGTCGTCGGCGAGCCCGACGCCGTGCAGACCGTGCTCCGACAGCCAGCGCGCGCTGGACGGTGCCGCGAGGACGGGAACGGGCCCGAGCATGCGCAGCGACCCGAGCTCGGCGTGGTCGTGGTGCAGGTGCGAGACGAGCGCCGCGTCGGCGCCCCGCCAGTCGGCCGCGACCGGGGCCCTGCCCCCGACCCGGCGCAGCACACCGGCGTGCCGTCGCAGCAGCGGGTCGGTGACCAGACGCACGTCCCCCACGTCGAGCACGACCGTGGCGTGCCCCAGCCAGCGCACCCGCACGCTCACGCGCCCGCCCGCGCACGGACGTGCGGCACGTCGTCCCCGGCACCGTCCGCACGCAGACCCCGCGCGACGAGCCAGTCGACGAGCTGCGCGTGCACGGCGTCCGGACCCACCAGCAGCCGGCGCCCGTCGACGTCCTGACGACGCGCGTCGTCCACCGCGAGGGCGGCCGGGTGCAGCAGGAACGCGAGGTTCTGCGGGCCACCGAGCCCGCCGTGCGAACCGACCTGCCCCTCGAACGCGTGCACCTGCGCGCGCGGCCCGACGGCCGAGACCAGGAGCAGGTCGCCCGTGTGCGGCAGCCGCGCCGCACGGACCAGGTCGGCCCGCGCCCGCGACGGGTACGCCGCGAGCGGGTCGCTGCCCTCGACGACGTCGCCGTCCACCTCGAGCAGGCGCAGCCCTGCCCGGCCGACCGCGACGAGGCCGCGCTCGCGCGAGTCGACGACCACCACCCCCACGCTCTCGTGCGCCACGAGTCCCGTGACGAGCCCCGGCCAGCGCGCCTGCACGTCCTCGAGCGCGAGCCGGTGCGGCGTGCCGGGGAACCACACGAGCCCCAGGTTGCCCGAGCCGACGACCACGACGTCCGGGACGTCCGCCGGCTCGGCGACCGGTCCACGCGGTGCGCGCCCGTGCTCGCGCACGCGCGGCGCACCGTCGTCGCGCCGCGCCCGTCCGCGACGCCGGTCCGCACCACCGTCGGGGCCGAGCACGACAGGGTCGCCGGGACGTCCCAGCAGGCTCGTGAGCAGCGCGTTGAGCGGTCCCCAGTCCTCGCCGCCGGTGCTGTCCACGCCGTCCACGCCCGGTTCGGCCATGAGCGCGCGGACGGTCTCGAGCAGCGAGCGCCCCTCGACCTGCTCGAACGTGGCCCCGAGCGTCTGCCCGTGGTCGGACAGCACGACGACGTCGTAGTCGCGCGGTGCGACGCGCGCGACCTCCTCGAGGATCCGCAGCACCTGGTCGAGCCCCTCGAGCGAGCGCAGCGACTCGGGCCGCGTCGGGCCGGCGTGGTGCGCGACCTCGTCGTAGTCGACCAGGTCGACGAACACCACCGGGTCGCCGCGCACCAGCGCGTCGGCGACCAGCGAGGTCGCCAGGTCGCGCAGCAGCACGTTCGTCACGGCACGCAGGAGCACGTACCACCCGCCGCGCGGGATGCGCGGACGCACGTCGTACACCGCCTGGCGCCGCGCCTGGTAGAGCTCCTTGACGACCTCGCCCACCGTCGCCGTGACGGCCCGCGCCAGCACGAACGGCTGCGCGAAGAACCGGACGTAGCCCGGTCCGGGCCCGAGCCCGTGGCGCCGTCCGCGGCTCATCACGAGGTAGGCCTGCGCGGCGTCGCCCGAGAACATCGTCGCGACCGCGGTCCCCCCGCCCGCGAGCAGCCCGCTGCCGTCGCTGAGGCGCTCCTCGACCAGCGCGGCGTCGTCCGGGTGGTTCGTCACGACCAGGCGGCCCCGGTCGCGGTCCCACCACCGGAACGCCGGGATGGCGTCGGCCGCACCGTGCAGCAGGCCCGCCTGCGCCGCAGGCGTCGTGCTCGGCACGGTCGCCCACCACGTCTCGAGCACGTGCGACCCGGACTCGACCCAGCGCTGCATCGTCGGGACGAGCCCGGCCTCGACCGCCTGCTCGAGGACCGGCTCGCTCACCCCGTCGAGCTGGACGACCAGGAGCCCCGCCGGGCGCCGGGCCGCGGTGCGCCGCCCGCGGTCCTTCGCGTGGCGGCGCGCCCGCCGTACCACGTCCGCCACCACGTACTCGTTGTCGCTCGACCCCCAGACCCAGCGGCCCACGGCCATGACGACCGACGTGATCGCGAGGACCCAGAGCACGGCCCAGGCCGAGCTGAGCCCGACGCCCGGTGCGACCCGCAGCGCGGCCCAGGCGACCAGGACCTGCGCGGTCAGGCCGGCGACGAGCGCACCGGCCGCACCGGCCACCGAGGCGAGTGCGCGCAACGGGGCCCGCAGCACCAGGTCACCCACGCCGACGGCTGCGGCGGCCAGCAGCACCCCGGCCGGCGTCGCGGCCGACACCCCGTCGACGACCGCGATCGCGACGCCCAGCCCGAACGCCGTGACCACGAGCGAGACGAGCGCGTCGAGGACGTCACCGGCGCGCGGCAGCCAACGGGTGCGCGCGCCGGGGCCCGACGTCCCGGACCCGGGGGCGGTGCCCGTCGTCCCGTCGCGGTCGTCCTCGCGCATGCCCGCCCCCGCTCACGTCGTCAGTGCTCGGCCCGCCGCGGCGGGGCCTGCCGGTGCGGGTCGGAGCCCCAGCGTCGCGCCTCCGGCACCCCCAGCGCGTCGCACAGCGCGTGCCAGACGACGCGGGGCTCGACCCCGTCCGCGAGCGCGGCCGCGCCCGTGCGGTGGCCGAGGTCGTCGAGCACGAGCTCGTCGAGCAGGAGCCTGCCCTGGACGCGGCCGAGCACGTCGTCCACCAGGTCGGTCAGCTCGCGGTACCTCACACGCCCAGCCTGCCACGCCGGGCCGCGGCTGTCGGTGGCGGCTGACACGATGGGGCCGTGGTGCTCGACAGGTTCTCGGAACCGACCCGTGCATGGTTCGCGGGTGCGTTCGACGCGCCCACCGCGGCCCAGTCGGGTGCGTGGGACGCCGTCGCGGGCGGGGACCACGCGCTCGTCGTCGCACCCACGGGGTCGGGCAAGACGCTCGCGGCCTTCCTGTGGGCGATCGACGCCCTGCTCACGGGCGAGCGCCCGGACGACCCGTCGCAGCGCTGCCGCGTGGTGTACGTCTCACCGCTCAAGGCGCTGGCGACCGACGTCGAGCGCAACCTGCGCTCACCGCTCGTGGGCATCCGGCAGGCCGCCACACGGCTGGGACGCACGCTGCCCGACGTGACCGTCGGCATCCGCACGGGGGACACGCCCCCGAACGAGCGGCGCGCGTTCGCCACCTCGCCGCCGGACGTGCTCATCACCACCCCGGAGTCCCTGTACCTGGTGCTCACGTCGGCGGCGCGGCGCGGGCTGTCCGGCGTGCGGACCGTCGTGGTCGACGAGATCCACGCGGTGGCCGGCACCAAGCGCGGTGCGCACCTGGCGGTGAGTCTGGAGCGGCTCGACGCGCTGCTCGAGCGGGACGGCGGCCCGGGACCCGCGCAGCGCGTCGGGCTGTCGGCGACCGTGCGTCCGGTCGACGCGGTCGCGGCCTTCCTCGGCGGTGCCCGGACGCCGACGGACGGCGGTCGGCGCGTCACGGTCGTGCAGCCCCCGTCGCAGAAGGTCGTCGAGGTCGAGGTCGTCGTGCCCGTCCCGGACCTCGCGGACCTGTCCGCGGCGCGGCCGGCGGCGGGCCGCCCGGTGCCGGGCCTCGGCGGGATGTACGACGGTGCGGGTCTGGACCCCGACCTCGCCGGGTTCGGGGGTGCCGGGGCCGGTGGTCCCGCCGCCGCCCCCGTCCTGCCCGACGACCCGGCGCGCGCCCGGCCGTCGATCTGGCCGCACGTCGAGGAGCGCGTCGTCGACCTCGTCGCGGCCCACCGATCGACGCTCGTGTTCACCAACTCGCGCCGCGGTGCCGAGCGGCTGACCGCGCGGATCAACGAGGTGTGGGCCGAGCGCCAGGGCGAGGACGTGCCCGACCCCGGCGCGGTGCGCCCCGCAGCCGTGCCCGGGCAGTCCGGCTCGTCGGCGGGCGTCGACACGCGCGACGCGACGACGATCGTGGCGCGCGCGCACCACGGGTCGATGAGCCGGGCCGAGCGCACGCGCACGGAGACCGAGCTCAAGGACGGCCGCCTGCCCGCGGTCGTCGCGACGTCGAGCCTCGAGCTCGGCATCGACATGGGCGCGGTGGACCTCGTGGTGCAGGTCGGCGCGCCCCCCTCGGTCGCGTCGGGCCTGCAGCGGATCGGGCGGGCGGGCCACCAGGTGGGGGCGGTGTCGCACGGCGTCGTGTTCCCCACGCACCGGGGC
>JAFAEH010000047.1 GCA_023424135.1 Actinomycetes bacterium | reverse complement strand
GTGTCGGCGCAGGGTCGGGTGCGGGGTCGCGTCCGGGCTCCGGCGTGGCGCCGGGTGCGGGGTCCGTCGGGCTCACGAGGACGATCCTGCCCTGTCGACCCGGTCGGGATGCGCCGACCGGATGCGGCACGCGGCGCCGGAGTGCCGGGGCTGTGGCAGCCGCCGACGCTCGCGAGCCTCGAGGACCGGTGACGGCGTGCCACCGCTGACGCGCCGGCCGACATGACGGCGGGCGGTGCACGGGCTCCCCACCGTGGCACCGCCCGCCGGGTCGGGGCGCGTCAGGTTAAGTCCTGGTGCTCGTCGTCCGCGTGGTCGTGGTCGTCGTGCGCCACGGCCTCGCCGGTCGCGACCGCGAGCTCGTCGGGCACGACGTCGAGCGTGACCGTGCGGAACACCTCACCGGTCTCGACGTCGACCGCGTGGATGCTGCGGGTCGCCGGGTCGGTCACGTACGCGGTGCCGTCGTGGACCTTGATCGCCGGGCGGGCGACCTGCCAGTCCAGCGGCTCCTCCCACGCGTCGACGACGGGCATCGACCGGAGGATCGTCGCCGTCTCCGGGTCGATGACGTGGATCGAGCCGTCGGTGCCGAGGACGAGCGCCTCACCGTGGTCGCCGCGGGCCAGCGAGCGGAACGTGTACGACGACGGCAGGTCGACGAGGGTGAGGGACGCGGTGCGGGTGTCGACGAGGGACACGCGCGTGGGGCGCTCGAGCTCGGCGTCCTTGTCGACCTTGTAGTCGCCGAGGACGACGGGCGAGGCCTCGGAGCTCGCCTGGTTGCCGATGCGGCCGTACGCGTCGGGGCTCTGGACCTTGGTGAAGGCGCCGTCCGCGAAGAGCACGACGCCGTCCTGGCAGCCGATCGCGACGACGTCGCCCTGTGCGACGGACTCGCCGTGCACGCCGGGGCACTGGTCGCTCGCGGCGGTCTCGGTGTTCTCGGCGTCGAGGGCGCGGGCGCCCGTGCGGGCCTCCTCCGTGCCCTCGGAGACGACGAGCGTGCCGTCGTGCAGCTCGACCGCGACACCGTGGTGCGCGGACGGCGTCGTGTACGTGCGGGCGTCGTCGGGTCCGTCGCCGACGTGCGCGGCGTCGAGCACCGTCACGTCCCCCGTGCCGTCGTCGAACAGCGCGGTGCGCCCGTCGTGCACGACGACGTGACCGGGCTTCTCGGCCGGGTACGTGACGTCGGTGAGCTGCGGGTCGAGCGTGTAGAAGTGCGCGTGGTCGCCGTGCGCCTCGCCCCAGGTGCCGGCGTCGAGGACCTGGAACCCGCCGGTCGTCGAGACGAGCACGTGGCGGCCGTCGCCCGCGGGGTTGACGCGAAGGTAGCCCTCGTCCTGGGAGGGCAGGTCGGCGACGACCTCGAGCGAGGTCGCGTCGAGCACGAGCACACCGCCGTCGTACGTGACGGTCAGGCGGGGGATCGCGGTGGACCGCTCGGTGGGTGCGGGGGTGGTCGCCTCGGCCGTCGGGGTGCCGGTGCCGCCGGCGCTCTCGGCGGCCGGGGTGCCGGCGCAGGCGGCGAGCAGGGCCGTCGTCAGCGCGGCGGCGGCCAGGGCGGGGGTCGCGCGGCGGATGCGCGGGGGCAGTGCAGTGGTCATGACGAGGGCGCGGGCGCCCGTTCCTCTCCAGCAGGCGGGTGGGACGCGCCGACGCTAACAGCAACTGACACCCACTATCAATAACGATCGGCCTGCTCCGCCCGTGACCCCGTCATCCGTCACGGAACGGGCGTCCATACCGTGACGAACGACGGGGTCGCAGTCCCGCGCCTCAGCGCAGGTCGAGCAGCAGCCGGTGTCCCCACGGGTACGTGGTCTCGACGCGGAAGCCCAGGTGCTCGTAGAAGGCGATCGCACGTGCGTTGCGGCCGTCCACCCCCAGGTGCACGCCGGGCACGCCGCGCTCACGCAGCACGTCCGCCGCGGCCTCGATCAGTCGGCGGCCCCAGCCCTGGCCCTGCAGGTGCGGCAGCACGTCGATGTGCAGGTGCGCGGGCGCGTCGGGCGGCGGGGTGGTCGGCTCGGGGTAGTGGATGCGCCCGACGAGCACGTGGTCCTCCGTGCCGTCGCGCGCGTCGGCCGCCGGGGCGTACCGCGCGCGCAGCACCGGCCACCACGCGTCCTCGCACCACGCGTCGAACGCCGCCGTGTCGGCCGTCGCGACGACGTAGCCCGCGACGGCCCCGTCGTCGACGACGACGATGCTGAGGCCCGGGTCCGCGACGGGGTACGGGCCGCAGTACACGTGCCCCAGCAGCTCCGGATCCCGGTACAGGCTCGTCGCGTCCCGTCCGGCGGCGCCCGTCAGCAGGCACACGCGGTACATGCCGGGCAGGTCGCTCGGGTGGAACGGGCGCATCGTCGCGGTCACGGGACGACCCTGCCACCGTCCGCGGTGGCCGGCGAAGCGAGCGCGTCCACGTCGTGGCGCGGGTTGAAGGACCACGCCGTGCAGCAGGTAGGATCGACGCCGCAGCGCCCGACGAGGGCGTCGCGCGGGTGTAGTTCAATGGTAGAACTTCAGCTTCCCAAGCTGACAGCGCGGGTTCGATTCCCGTCACCCGCTCCGCCTGCCCGGTCCGCTCCACCTGTTCGGTCCTCTCCGCCCCGCGGCGTTGCAGAGGCTCCCCTCGGAGCGTCCCGGCGGATGCCCGCGGTGGGACGCGCGCGCGAGGCGCGTCGACGAGTGACGCGTGCGCGGTGGAAGCGAGCAGGTGGAGGCGTCCCGCCCCCTGGGGCGCGGCGTCGCGGCGAGTCACACCACGTTGTCTCACGGTGAGAAGTTGATGTGAACCTCCCGGTCAGAAGCGTTTAGGTGCCCATCGCCCGATCGGGGCGACGCTAGTTTCCTCGGCGTCGAGGACGCATCGCGGAGCGTCACGACCTCGCCTCTCGCGCGCGTGCGTCCTGTCGCGTGCCGCCCGGCAGGCGGGTCCGTCAGTGGTGCGTCGCCGGGGGGTCCGGCAGACCCACCTGCCGCCGAGCCCCTGGAGATGCGCGTGAGCACCGATCGTCCCGATGTTGCGAGAGCGCTCCCACGAGGGATCGACTCGGTCCCCACGCCGCGGCAAGGGCTGCCATCCGCGCGCGGTGGTGCTTCCGTAGCCTCCGCCTCCCCGCCCACGACCGGGCTGCTGACGGTCGGCGACGTGCGGGCGAACGAGGCCCCGCTGCACCGCAGCCGTGCCGTCGTCGTCGCGGGTGTGCTGCTCACCCTGGTCGCCGTCGTCGCCGTGCTCGTCGGTCTGCGGATCGTCTTCCCGGCGCAGCCGCAGCCGGCCCACGCGGACGGCGTCCTGGTCGCCCCGGACGAGGATGTCGTCGAGCAGCCCGGCGGGGCGGTCGGCTTCGGCGAGACGTACACCTACGCCGACGGGCTGTCCTTCACGGTGCTGACGCCGCGCGCGTACGAGCCGAGCGCACGCGCCGCAGGCGGTGACGGTGGTGCGGCGGTCCGGATCGAGGTCGACGTGCGCAACCGCACCGGTCGGGAGTTCCGCCCCAACACCCTCCAGGTCGTCGCCACGACGCCCGACGGGCACCCGGTGGAGGCCGTGTGGGACCCGGAGCAGGGCGTGGACCTGACCGGGCCGGACGTGAGCATCCCGCACGGCGGGTCCCTGCAGTTCTCCCTGGCCTTCGCGGTCGACGTGTCGCAGGGGCTGGCGCTGCAGGTCGTCCCCGCGCTGTACGGGTACGGTCAGCTCGCGATCGCCGCGTCCTGAGCGGCCGCATATCGGGCGCGCAATGTCCGCATCCTGGACGCCGTGTGAACAGCGTGTTACGCGCTCACCCTGCGGACGTCACTCGGACAGCCCACGTACGGCACGTCCCGCCCGGCCTCGTGAGTCCGACGGTGCAGGTCAGCGGCGTGCGTACGACGAAACGCGGAACGTACCGGCGGGTAACGACCGGCTGCTACGTTGACCGCGGCCTCGGGGGGCCGGTTGGTCACGGTCCCTCTCGTCCCCCGCACAGCCGCACCGGGTCGTGGTCGCACCGCGTGTGCGGTGACACGTGCGCAGGGGCCGCGCACCGGACCGACCGCGCCCTGGCCATCGACCTCAGGAGCCCCGCGTGACCGTCACCTCCGCACTCTCCTCCCGCACCGCACCCGGCGGGCCGACGCGCGTCACGGCGCTCGTCGCGGGCCTCGCCGGGCTCGCGCTCGCCCTGGGCGCGTGCTCCTCGAGCGCGAGCGCCGAGGTCAACGAGCCGACCGTGCAGCCGACGTACGAGGGTGCCCAGATCACCTTCGGGCGGCCGTTCGAGTACGGCGACGGCCTCTTCCTCCAGGTCAAGGACCCGGTGCGGTTCACGCCCTCGGACCAGGCCGAGGGGGCCGAGGGCGTCGAGGGTGAGGCCGTGCGGATCCGGTTCACCATCACCAACGGCACCCGCGGTGCGTACTCGCCGCACACCCTCAGCGCGACCGCGGTCTCCGGCGGGGTGGAGGCGACCCAGATCATCGACCCTGCCGTGCAGATCGCTGCCACGGGGCCGAGCTTCGAGCTCAACCGGGCCGGCGTCGTGAACTTCGACCTCGCGTTCGTCGTCGCCGACCCGCGGGACATCACGCTGACGGTCGTCCCCGCGCTGGGCGGCTACGAGCCGCTCGTCCTCACGCTGGGCTGACGCACCACCGGCCGACCCACCACCGACCCACCACCGAACCGCCCGGCGTGGTCCGGCGCGCTGCGGGCCCACGCACCACGGACCGGATCACCACGAGCCGACCCCCGGTGCGGGCGACCGCTCGCCGAGCCACGGTGCCAGGACGTCGGGGCGGCCGAGCCACGCGCCCCACCCCCGGGTCGTCTCCGCGTCCGACAGCACGAGGTCGGCGAACGCCTCGCGCAGCGCGGGCGCCTCGTCACCCGTGCCCGTGATCACCAGTCGCGTGTCGGGGGTGCGCCGGCCCCACGGCCCGGCCGCGCCGATGCTCAGCTGACCGCCCGCACCGTCCCAGACGCACAGCGTGTCGGGGCGCGAGGGCACGAAGAAGCGCCCGCGCGCCCGCACGGGCGGGGATCCGAGGCGCTGCACGTCGTGCAGCAGGCGCTCGGGGTGCAGCGGGCGGTCGGTGTGCAGGTCGATGGTCCAGACGCCGTGCTGCGTGGGTGCGCCCGGGACGGGGGCGACGAACGCGGGGTCGAGGCGGCGCTCCGCGACGACGGGTCGGTGCTCGTGCGCGACGAGGTCGACGAGGCGCACGCCGAGCCGGCCGTCGACGCGGCGTGCGTCGGCGGCGCGCACGTGGTCCAGCAGGTCGGACGCGATCGGGTGGGTGTGCGTGTCGCCCGTGACCAGGACGACGTCGGCGTGCGCGACCTGCGCGGCGACGGCCTCACCGACGGAGCGTCGGTCGTCGTCGGTCAGGGCGAGGCCGCGCTCGTCGAGCAGGTCGTCCCCCAGCAGGTCGTGCTCGAACGCCGCGAGGTCGACCGTGGTGACGGTGTCGGCGAGCCGCAGGCCGGCGAGGGGCTCGCCCGCGCGCATGGCCCAGCCGAGCGCGCGCACGACGGGCAGGGACTCGGCGCTGACCGGCAGCGCGAGGACGACGGTGTCCCAGCGCCCGTCGTCGGCCAGGCGGCGCAGCGTGGGCACGGCGTCCTCACGGACGGCGCAGGACAGGCACGCGTGCTCGAGCGGCACCTGCTCGTCCTCGACGACCCCGGCGGCGGAGGCGACGACGCGGCGGATCGACCCGCCGTCCTCGTCGTCGTGGATGTCGTGGCGGACCGCGACGGTCCGGGGGGAGTCGACGAGCAGGCCGAGCAGCGTGGCCTCGCGCTCGATCGGGTCGATCGACGACAGGACGACGACGGGGGTACGGGGCACGGGGTCCTCCACGGTTCTGATGCGAACGGCTCGCAGTAGTTGACGAGAACCATAATCAATAACTACCGTCGTCCGCCATGAGCAACCACTGCCAGGTCCTCGGGAAGGTGCCGACCTTCGGGCGCACGGTGTCCCACTCGGGCCGACGGACCTCCCGGCGCTTCGTGCCGAACATCCAGCGGCGCCGCTACTGGGTGCCCTCGCTCGGGCGGACCGTGCGGCTGCGCGTGTCCACCGACGGCATCAAGACCATCGACCGGCGCGGCATCGACGTCGTCGTCGCGGAGATCCTCGCCCGCGGGGAGAAGGTCTGATGGCCAGGAGGACCGACCTGCGGCCCGTCATCAAGCTCCGCTCCACCGGCGGCACCGGCTTCACCTACGTCACCCGCAAGAACCGCGGCAACACCCCCGACCGGCTCGTGCTGCGCAAGTTCGACCCCGTCCTGCGCCGGCACGTCGACTTCCGCGAGGAGCGCTGACATGGCCAAGAAGAGCAAGATCGCGCGCGACGCCCAGCGTCGCGAGGTCGTCGCCCGGTACGCGGAACGACGCGCCGAGCTGCGCGCCGCCTCCGTGAACCCCCACCTCACCGAGGACGAGCGCCGCGCCGCACGCGCCGAGCTCGCCGCCCAGCCGCGCGACGCGAGCCCCGTGCGGCTGCGCAACCGTGACCTCGTCGACGGACGCCCACGTGGGCACCTGCGCGCGTTCGGCCTCTCGCGCGTGCGCTTCCGTCAGATGGCCCTGCGCGGCGAGCTGCCGGGCGTCACGAAGTCGAGCTGGTGAGGAGGACCAGATGAAGCAGGGCATCCACCCCGACTACCACCCCGTCGTCTTCCGCGACGCCTCGGCCGGGTTCGCGTTCCTCACGCGATCGACCGCGACGTCGCCACGGACCGTCGAGTGGGAGGACGGGCGCGCCTACCCCGTGATCGACGTCGAGATCTCCAGCGCGAGCCACCCGTTCTGGACGGGCAGCGCACGCGTCATGGACACCGCGGGCCGTGTCGAGAAGTTCCGCCGCCGCTACGGCGGGTCCACGTCGACGGTCCCGTCGCCGCAGGGGCCGCAGGGTGCGCACGACTCGCAGGAGGAGAACCGATGAAGGTCCGCGCATCGCTCGCGTCGCTGAAGAAGAAGGACGGGTCGATCGTCGTGCGCCGCCGCGGCAAGACCTACGTCATCAACAAGCGCAACCCGCGGTGGAAGGCGAGGCAGGGCTGATGGCCGTCCCCAAGCGGAAGACGTCCCGCTCGCGCACGCGGTCGCGGCGCGCGCAGTGGGTCGCCACCCCCGTCGCGCTCACCCGTGTGCGCGTCGACGGGCGGGACGTCGTCGTCCCGCCGCGCCTGGTCCCGGCGCTGCGCCGGGGGCTGCTCGACCCGGACACGCTCCCGCCGGCGCCCTGACCGCACCCCGGTGGGGAGGCGCTCGGACCCTAGGCGTCCGGGCGCCTCCCCACCTCGCCGTGCGGTGCGTGCGGTGCGGGCGGTGCGGCGCTCAGGCGGACGAACGTCGCCGCGAGCGCCGTCGTCACCGGGATCGCGAGCACCAGGCCGATCGAGCCGACGAGCGTGCGGACCACCTCCTCGGCGATCTCCCCGCTCGTCAGCAGGCCCAGCAGGTCACGGTCCGAGAGGCTCACGAGCAGCACCAGCGGCAGCGCGGCCCCGACGTACGCGAACACGATCGTGTAGACGGTCGACGCGATGTGGTCACGGCCGATGCGCATGCCCTGCGAGAACAGCGACCGCCACGCCCGGCCCGGGCTCGCGGCGTGCAGCTCCCACACCGCGGACGCCTGCGTGATCGTCACGTCGTTGAGCACGCCGAGACCCGCCAGGACCATGCCGCACACGAGCACGGCCCGCAGACGCACCTCGGGTGCGACGGACATCAGGTCGAGCGCGTACTCGCCGGACAGACCCGTCAGGTGCGCGGCCCCGCCCGCCCACGCGGCGATCCCCGCGGTCGCGACGAGCCCCACGAGCGTCCCCGCCAGGGCCGTGGACGTGCGGACCGACACCCCGTGCGCGAGGTACAGCACGGCGAACATGATCGCGACGCTCGTCACGAGCGCGACGGGCACCGCGGGTCGGCCCTGCAGCAGCGCGGGCAGCGTGAAGACCGCGACGACGCCGAGCCCCACGACCATCCCCGCGAGCGCCGCGAGCCCCCGCCAGCGGGCGACGAGCACGACGAGCAGCGCGAACGCCGCGGCGAGCAGCGCCATCGGCGGGCCGCGCACGAAGTCGACGAACACGTGCTGGGTCGTCATCGCCTCGGGGTCGGCGGTGGGGTCGAACGCGATGGCGGCGACCTGCATGCGGGCGAGGCGGACGTCGTCGCCCGGCGAGAGCTCCGCGACGTACTCCGGCGGCACGTGCACGTCGACCTGCTCCCCGTCCGCGAGGCGGGCGACGGCCTGGGCCGTGCCGGTGTCGTCGGGGTGCACGTCGACGACCTCGCCGCGCACGTACGTCACGCCCGGCCCGTCGGTCTCGAAGGTCGGGGGAGCCGCGTCCGCGGCGGGCCACAGCCACCAGGCGCCGAGCAGCGTGGCGAGCAGCGCGGGGACCAGCGCGGCGGCGAGCAGCGTCCGGGCGCGGGCCGCCGACGCG
>JAFAEH010000033.1 GCA_023424135.1 Actinomycetes bacterium | reverse complement strand
CTGCGGGTCCGGGTGCCGTGGCACTCGGCCGCGGTGCCCGCCGCCGAGCCCGGGGGCAGGGGCCAGCCGGTCACGGTGCTCCTCGGTGCGCACCGCGCGCTGCTCGTCGTCGTGCTCGGCCGGGTCGGCCTCGTCGACGAGGGTGTCGTGCTCGCCGGTGCGCGCGACAGACCCGCGGCGGCGCGCTGGACGGGGGAGCCACGCGTCGCCGTCGGGGACGTCGTGCACGCCGAGACCGCCGCCGGCCCCGCCTGGCGTCACACGTTCGCGGTGGGTGCCCGCCTCGTGACGGACACGCACCTCGACCACGACGGCTGGGCCTACGTCGTGGGCGTGCTACGACCCGCCGAGGACACCGGCGTCGACTCCCTCGCGGACGCGGTGCTCGCGTCGTGGCGGTGGCTGCCCGCCGACGCACCGGCGTCCGAGCCGTCCGTCGCTGCGCGGGCCGTCCCGCCGGGTCGTCTCGCGGTCGTCGCCCCGGACGGCTCGCTCGCCGCGTCCTGCCGTACCCCTGCCGGCCCGGCCGAGCTCGTCGCCGCGGGCGTCCCGTGCCCCGACGGCGCGTGGACGGCCGTGTACCTCCGGATCACCTCGACCGCGTCCCTCGTCGTCACGTGCGCGGTCCTCGACCCCGCCCGCGACGCGCGGACGGCGCTCGAGCAGCCGGAGCGCCACGCCTGGGGTCCGCGCGTCGCCCCCACCGGTCCGGTGCGCGAGCGCGCGACGGCCGCGGGCACGGTGCTGACGCGCACGGTGCAGGTGGGTGGGCTCGTCCGCACCGAGGCGCGTCTCGACCGGCGGGGGCGCACGTGGCGGTGGCTGCTCACCTACGCGCCCGACGAGACGGCGACGCTCGCGGTGCTCGACGACGCGCTGCAGACCTGGCGGTGGGAGGACGCGTGACGGCGTCCCGGGCGTCCCGCCGGACCGATCAGAGCGGGCGCCCCGCCGCGAGCTCGGCGACGAGCGAGCGGACGACCGGCTCGAGCTCGCCCGCGTTGCGCCGGGCGACGGCGCGCTGGCGCTGGTAGGACGCGCCGCGGCGCAGGACGACGCGGACCTGCTCGAGCTCGTCCGCGCAGCCCAGGCGCTCGGCGACGGGTGCCAGGTCCGACAGCCAGCGCCCCACCGAGTCCGTGACGAGCTCCTCGTCGCCCGCCGCGTTCGTGATGACGATCGCGTCCATGCCGTAGCGCGCCGAGCGCCACTTGTTCTCCTGGACGAACCACGGGGGCATGGTCGGCAGCGGCTCGCCCGCGTCGAGCATCGACGAGAAGTGCTCGACGAAGCAGTGGGTCAGCGCGCTGATCGCGGTGACCTCGAGCAGGTTCGCGGCGCCGTCGGCGATGCGCATCTCGAGCGTGCCGAACCGCGGCGACGGCCGGATGTCCCAGCGCACCTCGTCGACCTGGTCGATCACGCCCGTGTGGATCATGTCCCCGACGTACTGCTCGAGCTGCTCCCAGCGCTCGAACTGCGGCGGCAGGCCCGCGGTCGGCAGCTGCTGGAACAGCAGTGCGCGGTTCGACGCGTACCCGGTGTCCTTGCCGCCCCAGAACGGCGACGACGCGGACAGCGACTGGATGTGCGGGAAGACCGTGAGCATCGCGCGGCTCAGCGGCAGCACCTTGGCGCGCTCCTCGACGCCGACGTGCACGTGCACGCCGTAGATGAGCATCTGCCTGCCCCACCACTGCGTGCGGTCGATGAGGGTCGCGTAGCGCTGCTTGTCGGTCACGCGCTGCGTCGCCCAGTTCGCGAACGGGTGCGTTCCCGCGCCCATGAGGTCGATCCGCAGCGGGCGGGCGGCGGCCGCGACCTCGTCGAGCGCGCGCTGCAGGTCGGCGCCCGCCTCGGCGACGGTGCGGCACTTGCCGGACGAGACCTCGACGGTGTTGAGCAGCAGCTCGGACGTGATGTGCGGGTGGTCCGACCCGTCGGGCGGGCGCACGGCCTCGAAGATCGCGTTCGCCGCCTGGCGCAGGTCGCCGGAGTCGGCGTCGACGAGCGCGACCTCCCACTCGATGCCGACGGTCGAGCGCTCCGATCGGGCGAACGGGAGCGTGACGGGCGCGGCCATCAGACCGGCTCCACGACGAGCACGCGCTGCTGGCCAGCGACGCGCGTGAGCACGACCGTCGACTCGGCCGGTCCGCGCAGGTCGAGCTGCTTGCGCAGCGTCTCGGGCACGACGGCCGTGCCGCGCTTCTTGATCGTCAACCTCCCCACGCCACGCTCGCGCAGGTAGGTGCGCAGGCGCTTGAGACCGAAGGGCAGGTCGTCGAGCACCCGGTACGCGGTCGCGAGCGGGTGCCGCACGGAGCGGTCGGCGAGGGCGTCGGACGTCACGTAGGCGATCGTGGGGTCGATCAGCCGGCCGCGCACGCGGTGGGCGACCGTCCCGACGAGGCCGGCACGGATCACCGCACCGTCCGGCTCGTACAGGTAGCCGCCGACGGGGCCGACGGGCGGGGCGTCGTCGTCGCCGTCGGGGTCCGCGCGCAGGACGTGCGCACCGCCGTCGCGCAGGACGAGCGCGGTGCGGCCAGGGCCGTCGGGGGCCAGCGGGCCGAACCACAGGCCGAGCTCGACGACCTCGCCGTCGACCGACACCCACTGCGCCTCGGCGTCCACGGGCAGGTCCCGGTGCGCCAGGCCCGGACCGAGCTTGAGCCCGAGCGCGGGGACCGCGTCGCGCGTCGCGAGCACCGCGTCGAGCGGCGGTGAGTAGGCGCGCGGGTCGAACACGCGTCGTCCTGTGCCCGTGCGTCGCGCCGGGTCGGCGTACACGCCGTCGACGCCCTCGGCGGTCAGGTCGAGGCTCAGGCCGTCGGCCATCCGCACCTCGACCTCGGGGAACGCCCGCAGGTTGACCGTCGCCAGCGCGGCCGTCGTCTCGTCGACGTCCGTGGCGAGGACCCGCAGCCCGACGCCGCCGAGCGCGAGCGCGTCCGCGCCGAGCCCGCAGGTGAGGTCGGCCACGTACGAGCAGCCCGCGTCGAGGTAGCGGCGCGCGTGGTGCGCGGCGACCTCCAGCCGGGTGGCCTGCTCGAGACCCGCGACCGTGAACAGCATGCCCTCGGCGAAGTCGCCGAGCTTGGCCCGGGCCCGGGCGCGCAGCCGGGACTGGGTGAGCGCGGCCGCGACCAGCGCGGGTTCGAGCCCCTCCTTCTGCAGCCGCTCGGCGATCGGCAGCGCGAGCCGCTCGTCGTACGGCGGGAGCGCCTGGAGCAGCGCCCAGCCCTCGGGGCGCAGGAGCCGGGTGAGCCCGTCGTCGTCCACGCACCCACCCTCCCACGTCGCGCGCCCGAGGCGTCACCCACGGGCTGTGAGGGGAGGGTGTGGCTGGCACTCGGGTTGACCGAGTGCTAACGCGTTCCTAGAGTGAGGAACTGGCACTCTCCTGGTGAGGGTGCCAACCGCACCGATGCCCCGGCACCCGCGACGACGGCGGCGACGATGCGGCGCAGACACTGCCTGAACTACTCACACGCGAAGGGGAGGTCCGCTGTGTCGGTCTCCATCAAGCCCCTCGAGGACCGGATCGTCGTCAAGGCCCTCGAGGCCGAGACGACGACCGCGTCGGGTCTCGTCATCCCGGACAGCGCCAAGGAGAAGCCCCAGGAGGGCGAGGTCCTGGCGGTGGGCCCGGGTCGGATCGACGACAAGGGCAACCGTGTCCCGCTCGACGTGGCTGTCGGTGACAAGGTCATCTACTCCAAGTACGGCGGCACCGAGGTGAAGTACTCCGGCGAGGAGTTCCTCATCCTCTCGGCGCGCGACGTGCTCGCGATCGTCGGCTGACGACGCGTACACCTGACCGGGGAGCGTTCCCCGGGACGACGAAGGCCCCCTCCACGGAGGGGGCCTTCGTCGTTCTCGGTGACGTCGTGACGACGTCCGGTCGGCGGTGACGCACCTCCCCGCGCGTCACCGCCGACCAGGTCAGGCGGTGACGCGGCGACCGGCCCGCTCGGCGAGCACGGCGGCGCGCTCGTCCTCCGACAGCCCACCCCACACGCCGTACGGCTCGCGGACGGCGAGGGACTGCTCGCGGCACTCGTCCAGCACGGGGCAGGTCGCGCAGATCGCCTTGGCCGCCTCGGCGCGCCGGCGGCGGGCCGAGCCGCGCTCACCCTCCGGGTGGAAGAACAGGTCCTGGTCGGCGTCACGGCACGCCCCCTCGAACTGCCACTCCCACAGGTCCATCACCGGTCCGGGCAGACGCGAGATCTCGGCCATGTGCTCCTCCTCGGGCTTGCGTGACGTCGCGCGGCTGGTGGCCGGGACGAAGGCTGTGGTCGGCCGACGGTTCCCCGTGGCGACGTGCCGCAACGCTACAACCGCGCCAGAAGTTGTTCAAGACCCTGTTGGCGACGCGATCTGATGAAACGATCTGGACGTGGTTCCAGGTCGCTCGTCCGACGTCCGTGCGGGTCGGTGAGGGCCCGGCCCGTGCCGTGCGACGGCCGAGCGCGCCACGCGTGGGGCAGCGCTGGCACAATCGCGTCATGACCGCAGCGGGCGAGAACCACGCACCCGACGACGCGGGCACCAGCGAGGTCGTCGGCGAGGTCGACGGCGCCGGCAGCGGCACCGGTACGGACGCCGGGGGCGACGTCGGCGTCAGGAGCGCGTCCGGGGCGCCGGGAGCGGGGCCGCGGCCCGTCGCGGCGCTCACGGTCGCCGCCGTCGCGGGGCGGCTCGGTGTCGCACCGGCCACGCTGCGCACGTGGGACCGCCGCTACGGGCTCGGCCCCTCCGAGCACGCCGCCGGGGCCCACCGTCGCTACAGCGCGCACGACCTCGACCGGCTGATGGTCATGCGCCGCCTGACCATCGACGGCGTCGCCCCGGCCGAGGCCGCGCGGGTCGCGCTGTCGGGTGACCCCGCCGACGGCGCGGTCGCGGGGGGCGCGCCGCACCCGCGCCCGGCGAGCGACGACCTGACCGCCCAGCTCCCCGC